>JACQGE010000076.1 GCA_016199675.1 Acidobacteriota bacterium | reverse complement strand
TTGCTGTCGTTTCCCCAATGGTATCCCGTTCTCGTCGTAGTTCGACATCTTGCTCTGGTGCCACTCGTCCAGCGGGTCCGGCTCCAGGGCGTCCTGCGCCTCTTCCTCCTCCTGCTCCTCCGACTTCGGGAACAGGTCGTGGAACAATATCTCCTCGATCTGCCAACCCTGGAGGTCCGGGTTCTCTGACAGGAGTTTCGCTTGGTCCTCGAAGTATTTCACCTTCCGGTTCAGTTCTTCCTCCAGCTCCCCGGACTTCTCCAGCGCCGCGTACTCCTTCGGGCGCATCTGCGAGAACCTCAGGTCAATGTAATCCTTCAAGCTCACGGTTGACCTCCTCTGGCATCGCCTTTGGCCGATTTGTCGCCCAAAGTCTACACCTCACTATTAAGGGGTGTCCACCGAAAACATCACCCGGCGGTTTGGCAGGCGGCTTCGAGCCCTGCGCAGAAAACATGGGTGGACGCAACTTGAATTGGCGGAGAGGTTGGGGATTGACCGGAGCTATATTTCCGATATGGAACGCGGAAAGAAAAACGTCTGCCTGCCGACTTTAGAAATCCTTGCGAAAGGTTTCGGGCTCACAATATCACGAGTGCTGAAGGGACTCTGATGCGAGCCTCTCGCCGCCCGGTCCTGCTTACAGAACCAGCTTAAGTTCCCCTTGGGGCAATGATTCTGCCGCGTCCTCAGTGCCCGCTATATCATACCCCGCGCGGGTCGGGTGCCTTCGGGCATCCAGAACTGGATGTGCCTCTCCTCCTCAAGGACTGGGAGTTTGACGTCCCGCAACGTCTTGACATCCAGATTTCCCTTACACGACTTCGAGCAGGCTTAGATCACGGTAAACTCGTCTATGGCGAAGTGGTTGCCTCTGGCAGGCGAATCTCGGTTTCCCAGGCGGTGTCTTGGGCCTTGCCTGCTCCCGAAGAAGTTGTAAACGGCACTCTATTTCACCGAGGCGGGTCTGAATCCGCTTTGTAGGCTTCCTTGTCTGCAACCTCTCCTTTTCCTTTAAAAGCCCTTTCATGGGCCGAGCCACTCGGCGGTACCAGCGGTTTCCTCCGCAATTCACGCTCAGATACGTCAGCCCATGGCATTTCCGGCACCATAACTCCGACAGACCGGAAAGGCTTGGGATGGAATAATAGTAGAGTTTTTCCACGGGCTTATGGCAGCGAGAGCACACCAGCCAGAGGCGCGTGTTCCCCTTCTCCGGCGATGACCACCTCTCGATTTTCCCCGGCAACCGATGAATTGTCTCCACCAACCAGACATCAAAATGGCCTCCACGAACCTTTACGCGAAACGGCTCATCTCGACGGATTGCAGCAAGAAGGGCCTTTTTCCCAAAGGCTCGCTGGATTGCTCCAACGTGGAGAATCTCGCACTCTTCCACAAGGCGGCGTTTGCCAGAAGGGCTTGCTTGTATGTTTCCGAGTCTGGCAGTGGGGGGCCAGTCTGAGAGCCCCGCTGGCCCAGTGACCACAGGGCGACTCCTCAATCGTGGGAAGAAATCGAAGGACGGCAGGGCAGGCACCGGATGTAGAATCACAGGCGCTCGGAGCCAGGCGTTGTGGACCTGGCCGTTAACCGTTGGGCAGGGAAAACTTACCTAACAAATAAATGGCTCCCCAAATATCCAGTTTTACTAACTCCTGAATAGAGAAAAGAAGCGGAAGTCCTTTATTTACAATGCAGGGCCAAATAATCACGCACTGCACCTGCTCGGCATAATCCGGTACTCGGCATAAAAATACGAACTCGCGAATGGAGAAAAGAGCGGTAGTTCTTTATTTACAATCGTCGGCTTGGAGCAGTCCACGTGCAAGCGACCGAAGAGTGACGAGGGCTTACCGTGAGTTCGCAAGTTCGGGGAAGGCCGCCAGCTCCACTCGATTACGCCCATTATTCTTGGCTCGATAAAGGGCGGAATCGGCCCACTGAAGTAACGATTCAACCCCCACTTCATTGGCTGGATCACTCGCAGTTATACCGAAGCTCACGGTCACGGACGTCTTGATCCCCTCTCTTTCTACCGGTCGCTCGCTGATCGCTGCGCGAATTCGTTCACCCAAGTTCACCGTCCCGAGACCGTCGGATCCCGGCACCACGATCAAAAATTCTTCTCCTCCATAGCGGCCCACCGCGTCGTACTCCCGGACTGCCGCAGACATCCGACGTGCGGTCTCCTTCAATACGGCATCGCCCATTAAGTGTCCCCAGGTATCATTGATCTGCTTGAAATGATCGACATCCGCTAAGATAATCCCCACCGCGGTTTTCTTCCGCCGAGCACGGACCAGTTCCCGCCGCAATGCAGCAAGGACCGCAGTTCGATTCCACAAACCCGTGAGCGGATCATGGGTAGCGTGAAATCGAAAGGATTCTCGGGCGGCAATAAGCTGTTCTTGAAGCTCAAGAATACGGACCCCGGCGCGGAGACGCGCCTTTAGTTCCTCTGGTTTGAATGGCTTGGTCACATAGTCATCTGCCCCTGCCTCCATTCCCCGCACAACGTCTTGTGCTTCCGACATGGCGGTTAACAGCAGAATGTAGACGTAGGGTTCCGTGCGAGATTTGCGGACTTCGCGGCAAACCTGCGGCCCATCCATTCCAGGCATCATCCAGTCCAGAATTGCCAGGCAATGCGCACTCTCGTGCTGGAGCAGGGAGAGCGCTTGAGCACCGTCGCTGACGACGACAACCTCATATCCTAATTTCTGGAGGAAAATCTCTACAATTCTGCGAGACTCTACATCGTCATCGGCAACGAGAACCTTCATTGTCTGGCGTTCCTTTCCGATCTGGTAGACTGGTTCTGGAGGGCGCCCTCGATGACTCGCGGAACATCCTGTTGTTCGTAAGGCTCGACTAGAAGATCGTGCGCCCCAGACTGCAGCACTTCTGCCCACAGCCGCTCATCTCCGCAGCGGGCGAAGACGATTACCTCACAACTTTTCCCCTCGTTCTCGACGAATTGCAGCAGATCCATCCAGGAACCGTCCGACTGTTCCGCATCCACCAAGAGCAGGTCATAGGGCGTAGAACCCGAAAGCTTCTGCCGCGCCTCTTCTAGAGACGAAGCCACCGAAATTTCCAATTCGTTTCTCTCCAGCACCGGCAACAACCGTTGTCTGCGCTCCACCGTGGAGACGACCAGCACCTGAGTTTTCATTAGGTTCTTCCTCTCCCGGAATTGACGCTTCCGATCTAGGGAATCAGTCCGATGGTTACACGTGCCTATCGACTATGTCGTTCCCGGTAGAGACCGGCCACTAACGTTGGAAAGCCGCTTCCTCTTATTCACTTCCTCTTGCTCGCGGAGGTCTTCTTGATTAGAGCAAACGCCTTCTTAGCGTCCGCTATAGTCTCGAAGCCAATGACGGCGGAGTATCGTCTGCCGACCACCTGAGCCACCAAAAAACTCAAGTTGATTCCCGCATCCGCAATCGATTTTGCGATCACATGTCCCAAGCCAGGCTTATTGTCGCCCTCGACCAGCAGCGTAGGGATGGAGGAGGCTGCAAGTCCAACTTCCCCGGCAGCGGCGGTCAACTTCTTGCCGGCAACCGGGTAAACTTCAATCGCTGCCTGGCTCTCGTTGCCCGGATAGCGGTACGCCATCACCACCTGCAGGTCGGCTCCCAGCTTGGCAACGGGATCAAGAGTTTGGGCGAGAACCCCCGTTTTGTTCTCAACTTCCTTCCGCCAAAGCACCACACTCTTCACTGTGACAGCCATTGTGGTTCCTCCATGAATAAACGGACATTAAGCCGGGAGAAACTGTAGCCTCACTTTCCCAGTGAGGTTGTTCTACAAGTATAGGGACACCCCAGATGGGATCCATCGAGCCCCCCATTCGTCTGTTTTGGGCATGATACGCCTGTTCTAGCTGCAGCCCAAGAAGAAATGCAGTGGCCGATCCTGTTGGTTGAGTTTATGTGTTCAAGGGGACGAACCGATTCATTTGGCAGGCTCATTCGAAAATGAAATTCCAGAATTGAGTTGGCCTACGGAACAGTCATGCCAAAAACAGCGGGAGAGTGCGAGTGGCGCTCGCCGGTCAAAGCAGAGTGATTTGATGCCTAGAGAAGATTCTCTAGCGGATTGAGCGGAGATGCAGTTGGTTGACGCGTCACTCCAGAGAAGTACTCTCTGGATCATCGCCCTGCCTACACTGATTAGCGAAGCGCGGCTGGACAATAGAACTCTCAGAAATTATTCTTCCGTCCTGGGAGACTGTCTGAAGGACCCACCAGGAATTTCGGCGCTGTCGCTGGTGAATGGCTTGGTTCAGGACAAAATCACGGGCACGGTAGTGGGTATAGAAGATAGCGAGGGGCTCCGACTGCGAGCCATCCCGGAACCTTTTCCGAACGTACACCAGAGCAAAGTTATTCTTGGGCACCTTTAAGACCTCGAATTGCCCTTGCGCGGGTCTGCCGTGTTTGTAGGGATGCGAGAGACGCCACCAAGAAGACTATCGGGATCGCTGGATTGAGCCTGGTCATCTGGCGGTTTCAGAAGCCGCAGGAGTCCTTCCAATTCAAACCGAGTTCGGCAGATCGCAACAAAGTCGCGCAAAATCTGAATGCGTACGCCCATTCCCCTAAAGCCCAAAGCGGGGGAATCTCGATAATTCTGAGGCAATTCATTCGCCAGTTCCAAAGAGAGCGCGTCATATTGAAAAAAAAGCCTTTGAAACCCTATTCGGATGGATATAAGTCCAACTGTGCGAGCTAAAACAGCAAGTTTCTTCCTCGAAGTCCAGATCCGCATCAACTTACGGAAGTAACTGATAAAAAAAGCGGAACACGTCAAACTTCGTTATCTGTATCCCCGAAAATTCCGAATATTCCCAAAGGATAAGCAAGTTGAACTGGTCATTGAGTGTTAGAGGTTCCCCACACTGTTACCCTTTGTACTCCGGCTAGCAGTGCTGCTGTGGAGTGTCCTGTATATGTTTGTGCTAGCGCATTCAAAGAAAACGGTTTCTTCAGAACTTCTACACCTTCTTGCCAATGCGGCAAACGTCGAATCGCATCCTCTGTGTGGCCTGTGATGAACAGTGCTCTTGCGGAGGGGCGCCGTTCTCGCAAACGAGTTGCCAATTCAAAACCGGAGATGGTCGGAATCATAACGTCGGTCAACAATAGGTCAATCGGTCCGGGATAACGCTTGATCTTCAGAGAAGCACTGACACCATCCTTTGCCTCCAAGACCCTGTAACCACGCTTCTTCAGAAATTCGCAGATAAGTTTCCGAAGAGCCATCGTATCTTCTACAACCAAAATCACTTCCCCTTTGGATAGGGGGATCTCACTGGCTCCTTGTCCCGCTTTTTCTTTTCCCCCTTCATGCTGCGCGGCATATAGATTGTAAATGTTGTCCCCCGCATAGGAGCACTGGTCACCGAGATTTTGCCACCACATTGCTTTACTATTGCGTAGACAGTCGCCAGACCGAAACCTGTTCCCTTATCCTTGGTCGTAAAAAAGGGTTTGAAGATACGGGAACGCGTATGCTCATCCATCCCACGGCCTGTATCGGTTACTTTCAGGCTCACATAGACTCCCGGCGAGAGTTGTTGCGAAGAAGCACTTGCCTCGTCTTTGATTTCGACATTCGCGGTCTCGATTACAAGCCGTCCTCCGTTCGGCATTGCATCTCGCGCATTCGCCACAAGATTCATAATCACTTGCTTCGTCTGCGATTCGTCAGCTTTCACGAAACCCAAGTCTGGGCCTTCCACGAATGTCATTGTGATATGCTCTCCCACCAGCCGTTGCAGTAAGTTTTCCATTTCCCGAACAATTTCATTAAGGTTTATGAGCTGAAAATCTAGGGACGTCTTACGGCTGAAGAACAGCAATTCACGGGTGAGAGAGGCGGCTGTTATTGCAGCCTTCTGAACCTCTTCCAAGTTCCTCTGAACCGATCGCTTCCATTGAGAATGTTGTAGGATCACTTCCGTGTAGCCAAGTATAACGCTCAGTAGGTTATTAAGGTCATGGGCAATTCCCACCGCGAATTGACCAAGTGCCTCCATTTTCTCAGCTTGGGCCAATTGAGCTTCGAGATTTTCCCTGCTTATCGAGTCGCGAATGCACAGTAAAGTTACATCGCCGCTTTTGGTTTCAAGTAAATCAGATGAAATTTCCGCCAGAAACTCCGTTCCGTCTCTCCGTCTGCCGGTAAACTGGATACCAGCCTCTCTGTAGGATATCCACGGATCAGCGGCGTTTATCGGGCTGCGCTCAGTATAGGCTCGCCGGAGGCGGACTGGAATAAGAACTTCTGCAGGTCGGCCCTGCAATTCTGCTTTCGAGGACTGAAAAAGCTCTTCTGTCCTTTTGTTCAAGAAAGCAATCCGGCCACCGGTATCTATTCCAACGATGGCGTCAACCCCAGGGTGTATTGAAAGCTTCACTAATCAGAGCATTAAATA
>JACQGE010000075.1 GCA_016199675.1 Acidobacteriota bacterium | reverse complement strand
GCTGTGGACCGGCGCGCCATTACGGATGAACTCCTGCGCGGAGGACAAATCCCAGGTGCGAATTTCGTCCCAGCAGATTTCCCCGGCTACCAATCCCCTGCCAGCACTGAATACGACCCGGAAAAAGCGGCGCGCCTGCTCGCCCAGGCGGGCTATCCCAACGGAGAAGGCTTCCCAAGCTTGGAAATCCTCTTTAATACCCTGGAAAGTCATCGCAAGATTGCCGAGGCCATTCAGCAGATGTGGGCCAAGAACTTGAACATTCGGGTTTCGCTTCGCAATGAGGAGTGGGCCTCTTACCTGAAGTCACTCACCAATCTAGATTATGATATTGCCCGCCAAGGCTGGATCGCCGACTATCCCGATCCCACAACCTTCACGGACTTGCTGGAAAGCACCAATGGCAATAACCATACCGGCTGGAAGAATCCGGAATACGACCGTCTGCTGGCAATGGCGCGCCAAGAGGCGGACCCGACGCGCCGGATGGGATTATTGCAACGCGCAGAGGCAACCCTCATTGAACAGTCCCCTATTTTGCCACTCTATACCTATGCCAGCAACTGGCTGCTCAAACCCTATGTGCGCGGTTTCCATCCCAATTCCCTGGACCATTATCCTCTGAACGAAGTGTGGGTGGATAATCGGCGGGAGGCAAGATAGCACCACGGAGAAAGCCGGTGATTAAATTTATTCTGCGCCGCATCGCCCTTTCACTTCCTGTGATTTTCCTGATCGCTACAACCACTTTTTTCATTTTGCGGTTGGCCCCTGGGGGGCCTTTTCTTTCTGAACGGGCTATCCCCCCGGAAATTCAGGCGAATCTCCAGGCCAAATACGGTCTGGACCAGCCGCTTTGGATCCAGTACGGGCGTTACCTGCGCAGCTTGCTGCGGTTGGATCTGGGGCCTTCCTACAGGTATCCGGAGCGCACTGTGAACGAGATCATTGTGGAGGGTTTTCCCGTCAGCTTTGAATTAGGGTTGGCCGCTCTGCTCGTTGCCCTGCTAATCGGCGTCCCCGCAGGCGTCGTGGCTGCGGTCAAGCATCGCGGTTTCCTGGATCGGCTGACAATGTCCGTGGTCCTGGCGGGTATTTCAGTACCCACTTTTGTATTAGGGCCGCTATTCATCTTTTTCTTTTCGCTGACTCTCTATTGGTTCCCGCCGGCATTGTGGGGTTCTCCAGAACAACTGGTGCTACCCGCCATAACATTGGGGACGCCTTATTCCGTCTATATCGCCCGGCTGACGCGCACGGAAATGTTAGAAGTGTTGCAACAGGACTACATCCGCACGGCCCGCGCCAAGGGCGTCGGCGAGTTCCGTCTTCTCTGGCGGCATGCTCTCAACGGCGCTTTGTTGCCCGTGGTTTCTTTTCTTGGACCGGCGGTGGCGGATCTGGTAACCGGCTCCATTGTGATCGAGAAGATTTTTGCTATTCCCGGCTTGGGACGTTATTTCGTGGAGAGCGCTTTCAGTCGGGACTACACCACGGTAATGGGCACAGTGCTTTTTTACGCTGTGTTGCTGATCGCCGCCAACTTGGTTGTGGATGTCTTGTACAAATTTCTAGACCCGCGCATTGAGTACCGTTGAACCGGGTTTCATAACGGAGACGGCCCTTGGCCTCAATTTTACAAACGCCGGCAGACGTCCTTCCTGCCGCGCTCAGCCTGCGGGGGATCGTTTACCGAAGAATGCGCCGCGACCCCTGGATGCTTCTGTGCGCCACGGTCTTGGGCATCATCCTACTGGCTTCTCTGCTGGCTCCTTGGATTGCTCCCTACTCTTATGAGCAAATAGATCTGAAGTTAGGAGCCTCGCCCCCCAACAGCGCCCATTGGATGGGAACGGACACGCTAGGGAGGGACCTGTTTAGCCGCACCCTTTATGGCGGGCAGATTTCGATTGCCGTCGGTGTGGTCGGCACATTGGTGAGTCTCTTGATCGGCGTCCTCTATGGTTCCATTGCGGGCTATCGGGGTGG
The DNA here is from genome assembly GCA_016199675.1 of Acidobacteriota bacterium. Taxonomy (GTDB): domain Bacteria; phylum Acidobacteriota; class Terriglobia; order 2-12-FULL-54-10; family 2-12-FULL-54-10; genus JACQGE01. Next base: position 2,354 of record JACQGE010000075.1, on the reverse strand, counting down.
GCACACCGATGAGGTAATGATGCGGTTTGTGGACTTGTTGTACTCGCTGCCATACTTGTTCCTGGTGATTATCCTGCTCGTCTTCTTTTCCAGCAGCATTCTCATGTTGTTTGTCGCTCTGGGCCTGGTGCAGTGGCTGACGATGGCCCGGATTGTGCGCGGTCAGGCCCTTTCGCTCAAGAATGCTGAATTCGTGCAGGCCGCGCGTTTGTCGGGAACCAGCGGAACGGGCATCCTGTTTCGGCACCTGCTGCCCAACATGCTGGGCCCGATTGTGGTCTATGCGACATTGACAGTTCCAGCGGTGATTTTGCAAGAAGCTTTTTTGAGCTTCCTAGGGCTGGGCGTGCAGCCTCCCCGGTCCAGTTGGGGCACGCTCATCAGCGACGGCGCCGGCGTGATGAGTCTTTTTCCTTGGCTGGTATTCTTTCCGGCGGCGATCCTGGCGGCTGTGCTTTTTTCGCTCAATTTTCTCGGCGACGGTCTGCGGGATGCACTCGACCCGCGCTTGCGTCACGATTAAGGAACTTCTTTGCCAGAGAGCCCGGTCCTTTCCCTTGAAAATTTGAAGACTTATTTCTTCACCCGCAGCGGCACGGCGAAAGCCGTGGATGGCGTCTGCCTCGACCTGCGCAAAGGAGAGACGCTGGGCATTGTAGGCGAGAGTGGCAGCGGTAAGAGTGTGACCTGCCTCTCTATTTTGCGGCTAGTGCCGCCGCCGGGGCGCATTGTGGACGGGAAGATTCTGCTCGAAGGACGCAATTTATTGGAACTGTCAAAGCGAGAACTCCGCCAGGTGCGGGGCAAGCAGATCGGCATGGTCTTTCAGGACCCCATGACATCGCTCAATCCGTTTCTGTCCATCGGTGACCAAGTGGCGGAAACGCTGCTGGTGCATGAACAACTGAGCCGCCGCCAAGCCCTTCGCCGGGCCGCCGAGGTTTTGGAAAAAGTGGGCATCTCGGACGCCGCTAACCGTTTGGCTGATTATCCGCACCGCTTCAGTGGCGGGATGCGGCAGCGGGTGATGATCGCAATGGCTCTGATTGGCAACCCCAAAATCCTAATTGCCGATGAACCGACCACCGCCCTGGATGTAACCATTCAGGCCCAGGTGCTGGAGTTGTTTCGCCAGATCAAGGCAGATTTCGGCGCCTCGATTATTTTGATTACCCATAACCTGGGAATCGTGGCCGGCATGGCAGACCATGTCGCCGTGATGTATGCGGGCCGCGTGGTCGAGTACGCCCCGACCGAAGAGATGTTCTCGCGCCCTCGCCACCCCTATACCCTGGCCCTCTTGGCAACCCTGCCCCGCCCTGGCGAGGGAGGTAACGATTTACAACCAATCCCCGGTACACCACCTGATCTGACCCGGCTGCCACCAGGCTGTGCGTTTTACGACCGCTGTCCATTTCATGAGCAACACTGCCTGGAAGAAGCTCCGCCGCTCTTGCCGGTGGGAAAAGATCATTGGGCCAGTTGCTGGGTAGATTTCACTGCGGGCAGATAAAAAATTCGATTTCAACCTTATTAGACCAGTTCGGTCTATACATTTGTAAAGCAGCTCTAACATAAAAATCCTAAGCCTGCCGCGCGCTTAAATGAATTGATTTCTTGTGGTTCGAAGTTTAAACTCCCCGCAAACCGTCGTTCCAATCCTGGCGGGAAATCGTGGGGGGGAGAAATCCATGAATGCAAAGAAACAATTGTGTGTGTTGTGGATCGGTGTGTTGTGGATCGGTGTGTTGAGTTGGGGCGTGTTTTTAGGCGGTGTTTCTGCGCAAGAACCGTCAAACGGACCAAGCCGCCTGATGCAGGTCAACGGTGTGCTGAAGGATACGATGGGGCAACCACTGACGGGGGTGCAGGGGATCACGTTTGCTTTGTACCGCGAGCAATCGGGTGGGGCGGCGCTGTGGCTGGAGACGCAGAACGTACAACTGGATGAGCAGGGGCGCTACAGCGTATTGCTGGGGAGCACACAGTCGGAAGGGTTGCCGCAGGAGTTATTCAGTTCGAATGAGGCGCGCTGGCTGGGGGTGCAGGTGAATCTGCCGGGTGAAGTGGAACAACCCCGCGTTTTGCTGGTGAGCGTGCCCTACGCCTTGAAGGCGGCTGACGCTGAGACGCTGGGCGGTTTGCCCGCTTCAGCCTTTGTGCTGGCTTCCAGCGCCAAGGAGGCGATTGCCTCAACCTCTCTTACTACGGACAAGGGGGGGCTGCCGGTGGCGGCCTTCAGCGACGGATTCACCACAGCGGCGGTGTCGGGAACGGGCACCACCAATAAGGTGGTGAAATGGACCGACGGCGCTGCGGGCACGCTGGGCGACTCGGCCATCTTCGAGTCCGGT
>JACQGE010000074.1 GCA_016199675.1 Acidobacteriota bacterium | reverse complement strand
GATAGACATTCGCCAGGTGGGAACGGTAGAGTTCATCGAAGTCCGGGTCATTGGCGGTGGAGTGCTCTGGACCGTACCACCAATTCCAGTCGCTCCCTTCCGCCGCCAGGATTTCTTCCAGCGCCAGGGCTCGCTGCTCCGCCGAAGCCGCCTGTTCCTGTTCCGCAAAGAAATCGCGGGCATCGGAAAGCAAATCCCAGGCCTGGTTATCTTCTTCGGCCCCGATCCAAACATCAAAATTGGCGCTGATCCATGATCCCGGAACTAGTCTTCGCAAAGGTTCCGTCTGCCCCTGCCGTTCCAGAGCCTCCGAAACGGTAGTGCACTCCACTTGCCCGTCTTCGGAAAGAAGCGTGTAAAGAGCACGCAAAAAGGGACGGCCGTTTCGCGGAAAATATTCCCAGGCGTTTTCTCCGTCGAGAATAATCGGCACAAGGGCATTCCTGCCCTGTCGCAGAAGCGGTGACGCGCTTTGCTTGATGCGGTGGAGGAGATCGGCGGCTGCCTCGTGCGGTTCGATTCGCGAATACACAAACCCGATCCGATCCGATAGTTCCTGATCGCGGAAAATCATCTGAATCGGGCCAGAAGGAGTCGTGAAGCAATAGGGTGCATAAAGCCGTTCGGCATTGGCCAGAGCACCGTAAGGGTCTCGATAGAAAGAAATACCCGTCGAATTTCCCAGAATGCGCTGATCGGTGGCTGTCCAGCGGAAGCCCAGCGAGACGCAGATTTCCAGCATCTCTTCCGAGACAGACCCTTCTGAAGGCCACAGGCCCCGTGGCGTGCTTCCGAAGATGCGGCGATGCAATTCGATGGCTCGCTCCAGTTGCAGGCGGGCATCTTCCGGGTGTCGGAACCTCCGCCGCGGCAACCGGACTCCCGGATGTGCTTGGGAGGCCACATTGCTGTCGCACAACAGAGGCAATATAGGATGGTAGAACGGAGAGGTGGAAAGCTCAACCTGGCCGCGCTCGGAGGCAGCGCGGTAAACAATGAACACTTTTTGGAGGAGTTCCTGCGCCTTGCGCTCCAGGAACTGTTGATCCGCGCGGTTGTATCTTTGCCCTTTGGCTACGAGAGCGCGGAGGCCGGGATCTTCGGCCAGAAAAATTTCGTCGAACCAGGACAATTGGGAGAAGACTTGCAAATCGGCAAGGTCCTGGGTTTGGAAGAAGGGAAGGGCGCGTTCCGGGGCGGATTCGTTGGCTTGCATCCGATCATAAAGTTCTTTATATCGAGGGTACCGAGAGATCAGGTTCTCCGGATTCGCTTGGAAAAAATAGCGGAGCATAAAAAGCTTTTCTTCTCGATCCAGCGTTTCAACGGACTTGAAGGCTATTTCTTGCATCGCTTCCCGGGCAGTGCCTGCGGCGTAATCCTCCAATTGCAAAAGCAAAGACGGGACCAGATTGAAAGTCATGTGGACGCGGGGGAACTCATCCAACATGGCCACCATCCCGTAATAGTCCTTCAAGGCGTGCAGGCGCGTCCAGGGCAGGCGGTAAAAATTGGCGCACAAATCCTTATAGTAAGGCTGGTGCATGTGCCACAGCAGAACCACCCGGATTTTGGGTTCAGGCATAGGGCCTCATTCGCCGGTGCATTCCGAAAAGAAAATTCTGCCAAGGATACTGTAACTTTGCATAGAGGAGGAAGACGGATTCACTACAAGTCATCTCATAAAATTATTTTTTGCGGTTCGTCAGGGCACGGCTTCAGCCATGCAGAAAAGTGCCGACAAAAAAGGGGCTTTAGCCCCTGAGGTACAATCCAATTTGTTCTGCAACGGCTACGCGCATTTATGAGACTTCAGACCGGAGGCTGGAGGAGCAGTGGAGGACTCGTCTTCGGCGGTGAGAAACGTCCTGGAGATGCGGTCATGCCAAAAAAGGCTCTCTTCATCAAACGCAGCCCACAAATATCCCAGGAAAAACGAACCGGCGCTGACGATGGTTCCCGCCAGCCGCCCCAGGCGCTGACCGTGCAGGGCAGGTTTCCCATCAAAGTTCACCAAGCGCAGGCCCAGCCATCTCATACCAGGCGTAACGCCGCTCCCGTACAGAAACGTCCCTCCATAGAGAAGCGCCAGCAAGACCGTGGCGCACAAGCCGCCTCCCAGAAGGAAACGGTCCACAGGAATAGAACCGGCCATGAGCTTCAGAAACAGAAAGAATACCAACCCTGCCGCCAGGATCAAGGCCAGGTCAAGGCCGCAGGCAGCCATCCGCAAGCGGAAAGGCGCAACTACCGGGATAGAAACCGGTTCGCTAGGAGCAATCGGAGAGAGAAACTCCAGGGCCGGTTGTTGGTTTACAGGCGCGAGGGAACGTCGGGATTTTTCTGCCGGTTTCCGTGTCTCGCGGTGTTGGGGCTCCACGCGGATCGGAACTACTTTGCTTTCCGTCGCCTCTTCTTCCACGGGAACAAAGGGAAGGGTGGGATTTAACCGCCGGGCGCGGAACTCCTCGATCCTCGCGCTCAATTGTCGCCGTAGGTGGGGTGGAAGGGCAGGCCCTCTTGAGGAGGAACCAGTGTCTCTTCTCGCCGCAGTGGTGGTCAGGGGAAGAGCCGGAATGGCTGTCGGGCCGAGAGGACTCCCTTCGTCCCGACCTTGCCTGGGCGGAAGTCGGCGCCCGCACTTTTCACAGCGGGATTCCGCCTCAGCATTGCGATGCCCGCAGACCGGGCAGTTCATCCAAAGTCCTGGAGAAACTTGTTCTGGTTGCATGACAGCGTTGCGACCTTGCACTGGCTCTTGGCTCATGCTACTTTGCCAAGCAGAGCGGCAAACTTTCGCAGTTCGAATCGAGCAGCATGAACGCAAGGACGCTTTTTCTTGTTAGCACATCCTTTTTGGCTTGTCAGCTTTTTTCCTGGGGATTCCATCTCTTCGCGCAGGTGCCTTCGGAGCTACATCCGCAGCAGATCATCTTGCGGGCGGACTCCCAGCAAAAGACGGGCGGACGGTACGAATTGGTAGGGAACGTGGAAATCACCTACCGGGATATGCAGTTGACCGCCGACCGCGTGGATTATGACGAGACGACCGGGGAGTTAACGGCAGGTGGCCATATCGTTTTCTCGCGCCCCGCCGAAAATCAGGAAATGCAGGCCGGCCGGGCCGAGTACAACCTCTGGACTGGAACCGGCAGCTTCTTCGATGTGCAGGGCAGCTTCGGAGCGCAGATTAGAGGGGGTTCCTCCTTGCTGACCACGACAGCCCCTTTTTTCTTTACCGCGGAACGCGTGGATCGGGTGGGCGAAAACACCTATCGCGTGCAGAATGGAAAAATCACGGTATGCTCTTTACCCAATCCGACCTGGACATTTGTTGCTCCCACAGCCATCGTCCGGCCTGGAGAGAGCCTTCGAATTTATAATTCCCAATTCCACCTGTTAAATGTTCCCATTTTCTATTCCCCCTTCGTTTATCGCTCATTGCGGCGCATTCCCCGTAGCAGCGGTTTCCTGATGCCCACCGTTGGGACCAGTTCGCGTCTGGGCCTCCGCATTGGGGACTCCTTTTTTTGGGCAATCCATCGCAGCATGGATGCGGAAATCGGCGTCGAGTATTTAAGCAAGCGAGGATGGATGGAGCAAGGCACATTTCGGATGAAGCCCAAGGCGGACAGCTATCTGAACGTCTCCTATTTTGGCGTTCAGGATCGCGGGTTTGGGCCGCAACGAGTGGATCAGGGCGGACATAGCGTTCGGGCGGAAGGAGTCGTGCCCCTCGACCGGGGGGTTCGGGGAGTGCTGGATTTCAATTACCTGAGTTCGCTGACGTTCCGGGAAGCTTTTACCCAGAGCTATGCCGAAGCCGTGAATTCTGAAGTTCACAGTACGGGCTTTCTGAGCAAAAGCTTTGACTCCTTCCAGTTGAATCTGTTGTTTTTGCGCTTGGAGAATTTTCAAAGCATCCGCCCCAATGACACGGTAATCATCCGGTATCTGCCGCACGTGGAACTGAACAGCGTCGAGCGTCCCTGGTGGTCCGGAGCGCCTCTTTGGCTTTCCTGGGACAGCTCCGTGGGTGCGGTGAGCCGCAGCGAACCGCTCCGCAGCGGAAACGCGACCCGCCTCCGAACCACCAATCTGGAGCGGTATGAGTTCTATCCCCGCATTTCGCTGCCTTTGCAGTGGAAGGAGTTCCGGCTGACGCCCACGGTTGGCTATCGCTCTACCCGTTATGGGGCCCGCCGGGATGAGGGACAAATTTCCGGCGAGGCCTTGTTTCGGGGTACGCGCGAATTGGCCGTGGAGTTAGCGCTACCCCCACTGTCCAAAGTTTTTTCCGGCGCTGGCGCGCTGTATGCTCGTCCATTTCAGCATGTCGTAGAACCCAAGGTCACCTTCCGCTCGGTCAGCGGCGCGGACCGGTTTGCCGACGTGCTTTTGTTTGACGCACGGGATTTAATCACCAACACGCGGGAGTTGGAATACTCTCTCACCAACCGTTTGCTGATTAAACAGGAAGGCGCGCAGGGCCTCCGAGAAAGCCTTTCCTGGGAGTTGCGCCAGCAGTACTACTTTGATCCGTCATTTGGCAACGCTCTGGCGCCCAGCCAGAGAAACGTATTTGCTTCCAACCTCGTTCTGACTTCCGATGCCTTTCTGGATCGCTCGCGAAGGTTCTCTCCCGTTGTCTCCATTTTCCGGTTTCGGCCCTCCGGCCATTACGACGTGGAGTTTCGGGAAGACTACGACACAACCCGTCATCGCGTCACCAACGGTGGTTTGATTGGGAATGCCCGGTGGGGAGAAACGTTTCTTTCCGTCAGCCACTTCTTTGTGCGAAGTTCGCCCGCCCTTTCCTCTCCCTCCAACCAAATCGGCTTTACTGCCGGATATGGGAATCTGGCCCGCCGCGGCTTCAACGCCGCTTTTGCGGGCAATTATGACTTCCGCGCCGGCTTCTTGCAATTCAGCGCCTTCCAGGTGAGCTATAACAACGAGTGCTGCGGGATCAGCTTTGAATACCGCCGCTTCGCGCTCGGCCCAGTACGCAACGAAAACCAGTTCCGGGTGGCTTTCTCCTTGGCCAACATCGGCACCTTCGGCAACATGAAACGGCAGGAGCGTCTGTTCTGAGCAGCGTAGGGTGTATAATATTTAGGAAAGTTAGCTTGTTTGCAAGGAATTCTATGGCTTCTAGAAGGATGACTCAAACGCAACTGGTCCGGCATTTGGCAGAGCGTTGTGACGTAAACAACAAAGTAGCTCAGCAGTTCTTAGACGAGTTGGGGAAAGCGGCTGTGCAAGGAACCAAGAAGAGCCCAGGGATCGGCCGTGTCGTCAAATCGAAGGGCAAACGGCTCTCCGCTCAAGCACGCCGTCGGATCACTCCATCCATGAAAAAGCGCTCGGCTGCGCAAAGGGTCGCTAAGAAGGAAGCCCCTACTAATTGGAGGGAAAATAAGGCTCTGGAAACTCTCGCCGAAATTTTCTCCAGATTATAACCATTCCAAACCCTTTAATGACTCCGGCACAGTTTAGTTTCTTTCGCAGGTATCTCCTCAGAATGGCCCGCTCTTCTTTCGAGGATGGGATTATTGATTCGGGCAGATACGATGAGATTGAATCTTTCGTCAACGGGCAGGATGGAAGATCGTGCGCTGCTGAATTATTCTCCCGCCGTTTTGCCACGGTTCCGAACCAAGGCTTCCACTTGCGATTGAAGCAACTGCGCGAAATGAACGGAAGCCGTTTTGATCACATCGAGATCATGTTTCATGCTGGGCGTCGCCGCCGAAGAATTTGCTTCGTTGGTCATCGTTTTATTCCGGCAGTAGAAAAAACGTTGCGCTGGAACCTCCGCCAAGTTTTGGAACCCTATAACGTGCGGTTGGATTGGTCGGGAAGGGATATTCGGAGTATTTCGATTTTTGACAGCATTGTAGGACGCATCAAAGAGGCCGATTTCTGTATCTTCGATAATCGCGCAACTGCTGGTCGTCCGAATGTCTATATTGAAGCTGGTGTCGCGTACGCGGTGAAAACGCCTTTCATCTTGTTCGAGTATGCGCGTCAGGGAAGAATCTCGATTCCCACCGACCTTTCGCATTGTTTTGCGATCCGATACACCAGTTATCAAAATCTCTTCCGAGAACTCTACGCAAAGCTTCCCGTTTTTTTTGAAGCGAATTTCCCGAAGAGAGCCTGAATCGAGCGAAAGGCTAGGTTCTCACTGGACTATGCTATTATTTTGAAACGTGCTTGCGACGAGACTTTATGTCTTTTCCCACAACCCGTCTTCGGCGGCTGCGACGAAATGAGGTTCTGCGATCCTTCGTCCAGGAAACTAGACTTTCCCCTAAAAATTTCATTTACCCTCTTTTTGTTTGCCCTGGCTCTGGCGTCAAGCGCGAGATCAGTTCCATGCCCGGAAACTTCCACTTTTCCGTGGATCGCGTGGGAGAGGAATGCAAAGAGGTCGCCGATCTCGGTATCCCGGCGGTGCTCTTGTTTGGCATTCCGGAGGGCAAAGATGAGCGAGGTTCGGGAGCCGATGGGGACAACTGCATTGTGGCGCAAACGGTACGCGCCATCCGCAAGGCTGTTGGCGACAAACTGCTAATCGCCTGCGACGTTTGCCTGTGCGAGTACACTAGCCACGGGCACTGCGGGATCGTCAAAGACGGCGAGGTAGACAACGATGCCACGCTGGAACTGCTGGCGAAAGCGGCGGTCAGCTATGCCCGCGCCGGAGCCGACATCGTGGCCCCCTCCGACATGATGGATGGCCGAGTGCGCGCCATCCGCGAAGCTTTGGACAACAAGTCGCTAACCCAGGTGGCTATCCTGGCTTATTCTGCCAAGTACGCCTCGGTTTTCTACGGCCCATTCCGCGAGGCGGCGGACTCCGCGCCGCAGTTCGGCGACCGCCGCTCTTACCAGATGGACCCAGCCAACCAGCGCGAAGCCCTGCGCGAGATTGCGCTGGACATCGAAGAGGGCGCGGACATGGTGATGGTGAAACCGGCGCTGCCCTATCTGGACGTGATCGCCAAAGCGCGCCAGGAGTTCAACTGCCCGCTGGCCGCGTATCAGGTGAGCGGGGAGTACAGCATGATCGTGGCTGCCAGCGAGCGGGGCTGGATTGACCGCGAGCGCGCCATGATGGAATCCCTCACCGCCATCCGCCGCGCCGGGGCCGACCTGATCCTCACCTACTTTGCCAAAGACGCCGCCCGCCTCCTGGCTTGCTGAGGGAGTTTCTACACTCGTCATTTCTGTGAATCGCTGACCAATGACTAGCAAACCGTGTAACGCATTGTTGGAGATTCAGCTAGGTCATCTCGGCGTGGAGGATTTTTCACAACCGAAGGTATTCTCTTCTGGCTTGTTCCAGCGGTACGGCCTCACAGTTGCGGACTTACGAGCACACCTTCTCAATTGCGGAACTTGTGCTGCCTCAATGGATGAGGTCCGAACTTAAGAACACTGAGTTGGTCAACAAGGAGAAAGAGGCCAAGCATACAAGGCCGAAAGCCAAAGTTGATGCAACGAGCTTCCGGGCACTTTTTCTCGGTGCTAATTCTGTCTTGGGAGTCTTGTTCCCTAAATTGCCATGAAAGCCACGACAAAAATCTCCGACAAAGCCAGACTCAAAAGGCAGATCGAAGAGCTGCGCAAGCGAATCATTGACATTCCCGCTTACACCCCACTACCATTGGATCAGAAGATGTATCAAATCACCTTAGAGATTCAGCGATTGCCAGAGGGTTTATATCTAGGCACAAGCCCGGAGTTGCCAGGTTTGATTGTTCAAGCCTCCTCGGCTGAAGAAGTAGTGGCCCTTGCGCCAACGATCGCCAAGGACCTCATTACTGTCATGCGGGAAACGGGACAGCCATTGCCGGAAGGGCTGCCCCCCCTGGATCAGACGTTGCGCTTAACTCTTCCAATCCCCGCATGAAGTACGCCGAACTGGTCCGGAAACTTCAGGTCCTCGGTTGCCAATTCAGACGCCAGAGTAAGGGAAGTCATGAAATCTGGCATAATCCAAAGGTGAACCGGTCGGCAGCGATTCCTCACCATCCTGGTGATATCCCCGAGGGCACACTGCGAGCCATTCTGAAGCAACTGCAAATATCCCGAGAGGAAATCGAAAAGGCCTGATCGCCACCCGACCTGCGACCCAATAATAATCGCGTCATGAAAACCGCGACCAAAGCCAGCCTCAAACAGCAGATCGAAAAACTGCGTGAACGGATCCGGCATCACGAGCATCTTTACTACGTCCTGGATGCGCCGGAGATTTCCGACGCCGAGTTTGACCGCTTGATGGAGCGGCTCAAGCAACTGGAGGCACAGGGCCCTGACCTAATAACGCCGGATTCCCCCACCCAACGGGTAGGCGGGAAACCCCGAGAGGGACTCGTTCAAGTCCGCCACAGCGTCCAGATGCTGAGCCTGGACAACACCTATTCGGAAGAGGAGTTGCGCGACTTCGATCGCCGGGTCCGCCAGGGGGCTGGAAAAAAGAAAGTCGAGTATGTCGCGGAACTGAAATTGGATGGCATGAGCATGGCGGTACATTACGAAAACAGGATGCTTGCAAAGGCCGTAACGCGCGGCGACGGGAGGATGGGAGAAGACGTAACGGAAAACGCCCGCACCATCCGCGCCCTTCCCCTTTCGCTGGCAGAAGCACCCCTAACCGCAGCAAGGCTTCCTGCCGATCTCGAAGTGCGTGGTGAAGTCATTATGACCCAGAAGGCTTTTGTCCGGCTAAATGAAGAAAGAGAGCAGGCTGGTCTTTCCCGGTTTGCCAATCCGCGCAATGCCGCTGCCGGCTCGATCCGCATGTTGGAGCCGGGCATCGTCGCCAAACGACATCTGAATTACGTTGCCTACATGCTGCTCGACAAAGGCCACGTCCCGTTGGCGGAGCAGATTCAGGTATTGGAAGCGCTTACTACGCTGGGTTTCAAGGCGAGTCCTCATCAGTTTTGCAGCGACATAGACGAGGCGCTGGAATTCTGCCGCGAGTGGGAGAAGAAGCGAGACTCTTTACCTTATGAGATTGATGGCATCGTCATCAAAGTGAATTCCATCGCGTTGCAAGATGAATTGGGCACGACGGCTAAAGCTCCCCGCTGGGCTGTGGCGTACAAGTACGCCGCCCGCCAGGCCGTTACTCGCGTGCTGGACATTCGAGTTCATGTTGGCCGCACCGGCACATTGACGCCGGTGGCTATTTTGGAGCCAGTGGCCATCGGAGGAGTTACAGTCAGCCGGTCCACCTTGCATAACGAAGATGAAATCCGCCGCCTGGGACTCAAAATCGGTGATGCCGTAGTTGTCGAGCGAGGCGGCGATGTAATCCCGAAAGTCGTCCGGGTAGAGACAAGTGAGCGCGCCAAGCATGCGCACAAGTTGCGCGAGTTTGCCATGCCGAAGCAGTGCCCCGTCTGCGGCGGGAAAGTGGTCCGCGAGGAAGGCGAAGTGGCCTGGCGCTGCATTAACGTGAATTGTCCCGCCCGGCTAAAGGAATCTATCCGCCATTTTGCTTCCCGGAAAGCAATGGATATCAATGGGCTGGGAGAGGCTTTGGTGGACCAGTTGGTGGATAGCGGTTTGATCCGCGACGTGGCCGACATCTATCGGCTGAATGAGGAAACACTCGCAAACCTGGAACGCATGGGGCGAAAATCTGCCCAGAACCGAATCGCCGAGATTGAGAAGAGCCGCGAGAAGCCGCTGGATCGGCTGATCTTTGCGCTGGGGATTCGTTTCATCGGAGAGCGCACGGCAACCCTGTTGGCCGATCATTTCGGTTCTTTGGATCAGTTGGAAAAGGCCAGTCTGGAAGAATTGGAGGCCGTATCTGAGGTGGGGCCTAAAGTGGCCACCAGCATTCACAGCTTTTTCCGGGAACCACGCAACCAACAATTGCTAGAGGACCTCCGCAAGTACATCCAGTTTGAGCAGAAGAAAAGAGCAGTCAAAGGGACGGCGCTGGCGGGCAAGAGCTTTGTGCTGACCGGCACATTAGAGAAGTACACTCGCGAAGAGGCCAAGGACAAGATTGAACAGGCGGGGGGGCACGTGACCAGTTCCGTTAGCAAAAAGACCGATTATGTGGTGGCCGGCGCCGACCCTGGCTCCAAACTGGACAAAGCGCAGGCGTTGGGCATTAAAGTCATCGGCGAAAAGGAACTGGAGGAACTGCTGTCTAAATCCTAAAATAGAGGCTCTTCACCCTGCCGTGCTCGGAGGCGTTCTTCCAGTTGTCCGAGGCTCTCGCATTCTTCCGGGTAGGATGTTACGCGAAGGTCCAATTCTCCCTTGGGACGCCCGCTGAAAGATTCCACTTGCCCAACCAGAGATGCAGCATCGTTCAAGCGCATGCCTGGCAAAATAGCGGCCACGGCGCTGTCCGAGATGCGGTACAAACTTTCCCCGCGTCTCAGAAGGCATCGCAGGAAGCGGGCCATGTTACCCAACACTGCTTGTGAGGTTCCTGGCGCGGCGAATAGCGCGGCGGCCAGTGGCGTGTGGGCAGTGGTTGCCCGGCGATATTCCATGGCCAGGACATCACGGAACTGAGCCAGTCCGGGCAAGGCCAGAAAGGTTTGGGAAGAAGCCGCTTGCTCGGCGGCGAAGACGGCTGCCTGCGCTTCGTACAGTTGGCGTTTCAGCCGGCGCACGGCTGATTGCCGCTGGAGCAAATAGACCAGCACCAGCGCCAGCAACACGCAAAAGCCGAAGAAGGCTCGCTGCGTTGTGGCATCGGCGAAATTCGCCTGAGTCCAGAACGTGCCGGGAAACATGAAGCTCAAAAGGCTGATGCCCAACACGAAGATCAGCAGAATAGCCAGTATCCACAAGTGCCAGTCCAACCTTTCCACACGTTCCCAATCCATGCGGTTTATCGAATCCACTGTTTTCATTTGTGCCGCATCAGGGTGGCCTGGGCGATCGGATCGTCCCCATCCGGTCGAGAGTTTTTCCAGGTCTGTCGAGACCATGCGGTGCGATTCCATGAATTTGTCACCAGCCTTTCCTTTGTCCTCTTAACTTATCGTCTGAAATAATCGATGAGAAGAGGGAAAAGAAGGACCAACAAACGAACATTTTTATGGTGGAACTACCCTAAAGAGGCTGTCATCCTGAGCGCAGCGAAGGATCTGCTCTTTTTTCGCTCAGGGCAGGCTCAGTGAAAAATCTGAACTTTGCTTCTTTAGCACCGGAAACCACGCCCCAGATGGGTTCAAATGGAGCGGTCAGAAGTTTTCCTTCGGGTCATCGAGGAGTTCTCTAGCAGTAAAGATTGCATGGAAGGGACAGTGCTTCTCAATTTCTTGCCGCCCGCCTTCTTCCCGATCTATTAGACAGATAGCTGCAATCACGCGGAAACCTGCGGTTTGGGCCTGCTCGATAGCCTTGAGCGTGGAACCGCCGGTGGTGCAGACATCGTCTACGATCACCACCGGATCGCCGGGCTGTCCCTGGTAGCCTTCGAGATATTGCCGAGTGCCGTGCTTTTTCGGCTCCTTACGCACCAGAAAACCGGCCACCAGCGTTCCGCCTTGTTGATAGCTCAGAGCAGTTACGACGGCAACGATAGGGTCTGCGCCCAGCGTTAACCCTCCAATTGCTTTCGGGTAGGATGGGAGCGTTTCCAAGAGTTCTAGAATCACCATGCCCGTGCAATATGCTCCCTCCGCATCTAGCGTGGTCAGCCTGGCATCCAGGTAGTAGTCACTCTTCTTGCCGGAAGAAAGAATGAACTCGCCCCGCTTCACAGACTTCTTGCAGAGGATTTCTTTCAGGTGATCTCGATATTGCATTCCATGTTCCTTGGGATTCAGTGGCGGGCTATTCCACCGTCACGCTTTTGGCCAAATTGCGGGGCTGGTCCACGTCGCAACCTCGGCGCACAGCGATGTGATAGGCCAGCAGTTGCAGTGGCACGACTTCCAGGATAGGAGAAAGCAGTTCGGAGACTGGCGGGATTTCAATCACGTGGTCAGCCGATTCCCGGGCATCGCGGTCGCCCTCCGTTACGACGGCGATCACTTTGGCCTCCCTGGCCTTTGCCTCTTTGATGTTGCTGAGGATTTTTTCGTAACCGGTGGTACTAGTCTCGTTTCCTTCCTCGCGTGTGGCGATCACGACGACGGGCATTTCTTCATCAATTAAGGCGATGGGGCCATGTTTCATCTCCCCGGCGGGATAGCCTTCCGCATGAATGTAAGAAAGTTCCTTTAGCTTGAGCGCCCCTTCCAGCGCGATGGGGTAGTGGATACCTCGCCCCAGGAAGAGGAAGTTCTGGCTTTTGAAGAACAAGCGTGCCAGATTCTCAATTTCGCTATCGCAGCCGACCACTTGACGGAGCTTGAGAGGCAAACGGGCTAATTCCTCCGCCAAGGTTGCGGAAACCTTTTCGGAAACCGTTCCCCGCACCTGCCCCATATAGAGCCCCAGCAGAAAGAGCGCCTCCAATTGCGAGGTAAAAGCCTTGGTGCTAGCCACGCCAATCTCCGGTCCAGCGTGCGTGTAAAGAGTTCCGGCGGCTTCGCGCGTGACCATGCTGCCGACCACGTTGCAGATGGCGAGCGTCTTGCTGCCCTTCCGCTTGCTTTCCCGTTGAGCGGCTAGAGTATCGGCAGTTTCGCCGGATTGCGTAATAACCACCGTCAAGGTTTGCGGACCCACGATAGGATCACGGTAACGAAATTCCGAGCCGTAGTCGACCTCCACCGGAATGCGGGCCAGTCGCTCCAATATGAACTTTCCGGCCAGCGCTGCGTGCCAGGAGGTCCCGCAGGCTAGAATCTTGACCTCCTGGAAACTGCGAAAGTCCTCCGGGGTAAAATCCCACTCTTCCAGTGTGACCAGTCCCGATCCCAGGTTGATCCGGCCGAGGAGGGTATCTTCGAGAGCTTGCGGCTGCTCGAAAATTTCCTTCAGCATGAAATGCTTGTAGCCGCTCTTCTGAGCCTGGACGGGATCCCAAGTGACATGCTGGGTCTGCCGCTGAATCTCTTGCCCTTCAAAATCCGTCAAGCGGATTCCGCCAGGCGTTAACACAGCCATTTCGCCGTCCCCCAGAAACAGCATATCCCTGGTATGAAAGAGAATGGCCGGGATATCGGAGGCGATGAAATATTCTTTCTCTCCCACTCCGATCACCGCCGGCGGTCCGGAGCGCGCCACCACAATCTTGTTCGGGTCTTGCGAGGAAATCGCGGCTAGAGCAAAAACTCCTCTTAGCTCACGAATGGCCCGCCGGGCAGCCTCTTCTAGAAGAATCGGTTTGGCAGCGCTCATGTATTTTTCGATCAGGTGCGCAATCACTTCGGTGTCGGTCTCGGTAACGAATCGATGCCCTTCCTCCGTCAATTGACGCTTGAGCGGCAAGTAATTTTCCACAATGCCGTTGTGAACCACCACCACTTCACCACGGCAGTCGCGGTGGGGGTGGGCATTTTCTTCCGTGGGGCGGCCATGCGTGGCCCAGCGCGT
>JACQGE010000073.1 GCA_016199675.1 Acidobacteriota bacterium | reverse complement strand
CCCTCCGGGAATCCCTTCGCATCCGACCGGGCCAGAAAGTGCAAATGATTCTGTACAAGAATCGCATTGAAATGATCCCGTTGCAGTCGATGAAAAGGGCCAGGGGGTTTCTCAAGGGCATTGATACCAGTATCGAGCGCGAACCGGACCGACTATGAATGTCGTTGATTCTTCCGGCTGGCTGGAATACTTCGCCGATGAATCGAACGCCAGTTTCTTCGCCCCGGCGATTCAGACTATCTCCGAGTTGGTGGTTCCCTCCCTCAGCCTTTACGAAGTATTCCGAAAAATACTCCAGCACAAAAATGAGGAGGAGGCTCTTCGAGCGATAGGGTTAATGATGCAAGGCTCGGTAGCAGATTTGACTCCGCCGATTGCCCTCAGCGCCGCTGACCTCTCTCTAAGATTCAAGCTGCACATGGCCGACAGCTTGATGCTGGCGACTGCCCAAGCGTATAACGCCACCTTCTGGACGCAAGACGCCGACTTCGAGAACATTCCGGGTGTGCGATACGTTCGGAAAGGATGATACCGTATGCACTCGTTAGCAGTTTACTGCGCGGACATCGGCTCGGTAATGAAAGACCGATTTGGCTGGTGCGGCGCAACTACTCCGTCTACAAAGGTTCAGGGAACGGAGATCAACAAGCTTGCCGAGGCCGTAGCTAATGAACTCAAGAAAGGTCGGCCAGTAGCTTTGGGGTTCGAGTGCCCCCTTTTCGTTCCTTTTGCAGTTGAACCCACCCAACTGGCATCAGCCAGGCCTGGCGATGGCAACAGGGCGTGGTCCGCCAGTGCCGGAGCTACCGTGCTTGTTACCGGGCTTGTGCAGGTTCTTTGGATCTTGCATGAGCTTCGCCGACTCGTGGGCGATAACGAGAATACGTTCCTGGACTGGAAGGCCTTCGAAGCACGAGGTTCAGGACTTTTTCTTTGGGAAGCCTTCGTCTCGGGACCGAGGGCATCCCGTACCCATGCTGATGATGCAAAGGCGTCCGTTGAGTCATTCTTAGACGCCCTACCGAACCCGCTGATTAAAAACGCGGTCCGGTGCACAAGTGAAGTGTACTCGTTGATCGGTGCAGCATTGCTCCGTAGCGGTTGGGCGAGTGACCTAAGTCTGCTATCGCAGCCGTGCCTCGTTATTAAGAGCTCTTGAACGGGTCGAAACCTGATTTCCCGCAGGAATGAAGGTGAGGTAAATTAGGGAACATGCACGCCGCGCCCATCCTGATTGTGGTGCTTTGTGTCCTGGCCATTGGCTATCGTTACTACAGTGCTTTCTTGGCGGCAAGAGTGGCAGTGCTCGATGACACGCGCGTCACTCCCGCGCATCGCCTGTACGATGGACAGAACTATCACCCCACGCACAAGTGGGTCTTATTCGGCCACCATTTTGCCGCTATCTCCGGAGCTGGTCCTCTGGTCGGCCCCGTGCTGGCCGCACAGTTTGGATATCTTCCCGGCTTGTTATGGCTGGTGATCGGGGTTGTGCTGGCGGGAGCCGTGCAGGATTTTCTAGTGCTGGCGGCTTCCCTCCGCCGCAACGGGCGATCCTTGGCGGAAATCGCCCGCGAAGAAATCGGTTCTCTCGCGGGAGGCACTGCTGCTGTCGCCATTTTATTTATTATCTTCAATGCGCTGGCGGGCCTCGGACTCGTGGTGGTCAAGGCGCTGGGAGGGGAGCGGTTCACCCGGCCGGACGGCGTGGTGTTGGATATCGCCGGAAGTTCCTGGGGCACATTTACCATCTTCTGCACCATTCCGATTGCCCTGTTTGTAGGGCTTTATCTTTATCGCTTCCGGAAAGGACGAGTAGTAGAGGCATCGCTCATCGGCGCTGCGCTGGTCTTCGTTGCAACTTGGGCCGGAAGTTATATCCCTGGCTCGCCGCTGGCGCCAATTTTCAATTTGAGCCAGCGCCAAGTCACGATCGCTATCATGGCCTACGGTTTCTTTGCTTCCGTACTTCCCGTTTGGGTTCTCCTGTGCCCCCGCGATTATCTGAGCAGTTTCCTGAAAATCGGCACGGTAGCGGCCTTGGTGATCGGGGTCATAATCGTGAACCCGACGCTGAAAATGCCGCCACTGACTGCGTTCGCCGATGGGGGAGGGCCGGTGCTGCCCGGCAAAGTCTTTCCTTTCGTTTTTATCACCATCATGTGCGGAGCCATCAGCGGTTTCCATGCCCTAGTGTCCAGCGGCACGACTCCGAAAATGATTTCCCGGGAGAGCGATGCCCGCGTCATCGGCTACGGCGCCATGCTGATTGAAGGGTTGGTCGGCGTCATTGCGCTGATTGCGGCATCCAGCCTGGCCCCCGGAGATTATTTCGCCATCAACACCGACCTCCGAGTGGCGGCGCAGTATGAGCAGCAGCTTGGGCAGTTGGGCTACGTTCCTTCTCAACTGAGCAACTACGAACAAGAAACGGGAGAGCAATTGCAAGGACGCGCCGGGGGGGCGGTCTCCCTGGCTTTGGGAATTGCGCAGATTTTTTCCGGCATCCCTTTTTTCCCTGCGCTGATTAGCTTTTGGTATCACTTTGCCATCATGTTTGAAGCCTTATTTATCTTGACCACCATTGATACGGGCACCCGAATTGCGCGTTTCCTGATTCAGGAGGTAGGAGGGAAACTTTGGCCGCAATTTGGCCGGCAGGACTGGATGCCCGGCACGATTTTTTCTTCACTCCTGGCGGTGGTCTGTTGGGGCTACTTCATTCTAACGGGCAACATTGACACCATCTGGCCGATGTTTGGCATCGCCAATCAATTGCTGGCCGTGGTCGCTCTGGCCGTGGCGGGCACGGTTATGGTCAATAGCGGACGCGCCCGTTACCTCTGGGTGGTCATCCTGCCTATGGCCTTCGTTACAACGACGACTATGACGGCCGGTATCCAACTCATCCAGCGTTTTCTGGTACTCGGAAAATCCCCGGTTGCCTCCGAATCGTTCAAAGGATATTTGAATGTATTCCTCATCCTGGCTATGATGCTTTGCGTCGCCATCATTCTCGCGGAAGCCGTACGCCGATGGATCCGCAGGACTCCCCGATCCAATGCGGTCCCCACGGGTGAAACAGCTCAAGCACAGGCAGAGTAGCTTTTTGGAAAACTGCTCAGGCACTTTTCTTTCTCGCCTGTTTGCCGTAGACTACATGGAGAAAATGCAATTATTACCCGCTCAAAAGCTCCTTTCGGAAACCCTCCGCTATCGTCCTGTTTTTTGGCGGCAGGCATTGATGCAATTGTTGAAATTATCTTTGGCGACTGCCGTGGTGATTTACCTGATTCGACGGGGAGACATCGCCTGGGAACCTCTGCGGGCTTCAGTGCGGCAATGGCAATACAGCGTACCGGCCTTCTTGCTTTTGGCTCTGGCCACTCTGGGGCAGTTCTGGCGCTGGCAAAGCTTGCTGCGGGCCAGCCGCCTGCGTCTCCCTCACCGGGAAGTGTTTTCCTATTTAATGGTCTCTAAATTTTTCAACATGGCCTTCCCCGGTTATCTGAGCGGAGACATTCTTCGAGGGTTCTACGTCTCTCGCCGTGCCCAGAAACCACTGTCTACGAGTAGCGAACTGGAAGAGAATCCGGGCACTTCAACGGTTGTTACTAGTATTGTTTTTGATCGGCTGGCCGGGGTCCTTCCCTTATTTGCTTTGTGTTTGGTGGGTTTGCTCGGTTCTCTGCGCTTCCCGATGCCGCTGCATTTAGTCACTTCCGTAGGAGCGCTGGCGGGACTTGGCTTGCTGGTGCCGCTCTTGCTGTTTCTTTTGGCATATCGCTGGCCCCAACCTCCAATCCTTTTGGTCGCCCTCAGCCGAGTTTTTCGTTTACAGCAGCCTTTTTGTTCTCTTTACCAAGCCACCCATAATTACGTGCGGAACCTGCGGCTGATCCGAAATATCTTGGGAATCTCTTTCCTGAATCAAGGACTTGCAATTGCCAGTTTTATTCTCTTCGGCATGGCGCTCCAAGTGCAAGCTCCGGTGTCAAGCTATTTGATGCTGGCACCGCTTGGACTCTTGGTAACCGTGATCCCTATTAGCCCAGCCGGACTTGGTGTGGGGCAGGTGGCTTTTCTGGCGCTTTTTCATACTGTCGGCACCTCTCAAGGCGCCAATCTCTTCACACTATATATGGCTTCCTATGTTTTGATTAACCTCAGTGGAGCGTTCTTCTACACTGTTCCTCAAGGCAGAATTCCCTTACGACAGGCAGCCAATCTAGCCGGATTCGGCAAACAATAATCTTTTTTCTGCTTTTTACAAGGGGCCAACACTACCGCCCACCGGCCACGTAAATTTGCAACCCCTTTCATCAGCCGTTGTTAGAGTCCCAGCGGCATCCTTGAATATGGAAATCGTGTTGTCAAAGCAAAAAGTGCTTTGACCAGTGTTTCCTGGAGTGATCGGAGTAGCTACTACCGAATAGGTGTTGTTGGGAGTGGAAGGAGTGGGGACTGCATTTTCAGCATAATAAGTGAAGCGATACCCGCTCTTGATTGGAGTGGCGCTCGCCGGAGACACTCCGGACAACATCGAATCCAGCAAATCAGCGCAAGCAGAACTGACGCTGGCACACCCCGCACCCGGAGGCCCCAACTGCGCGAGGCTGCCGGCATAACCCTGCGCGTAAGAAGCCAGATACCCCGCGTTGGCGACGCCAATCAGCTTTAACGCACTGGCGGCGGAAGCTTCGTTGGCGGCCATTCGGGCGCGCAGGAAATTGGGGATCGCTATGGCAGCTATAATTAAGATAATAGCCACGACAATCAATAATTCGATTAGGCTGAAGCCTTGCTCTCTTGTTATAGCTCCCCCCATTTTTTTGCTTTTTGATTCCCTATAATAACTGCAACTTACGTGCCGATTTCTTTTGGTAGGGCCGATTCTGTACCTTTCAAAAGCTTGACAATAATCTCGGTAAACAAAAAAAACAACTTCCATAAGGAAAATAACACCTTTTCATTACGATAGCTCCCTTCCGATGTCCAAATTTTTACAAAGAAAATGACATTTTTTGTCGTTTATTGCCATCAAAATACCTTTATAGTCAAAGACGATATAATTTCACCTTGAAAATAATGGCGCAATCGAGTATCAGTAACAGTTTAGATTTTGTTGCCTCCATGCATTGCGGGCAGCATCCGTCCGGCGATCTTTAGTAAATCGCATCAGAGTCCAATCCTGATGAGGAGTAGATATTCAGCCAGCATGAAGGTCAATGTATTTTTCCATGATCGTTGTTTTGATGGAGCCGCCTCCGCAGCCATTTTTACTCGGCTTTATCAAGCGTGTTTCCATCCGGAGGCCGAGTTTTCTTACACCGGTCTCATCCATCGGGCTTCACAATTGTTTGATGAAGCATTGTTTGACGGAGATGAAAACGCCATTGTGGATTTCAAATACTCCACCTCGCCGCGACTCAACTGGTGGTTCGATCACCACCAAAGCGCTTTCCTGACTCTGGACGATGCGGCCCACTTTCGCCGAGATCAGAGCGGGAAGAAATTTTATGATCCCAATTTCAAATCCTGCACTAAACTGATCGCCTCGGTCGGAAAGGAGAAATTCGGTTTCAACGCTCCCGATTTGGAAGAATTGATTTCCTGGGCCGAAATCGTGGACGGAGCCTTGTTCCCGGATGCCAGGACTGCCGTCTTGATGGAAGCGCCGGCCTTGAAGATAGCCTTGGTCATGGAAGCAGGGCCGGATGGGGATATGGCTCGCTGGTTGATCCCGCAAATGGCCAGCCGCTCGCTCGGCGAAATCGCCAGGGAGGAAAGAATTGTTCAGCTTTTCCGATCCCTATTTGAACAGCACCAGAGGTCTATGGAATTCATTCGTGAACTCGGACGATGCGCGCAAGGCGTAGTCTTTTTTGATCTCACCGGTCCGGGTATTGAGGTCTATAATAAATTCGCGCCCTATTTTCTGTTTCCCGACTGTGTGTATAGCGTCAGTGTTTGCCCTTCCAGTTTTCGCACCAAAATTTCCGTCGGATCCAATCCCTGGAATCAATCGTCCGCTCTGCACAATCTAGCGACGATCTGTGAACGATACGGCGGAGGAGGGCACCCTCGAGTCGGCGCAATTTCCTTGGAACCCGGCTCCCTGGAAAATGCCCGCCGTATCGCTCAAGAAATCGTCGAGGAGTTAAAAAAACCAATCCAGCCTTAACGTTATAACTTTCTCCCCAAAATTTGAAGAATCCTATCCTTTACTACGCCAAGAAGCGGGTAGCATATTGATTACCTTGAAGAGCACGATCATTGATTTATTGATATTGATATGATTATTATTACTTCGTCCCTCAAATCCGGCTGGGGAGAAAAAATAATTGGTTTCACGGAGCGAATTTCTCCTTATTTACCCGATATATACAGCGGTCGTGGAAAAGGAGTTAGGGCATGAGGTGCCAATTACTTCGTCCGTGAAGGAAGATCTCATTCAAGATTCTTCCGTTTTAGATCAACCAATTCAAGAATCCACCGAACAATGGCTGGCCTTTTTGGATTTAGCTGTAACTCCTTATAAACTTAGAAATCATATAAAGGAACATAATGCCGAAGAGCCAGCATTGCGGGCCTTGATTCGATTCCTTGTTGATAAAAAAACGCATTCTATTACCGATCGCGACAAAGTGGATTGGCTAACAACCTATCTTTTTAAGAAGCGCGAAGAACTACAAAAACAACCTATTGGCTGGCCCAAAGTCGAGATTCAGCAAATTCTCCAAGGTCTTGAATTCCAACCGCTGCGGCAATTTGCTGAAGATCTGCTAATGGAGTTCCCATCCCTACTGGATGAATCAAAATATTTTGAGAGTTTTGGTCAGATTACGGAATCTCGAATCATCCAGCGAGCCCGGGACCTTAAAAATCAGTTTGGTGAGGATTTTTTTCATCCCGATGCATTAGCTGCCATTATTAATTACAACCTCCTGTTCGGGAAAAAATTCCACAAACTCCTGCAAGAAGCCATGGCCAAAGTTCATGAATTGGCCCAAGCACGTCCGGAAAAAGTAGCCACCGATCCTAACGAGCTGCTACAAAGGGACTATCGAGCGACCTCTGACACCTTTCGGCAGTTGGGAGAATTAGAGCGTAAGGAATCACCCGTTCAAAAAACCGCTCCGACGGCGCAAGCCGAGATTTCTACCAACACAAAAGAACCGCAACTCAAGGATCTTGGAATTGATGAAACCAAGGAATCCCAAGTGTTGCGAACGCGTGGGGAAGAACTCCGCACACGATTCAAAACCCACCAGGGTATGACGAGTATCCCCAATCCTTTTGCGCCCCTAGCCCTCTATGAATGGGAATCTGCTGCGTTCCGAACGCAGTTGCCGGAATCGGAACAAAGTTTCCGGGCCGATTTTACAAGGGCTGTTTGCCATGCGATTGCGATCATCTCGCGGATTTATGAGGAAATCCCACAATACCAGGAAAAAAAAGGAACCGAATTCCTGTGGAAAAAACACTATGACTCCCTGGTCTATCTGCTTTACGAAGGGCGGGAACATAAAAAGACTTTATCGCGGCTCGTTACTCTCAGTCAGCAACGAGGTTTGTTGGAAAAGGCCAAGCAATTGCAATTGACGACGGACAAGCTGGAAACGAACCTGACCAAGGTTGCCGCCTTGTTTTAAAACTTCCTCCGAACGGTAATGCAAAGAATACAAACCTCCAGAAACCCCACATTGCAGATCGCTTTCCCTCCGCTACAATGAAATCAGGGCCTATAATAATGGCACTGCGAGGATTCCCAGTGGTGACCGCGACAGAATTTGCTCGTCTGCACTCGATTTTTCTATCAATTCTGGGAAATGAGCTCGGAAGTTTCCCCCCGGTCCCGGAGGCGGTCGAAGAAATTATGAACCGTCAGGGGGATGCTGCCGCTACACCGATTCCAGATGAAATGGGCGCGTGGCTTGATTTGCTCGATATGGCCATCAGCCCGCAACGCCTCCGAAATTATGGGCAACGACAACGGCTGGAAGAACCCGCGATCGTTTCCCTTCTACGATACTGGGTCGCCAAGGCGCCTCACACCCCCGCGGACCGGGATAAAGTGGACTGGCTGGCTACGTATCTGTTCCGAATGCGAGAGGAGGAAAGCAATCGGCCCACGGGTTGGGCCAAGTCTGAATTGCTGGAGATACTGAAGGGGATTCCTTCCCCCTCTCTTAGCCAGAATACCCAGCTCGCTCTTGCCGAACTCCCTTCCCTGATCCAAGACATTACCGATTTACAAACGCTAAACCAAATCACCGACACCCATCTGCTGGCGAAAGGCCGCACTCTCAAAAAACAGGTGGGAGAAGAATACTTTCATCCAACGGTTTTAGCGGCAATTGTCAATTACAACCTCATGCTGGGGAAAAGGTTTGAGGAATTGATGAAGCAGGCCCTGGATCAGACCCACAGCCTCCGTGCGTCCCAAGAACTTCGCGAGACCTTCAGCGAGGAGGAACTGGTCTGGGATGATTATCACACCGCCACCCACGCCCTGCAGCAGCTCAGTGATCTGAGCCGGGCCAAGCCGCTGGAGACAGAATCCCCTGCCGTAATACAGGAAACGGCTTTGGACCCGCATTTAATGCGATTGGGAATTGACAGCACTCGGGAGGCTTCCAAACTGCAAGGCCGAATCAAGGAACTGGCCAGCCATTTGAGAGCCAATCCAGCCATCACCTCCATTCGGATATGCGGAAAACCTCTCTCCTTGGAGGATTGGGAATCACAATCTTTTCAAAGTCTGTCCTGGCAACGGGAATCTGGATTGCGAGGGGAAATCATCGAAGCGATTAGCCGCGCCATTGGCTTTATTCTGCGGATTGAAGAAGAACTCTATGCCTACCAGAACAAGAAATCTCTGGGAGACCAATGGCGGAAACATCTCGACTCCCTTTTTTATCTACTATGCGAAGGCTTACGGCATAAAGCGAACCTATTGCGACTTTCCCTCATTGCCCGGAAGAGCAAAAGCCCGGAAATGGCCCAGCACCTCACCTTAACGGCAAAGAAGCTGGAAACTAGTCTGGCAAAGGTCTCTGATTTATTTTGAAACCCCATTTTGGGCCTAGACTCGCTCCGCTTTGCGACAGATAATAAGAAGGGCAGATTTTCCCAAATCTAAAACATTAATATCGCAGGAAAGGTTAAAAAAAGACAATGAGAATCAGCTCAGGAAAGCTTCAACGTTTGAATCGGGTCGCCTGGCCGAATGGGGTAATTGCAGCGGCGGCGATGGACCAGCGGGGTTCGTTGCAAAAATCAATTGCCAAGGAAAAAGGAATTTCTCCGGACGCTGTCCCCGCTGAGATGATGTCCGAATTTAAGACTGCGGTTACCCGCGTCCTTACCCCTCATGCCAGCGCTATTCTACTGGATCCCGAATACGGATTGGAAGCAATCCGCGTCAAAGCTCCTAAGGCGGGGGTATTACTGGCTTATGAACAAACAGGTTATGACCAAACACAGCTTGGCCGGATTCCCAGCTTGATCCCTTACTGGACGGCGAAGAAGGCCATTGAGGCCGGGGCCGACTGCATGAAGCTGTTGATTTACTACAGCCCCTTTGAGCCAAAACAAGTCAAAGAGATCAAGCATGCCTTTGTCGCCCGGATCGGCGCCGAGTGCGAATTGTACGAGATCCCATTTTTCCTGGAATTCGTTGGCTATGATCCCGAGGGAGGCGACGAAAAGGGCATTGAGTATGCCAGGAAGAAACCGGAAATCGTCGCTAAGAGCATGGAAGAGTTTTCCAAACCCGAATACTTTGTGGATGTGCTGAAGGTCGAGATTCCCGTCAGTATGCAGTTTGTCGAAGGCGCTCGAAGCAACAAGGAAGGCAAAGTGGCCTACAGCAAGAAAGAGGCGATGGAACATTACCGCCGAGCCGCAGCGGCGGCAACCAAGCCCTTTATTTATCTGAGCGCCGGAGTCAGTGACGATACCTTCCGCGAAAGCCTGGAACTGGCGATTGAGGCCGGGGTGACCTTCGCCGGAGTCCTTTGCGGGCGAGCCACATGGAAGGACGGCATCCCTCATTACGCTAAGCACGGGCTGAAAGCTTTTGAGGATTGGTTGAATGACCGGGGCGTGAAAAACATCCAGGCACTCAATGAGGTCTTAAAAGGGGCCAAACCGTGGTATGCCAAATACGGCGGCCTGGACAAGATTCAAACAATGGATCGGGCCGGAAATCCCGTATTGGCGTCTGCTCCCGCTTAAAATCGCTGAGAATTGCGGAAAGCGGGGTCCATCCCTTTGGATGACGAACGGATACCTGAATTGAAAAAAGCCGGTATTTATCTAAGCATCCCTTTCTGTCGGCAGAAGTGTACCTTTTGCAATTTCGCTTCCGATGCGTATGCCGTTTCTCTTCTTAACCCCTATCTCCGTTTCCTGGAAACTGAAGTCCGGCAATGGACGAACCTCTGGCGACAAGCGGGGATTCCTTCTTTCTTAGATACAATAGACGCCGATACCATCTACCTCGGCGGAGGCACGCCGGGGCTGCTGAACAGCGAACAACTGACCCGGCTCCTGGAAGCAGTCCGCAGCGCATTCCAGATTGAAGAGGAACCGGAGATTACCATAGAGGCCAGCCCGGAAAATGCGACTGCCGGGCAGTCCGCCTCTTGGGCCGCCTGCGGGATCAATCGCGTCAGTATGGGAGTACAGTCTATGGTCCCGCAGGAACTGCGCTCCGTTGGGCGGATGCACAGCCCGGAAACTGTAGCCCAGGCATTCTCCGCGTTGCGAAACGCTGGTCTTGAAAACATCTCCGCCGACCTGATCGCAGGTCTTCCTTATCAAACGGCACAGAGTTTCCAAAACTCGCTCCAGGCCTTGCTCGATCTTGGCCCCACCCATTTTTCTGTCTATATTCTGGAGGTGGATGAAGATAGCCGCTTGGGCCGTGAAATTCTGGAGAACGGCTCGCGCTATCGCGCTTCGTCAGTGCCCTCCGAAGAACAGGTGGTCGCATTCTATTGCGCTGCGATGGAACTCCTTCGTCAAGCCGGCTTCCACCATTACGAGATTTCCAATTTTGCTCGCCGGGGTTATGAGTCCCGGCACAACCAGAAGTACTGGACGGGCGTCCCCTATTTCGGTTTTGGTGTGGAAGCGCATTCCTACGACGGTGAGCGGCGGTGGGCCAACACCGATTCACTGTCCGCTTACCTGGAAAGAATGCAACAGGGTCAGTCCCCGATCGCCGCATTCAGAACCTTGAGACCTCAGGAAAAATTAGAAGAGCACATCTTCCTCGGCCTGCGCCAACGGCAGGGGATTTCTTTGTCCCGATTGCACACGGAGTTTGCGACAGACCTCCGCGAAATTCATGGGAGACAACTTCATGAATTCTCTGAATCTGGATGGCTGGAAACGTCGGAGGATATTCTGCGCCTGACCGACCGCGGCCTGCTCTTTTCTAACGAGGTCTTCGCGGGGTTTTTGACCTAAACCTCAGGATTCCCTTAAAAACTCGTAGCGTTCAATGGTAGCGGCGACTCCGACGGCGCTGTTGCCTCGATCCACCCGAACGACTTTGCCGATGC
This sequence comes from Acidobacteriota bacterium, assembly GCA_016199675.1. Classification (GTDB taxonomy): domain Bacteria; phylum Acidobacteriota; class Terriglobia; order 2-12-FULL-54-10; family 2-12-FULL-54-10; genus JACQGE01. The sequence continues at coordinate 6,300 of JACQGE010000073.1, read as the reverse complement.
ATTTGATCTGTACCGCCCCCCCTCGGGTAATCTGTTCGGGCAGCGTCAATATGAACTCCACTGGGCTCCCAATGTCCATCTCCGAGCCAAACTGGAAATACACGCCGGTGGAACTAATGTTAAGGGTCTGGGTGCTCGCTTTTTCTTCGTTTGTTTCTTCAACTCTGACGATCACGGGTAGTTGCATGGGAAACCGCCGTGCCCGTCTCTTGTCTGACGCGTTCATAAACTTCCCCCCGGTACGCATTCTCCGGTGTTTCAACCGCCAAGACAATAGCTCCTTAGTCCTATTTTGGGAGCTAGTACGATTGTGTTCCTGGTTGCGTACTACCCCGCGGGATAAGCCGATATCTTCGTGAGCGGGGCAAATGGGTTGAAACGTACAGTACCGGCAATGATAGCCTGGCTGAGCCGGGAATTCTCTGGCGCGGATGCGGGAGGCCGTTTGTTGAATCTTTTGTTGCGCCTTCTGGAAATCCTGGGCATTGCGCGTGGTTGGGAGACACTCCTGCGTGGCCAGGTTGAAAAGAATCAATTCTGTGGATTCCAGGCCCAGGATGTCGCGGCACGCTTTCGCATAGATCGTCAACTGCAAACTGTGGTCCGCCTCTTTTTGAGTCTGAGGACGCCCGGTTTTGTATTCGATAAGTTCGACTCGTTGCCGCTCGCTCCGGTGGATTTGATCCACTCGGCCAATGATCCGAGTTCCTGCCCAGTGCAACTGGAAGCCCTTTTCCTGGTGCAAAAGCTCCAACCGCCGCCCTGACCATACCTGCCAGACTCCTTCCAATTGCTGTCTTCCCATTTCCCGATATTTTCTCTCTTGGAGTGGATCGGAAAAACCAGAAGAGTTCCAATGCCGATCGAGGAGAGACTGAATGCTTGCTGGGGAGATTTCTTGGGGACATTGGGTTAGCGTATGAACCAGCTCTTTCACCGCTCCATGCAAAATAGAACCGAATAACATCGCGGGCGATGGGGACAGGGGAATACGCCACACAGAACTGTATTGGTACTTGAGCGGACATTCCAGATAAGTTTCTAAACCGGAAGCACTGAGAGTCAGTTCCTCCGCCAGCGGAGCTGGAGGTGTGGCAGTCCAGTCAGCAATCTGGGAACCCGGCGAATGTAGTTTGGATGTTTCCTGCCAAGCGATTCCAGCCAGTTCCGGCGTCGAAATCGGAGGCCTTTTCCATTCCAGATCAGGGCATTGACGCAGTTCTTCCAGGAACACAGATGGTCTCTGTCGGTCGTTGGAGACCGTACACAGGGTGAGCGTGCTGCGTGCCCGCGTCAAGGCCACATAGAAAAGCCGGCGTTCTTCCTCAATGTGAAAATCGCCCTCCGGCAGCGGCCCTTTCCACAAAGGAGTCGGCAAAGTGATGAGGGGGCTTCTGTGGCGCGTTGGAAAAGCTCCGCGCAATAAATGGAAGACGATGACATGCTCGAATTCCAACCCTTTCGCTCCGTGTATCGTCATCAATTGCACTTTGCCTAACGGATTGGTGGCGACCTCCTCCCAAAGAATGCCCTGACGAGGTTCGCTGGTCTCTGCTTGCCTCTTCGGCGGGTCGGCTTCCACCCAAAACGGTTTTTCATCGTCCTCCTGTAAAGTGATGGCGCCACCGGCTTCCTCAAAAAATCCAAGGTATTCCAAAAATTCGCCCAGTAACCCGGTTGCGCTCTTTTCTTGATCCCATTGCTTAATAAAATCGCAAAAAGCCTGGATCGCAGGCTCCTGGTCGGAATCGCCGGAAAAACCTAGCTCCTCTCGCAGAAGATCCAGCCAAGCGCTCACCCGTTGCTGCTCAGCAATCTTGGCAAACCGGCCCAGGAAGGCGAGTAACTCCTTAGCACCTGCCCTCTTCGCAGCGATGCTATCTTCTTGAATTATTTCATACAATGTTTTCTTTTGGTTTCTTGCTTGCTGGCAATATTCAAAAAAGAGGTCTATTTCCACTCCCCAACGGGGATCGGCGATTACACGGGCAAGGCTGATATTGTCTGTTGGATGGCCAATGGCTCGAAGGTACGCCATCAGGTCCCGAACCGGTGGTAGGCGGTTCACGGCCAAATTGCGGATTGCAAAAGGAACTCCTTCACGACGCAGAGCAGTGACCAAAAGATCACGGTGCCGGTGAGCACGATAGAGCACTGCAAAATCCGAATAAGCATTGACTTCCCCACTGCCGACTCGACGGGCAATTTCGGCGACGACAAACTCGGCTTGTTGCACCACGTCCTCAAATTCCCAAACCTCAACAGAGCTTCCAGGTCCGGGGTCAGTATCTCGTTTCGCAGGAAACAATCGTTTTTCGGGTAAATAACGATCTTCATTGGGGTTGAACGCAATAGCCGCGCCCGCCACAGTCAGGATTCTTTGCGTGGACCGGTAGTTTTGATCCAGGACGATACGGGTATGTTCAGGGAAGTATTCAGCAAATTGCTTGAAACTCCCATAGGAAGCTCCCCTGAAACGGTAAATGGCTTGATTGTCGTCGCCGACTACGGCTAGGTTCTTGTGTTTCCCTGCCAAGCGCACCAGCAATTCGAATTGGGCCGGATTCGTGTCCTGAAATTCATCTACTAAGAGAAATCGATACTGATTTTGTATCCGCCGCAGCAGATTGGGCGAAGAATCCAGGAGAGCCACGGCGTACGAGACCATCGCTCCAAAACTCAGCAAGCCCTCTTGCTCTTGTAACGCCTCCGAACGCGTATAAACCCGAGCTACTTCCTGCTGCCGGGCCAGTTCCTCCTCGCTGCACTCTTTGGGAAGCGGTTTCAATCGAGAATGATGGCAATCAGCAACGAGTTGCTCGACATAGCCGGTGTAATCTCCCGGGCTGACCAAATTATCATGGCAGCGCGAGCAAAATTCCACCAACTCGTTCAGAAACCGCCCCGGCTCGGCAACATGAAGGTAATAATCCAGTTCCAGTTCCTCCAGGTGCTGTCGCAAAAAAATCCATTGGTCAATTTCATCCATCACCCGCTGCGCTGACTGCTCCGCCAGAAGCCCGTAGCAGAACGCATGAAAGGTGGAAAAGCGACAACCTCGTACGTGCTCCCCGAATTGGTCAAGGGCGCGCTGCTGCATCTCTGCAGCAGCCTTTCGACTAAAACTTAGGGCCAAGATCTGTTCTGGCTGGAGGTCCGAAACATGTTTCAATAGATAGCCGACCCGCTCTACTATGACGCTCGTCTTGCCGGTCCCAGCTCCGGCTACCATCAGCAAGGGGCCGTAGATGTGCTCGATTGCTTTGCGTTGCTGTTCATTTAGAGAGGTGGCCCTATTGTTTTTAACATTAGCACTAACTTTGCCCATGGCCCCTCAGATTACCTTCCCATTTTCTCGAAAGCAAATTCGAGTTACTCAATTGGGGTAGGGAAGTAAATTCTCTAGTGGTTTCTGGAAGTCGCGGAGCGCAGGGGGCGACCGGACACTCCTCGTTCCGATTCCGGCTCCGTATGGATCGTGACTTTATGAATAGCGGGGAAGGCCTTCTTGAACAGAGATTCCAGTTCCACGGTGCGATCGTGTACCCGAGTAATGGGCAAGACTCCATCCATCAGTACGTGGCAGGAAACATAAGTCTTGTCATTAATCTCGCGGATGGTGAGATCGTGACAATCCAGAATGTCGGGCACCTGGGTGGCAATCTTTTTTAGCTCCTCGACCATGCGCATGCGAAGTTCGGCGGCCATCTTTCCAGTCTCGATGTGCGTTCCTTCTCCTTCAATATGAGTATTAATGGCAGCAATCTCGGGAAGTCCTTCAAAAATCTTGGATTCCAAACAGTTGGCTTGTGCATGGGCTTGATCCAGTGTCAGTTCTTCATTTACTTCCAGATGCAAGTCTAACGTCAATTGCCCATCTACTTCATGGAAGAGCAAATCGTGGACTGCGAGATTGTTCCGCCCGGCAATCCACTTTACTTTCTCGAATAGATTGTCTTCTCCAGGCTCATTTGGTTCGGTATGAACCACGATGTCTGCATCCGGAAGAAATTTCCCGATCCGATTCCGTACAGCTTCCAGAATTTCCGGCACGTGATCAAATGGGATTGTGCGTTGCACGGTTAATTTCATATCTACAAAAAACTTGCTTCCGGCATGACGTACTCGCACCCGTTCGCAACGCACCACGCCGTTCACTTGCTTTACCGCTTCGATGATACGTCCACGTAACCCCAGCGGCGCGGCGTCGAGCAGGGCATTCACGGCCTGGCGGCCCAATTGAACGCTATGATATAAGATGAGAGTGGCGACCGCCAGAGCAGCGAGTGGATCCGCAACTCGCAAGGCGGGCAGACGAAGCCGATCCCCTGCCCACAATGCCCCCAAGCCTATCAGCACTACGAAGGCACTCCAGATGTCCAGGTGATAATTCAGAGCATGGGATTCCAATGCCTGACTCCGATATTTCTGAGCTGCCCGGCGCAATTCCCGAACCCGGAAGAAGGAGACGATCATCGACAGAATCATCACGGCAAAAGCCCAGACGCTGAGCTGAACCTGAACCGGAGTGAAAAAAAGCCGCTGTAAAGCTGCGGAAACGATCAACAAGCCGGTGGCCAGCACCAGCCCGATTTGCAGGAAGGCAGAAAAGTTTTCAATCTTCTGGTGACCGTACTGATGGTCCGAATCCGCAGGCTTATCCGAAATCCATACCGACCAGTAGATCAGGACTGCGGCGAGCACGTCTAGCCCGGAATTCGCGGCTTCGGAGAGAATTCCCAAGCTGCCACTAAGCCAGCCCACGGTCAGCTTCAAGCCGGTAAGAAAAATAGCTGTCAGAACAGAATGCAACGCTACTGCGTGCTTTTCCGGCAGGCTCAATTCCAAAACATTCGTTTTGGCTTTCATCTACCTCATTTTCTCCCTTTTCCAGCCGCTTGAGAATGGATATTTCAGCGCCGTGGTATAATGGTCTAATCTCTCAGCTAGATAAGGAGTATCAGATGAAGAAATTATGGCCCTTTCGAATGGGCAAACTTTTGTCCATTGCCGTGCTCGCTGGGTGCGTAGTAAATCTCGCTTGGACACAAAACCCGCCGACTGCTCCGGGTGAAAGTCCTGCGGCGGCTCCTACGAGCGCATCCGAATCGGTGGGGCCTGACGAAGTTGTCCTGACGGTCGGAACGGAAAAAATCACCGCATCTGCTTTTGAAAAAATCGTCGGTTCTTTGCCGCCTCAATATAGCGGCGCGGTAAGCTCCCTCGGTAAGAAGGGGTTCGCCGATCAGTTCGCCAATTTGCTCGGTCTGTCTTTAGAAGGGAAGAAGCGCAAGATTGACCAGCGACAGGATTTTCAACAAATGGTGGATTTCCAGCAACTTTTGCTCTTGGCTCAGATCACTTTGAATGAATTGTCCAATGGCACAGGACAGGTAACACCAGAAGATGTCCAGAATTATTACACCGCGCATCAGGGCGACTTTGAGGAGGCCAAGGTCCGGGGCATTTACGTTTCCTTCGAGCCGGAAGCCGGCAAGGCAGACGAAGCCGCAATGTCTCCTCCGAAATCTACTCGCAGCGAGCAAGAAGCCATAGCGAAAGCGGAAGCATTGCGCAATCGGATTCAGGCGGGCGAGGACATGGCTCTTTTAGCCAAGACCGAATCCGACCACGCCACCGCCTCACAGGGCGGAGACTTCGGCTATGTGCGGCGCGAGCAGCTCATCCCGGAAATGAGCAACACGATTTTTTCCCTCTCAACCGATCAGGTGAGCGCTCCGGTTCGCGACCGCTTTGGATACTTCATTTTCGAGGTCGAAGGAAAGCGTGTTCAGCCCCTGGAGCAAGTCCAGCAGAACATTGAAAACAATCTTCGCCAGCAAAAGCTCAACGATCTGCTCGCTAAGATAAAAAATGATTATCCTGTTACGCTGAATCCACGCTACTTCTCGGAATCGGTTCCTGGAGTGCCAGGTCTGCAACTTCAACCGGTTAATTAAGGTGCTCGGTCCTGGGTGCTCATCTTTGGATGAATTGGGGCCAGTGTTGCAAAACACCGCTTCTGAGAATGCCCCCCAAATTGCTGAATAAATCTAATTTATGAAGTGGCCTAAAAAGTTTCCTAAACTTTGTGGAAAACCATGTGGAAAATCGCCAGTACTCTTTCTCTAATCCTCAATGCTGGCTTGAGTTACTGCAAAATGCACCAAGGTGCAGCATAGAGAGCGGGGGCCTTTTAATTGGCTAGAAAAGAACGAATTAGAAGAACATTGGCAAACGGAAATCTGCTTCTTATCTCTTCCGCGCTAGAGCGGTTTTACTTTTAGTGTAGACCAATTG
>JACQGE010000070.1 GCA_016199675.1 Acidobacteriota bacterium | reverse complement strand
TTCGTCAGGAACTCGCCGGCGACCTCTGCGAGCCTTCCCCAAGCAACGCATCGAATCCACTCGACGTGCTCTCTTTGCTCTCCGTCTCCGTTCTTGAAGCTCTCGTTGACGGCCAGGGAGAAGTTCGCGACCGCCTTGCCGTTGGAGGTATATCTGAGCTCCGCGTCGGCTCCGGTTCTCCCAATGAGAATGACCTTGTTGACACCAATTTCTGGCATATGCTCTCACTCCTTCTTTTGGAAATACTCAGCTATAATTCGACATGCTGATACGAACTGAAGAATCCTTTAGGGGCACGGGCTTTCTCGGCTCGAATTCTGCGAGCGTTTTGATTGGTGATCGGGTAAGTGAGCTGTCTTAGAACGGAAGCGCTGCTAGGCGGACGGGGCTGCTGGCAAAAGCGCCTGATCGCGGAAAACAGTTTCCTGGAGCAGATGCGCGCCGGACCTGTAGCAAAACCAAAACCCGCCGAATTGATACGGTTTGGGTAGCTTTAAGCGAAGAGCAGGGTTGAAAAGATTGAAAGCAGGACGGACAGGATAGAGCCGTTGGAGACAGCGGGAGTTGTGTCCAAAGCAGGTGCGCTACGAGGCAGTGCCACGCCCCCTTCAATGGCAAGCGGCCGGCGGCTCGCCCATCTTCTGCCAGAGGTGCAGGTGACCGAAGCAGTCCGTTGATAACTCTTGCCAACATCCTGACCAGGAATTCCCGAGATGGAGCGTGTACCATCCGTGTACCATAACCCTGGCGGTCGGTGCGTTCCATGCGCACAGTGCCCACGGAGAATCAGTAAGTTGCGGATTATCAGCAGACCGAAAAGATCGAGTCCCCCCTTTCGCACCATAGAATCAATAATTATGCTAATGGAGGACATCTCCTTGCTGCGGCATGGGATTGGTTCGGACCCTATGACTGTAAGGCAAGCATGACTGCGTCATGTACGATAGGGCGGACGGATTTGATGGCATCGTTCTCCCGTAATGGATGGATGCGGTTCGTCAAGAGGACAACAAACAGCGATTTTTCCGGATCAATCCAAAGGGACGTTCCCGTGAAGCCTAGATGCCCGTAAGAAGCTGGCGAGAAATACTGCCCGCAAGAGGAAGGCTCGCTGGGCTTATCCCACCCTAAGCCTCGGGGCGCGCCTTCCGAGGCAGGCCAGGGGCGGGTGAATTCCCGAATCGTTTCCGGTTGGATCGCTTGAATTCCATTGCTTCGCCCTTTGTGAAGCATCATCTGGCAGAAGCAAGCTAAGTCGCCCGCCGTGCCGAACAGCCCAGCATGGCCCGCCACTCCGCCCATCACCCAGGCATTCTCGTCGTGCACTTCCCCTCGGATCAGCCGCTTGCGAAAGGTCTCATCCACTTCGGTCGGAGCGATTCGGTCCCAGAGGTGCTTGGGAGGATTGAATCGAGTCTCCCGCATGTTCAGCGGCTGAAAAATTTCCTTTTCGCAAAATAGGTTCAGGCTCTGTTTTGCGACGCGCTCCAGTATTTCACCGAGCAAAATGAATCCGATGTCACTGTAGAGCGTTTTTCTGCCGGGTATCTCCTCCAGCGGGAGCGCCAGGGCCTCCTCCAGAACGTGTGATTTCTCGCGAGCGCGCAGGAAGAATTTCTCGTAGGCGGGCAGGCCCGAAGTATGAGCCAGCAGGTGCCGCACTGTAGCCTCGTTTCGGATGGCCCACAGGGGGTCCTCGGCGGTGTCAAAGGGACGGACAAATTCCCGTAGATAATAGGCTACTGGATAATCTAGCATCAGCAGGCCGCGATCCACCAGCAGCATTGCTGCGGCGGTCGTGGCAACGACCTTCGTCAGAGAAGCCAGATCGTAGAGGGTGTCGGAGGCGACTGCGGAAGCATCTTCCTCATAGGAGAGCCGCCCCACAGTAAGAATAGCTAGCCCCCCCTCCTGATGCCCCACGGCTAGCGCCGCCCCGGGAAAAGCCCGCTGCTCTACGGCACTTTGTAGAATGTACCGAACATTGCTGAACTTGTCCTGATCGAGATGGGGAAAATCGGGCACAGTATTCAGAAAAACCGCAAATGGTGAGCCTCGAACGAATTTACATCCGAGCGAGAAAAGAAGCAACTGAACAAAAAAAGTAAGGAAAGCTGACAGCGGCCCGATCACATCGCGTCGATTCTTTTGGGGCGTTCTCGGTATGATTGCGGCTTATAATAGTGATATGCGGGAATTACCAAGCCAGACGGCGGAGCACAAACCGGAAAGGGATGATAGGGCACGGTGGTTACAGATTCTCCTCCTTAGTCTTGGGCTGGCTCTCATCGGGTTTCTGGGATTTCTCTTCTTCCGACAACTCCAAGAGACGGAGCGGCAGATGGCCCGATTGGAAACTCAAGTCCGGCAAGCCGAGGAGGCGGTGGAAGCTGCTGGCGAAGCCTCTCAGGCGGCTCTAGCGCGGGCCGCGCAGGCAGAGGATAATGCGCAGCAAGCAGCACTAGGAAGAGTTCAAGCCGAGCAGGCGAAGGCAGAAGCCGCACAGGAAGCCGAACAAGCCCGGCAGAAGGCAGACGTCGCAACCCAACAGGCGCAAATAGCTCGCGAAGAAGTGGAGCAAATCCGCCAACAGCGGGAAGCGGAGATCGAGCGCTTGCAGGAGACCTTAAGCAAGATCGCCGAAACGAACCGGACCCCGTTGGGTTTGGTCATGAGTCTGGGCAGCGACTCCATCCGATTCGATTTCGATAAATCCACACTCCGCCCCGGTGACCGCGAACTACTGAGCCGAATTGCGGGAGTCCTGCTGAGCTCTTATGGATTTCGAATCCATGTTTACGGCCATACGGACGATATTGGCACCGAGCAGTATAACCAGGACCTGTCAGAGCGGCGCGCGCGGGCAGTCCGCGATTATTTGATCGAGGCGGGCATTGATCCAGAGATAATGACAACCAAGGGATTTGGGAAAACCAGCCCCCGCGTGTCCGGCACAGATTCCGAAGCGCGTGCCAAAAACCGGAGCGTCGAGATTGGCATCATTGATTCCGTCATTGGCTATCAGGGCGAAGTGGTCCAGAGTTTGCCTTGATTAGACACCCTTTTTGTAAAAATCCTTCTTCGTAAGAGGCAACCAGTTATTGCGATGTGGGTGCCATCTGCTGCTGCGGCAAGGCGGCTCCCAAGGCGTTTCGCAGGTCGGTCTCGGATTGGGGACGAGTGGCGAGCAGGCGTTTGACGGCCTGAACGGTGGCCTTGGCGTCCTGGCCCTGGGCTATGTAAAGTCCATAAAGCGAAGGATAGTAGCGCGTGTAGGTCATGTCAAAAGCCAACCCGGCGTTGTTCATAATGGCGGGGCATTTATTGAAAGAAGCCGGCGCTGGGGTAATGGCGCTGCATTCGCGCTGGAATTGTGTAAATAGCTCTCCCTTCTGGATCAGGGCTTCCTGTTCGCTAATTTTTCCTGAGCGAGCTGAAGCGTAAAGCTGGCTGAGTTTGTCGTAAAAACTATTAACGATCCCGGCTTTTTGCAGAAAAAGCCGCGCCTCCTGGTTGAGGCTCTGGAAAGTCCCGGAAGCCGATCCGTATTTCTCTTCTGAAAATTTGCTCGCGGTGAGGAAACCGATCAAGGTGGCAGCCGCTTCGCCAATTTCCGAGTGGGCTCCTTGCGCTTCCTCCTGGTTATGAAAATCTTCGTGCGGAACAACAACCAGGATTCGCTCCAGAGTCGCCTGCGCCAGAGCGGGAGTTACAGGCGTAGTGCCGGTGGCAACAGCTTCAATCGGATAGAAAAAGATATCGTATTGCTTTTCATCCAGTGAGCAGCCTTCCGCATCACCCTCCGTCAGTTGCAGTTCGTCGTAAGAGGCGGGCAGTTCCAGCTTGCCCGTGTAATAGCAGCGGTAATACGCGCGGGTGGTCTCCGAATAGCGCAGGAAATTTTCTGTCTTCTGAAATCCCAACGTTTTTTCAAGGTCCTTAATCTCCAAGATGACATCCTGACGTGGAAAAGAAGGATATGATGCAGTCGGGGGTCTCTTTACACTACAGGCAGGAGCCACGAGCATTAAGACCAATATCGTCGTTCTGCGAAGGATTCGGGACATAAATCTCTCTAGGAAGACACTCGCTCAATCTGTGCGCCGACGGCTCGCAGTTTCTCTTCGATATGCTCGTAGCCGCGGTCAATATGATAAACGCGCTCGATGATGGTTTCGCCCTGGGCCGCCAGGCCGGCGAGCACCAGGGAGGCGCTGGCCCGCAGGTCGCTCGCGATCACGCCCGCGCCGCTCAATGGCGTTGGGCCGCGCACGATGGCCCGATTGCCTTCGATGCGAATGTTTGCGCCCATCCGTACCAGTTCCAGCGCATGCATAAAACGGTTCTCAAAAATCGTTTCCGTGATGAGGGATGGGCCCGAAGCCTGGGTGGCCAGCGCGATGTATTGGGCCTGCATGTCTGTGGGGAAGCCGGGATATTCTTCGGTGGTCATGTCGGCGGCGCGGAGAGGATTTTCGCACTGTGCGCACAGGCTTGTCGGAGTGGGGGATTCCACGGACAGGCCCAGTTCGCGGAATTTTTCAATGACGGCCAACAAATGGTCCGGGCAGCAATCTTCAATGGTCAGATCGCCTCCAGCGATTCCGGCGGCGGCCAGGAACGTTCCGGCCTCAATACGATCCGGTATGACCCCATGGGTGGCTCCTGTCAGCCGCGGAACTCCTTGCACCCGGATTGTAGAAGTGCCCACCCCATCAATTCTAGCTCCCATCTTTGTCAGGAGGCCAGCCAAGTCCCGAACTTCCGGCTCACGGGCGGCGTTTTCCAAAACCGTTTCGCCCTCGGCCAGCGTTGCCGCCATGAGCAGGTCTTCCGTTCCCGTTACCGTAATACGGTCAAAATAAATCCGCGCGCCTCGCAAACGATCCGCTCGCGCAATGACCATGCCGTGTTCCACGGCAATTTGAGCGCCCAGTTTCTCCAGCCCTTTGAGATGAAGATCAATGGGCCGCGCGCCGATGGCACAGCCACCGGGTAAAGAAACCTGTGCCTGCCCGCAACGGGCCACTAGCGGGCCTAAAATCAGTGTGGAAGCTCGCATCGTGCGGACCAGTTCCCAGGGAACCTCTACGTTGGTAATCTGGCGCGCGTGCGCCACAATCCGCCGGCGGGCCGGGATTCCTGAAGCGCCTGCCTGGACATCATTCTCTTCCAGCGTAATCCCCAGGGTGCGGAGCAAATGGAAGGTGGTGGTAATGTCCCGCACGGCGGGGAGATTCTCCAGAATCAGTGGCTGCTCGGTGAGCAAGCAAGCTGCCAAGCAGGGCAAGGCCGAGTTCTTGGCCCCACTGATGTGAACCGTCCCATGCAGCGGGACGCCGCCGTAAATGATAAACCGATCCATAAAGCAAATTATAGGAAGTTGGCCACGCCGCGCGCCATTGTGCCCGCCACCGTTCCGTTCGGTTCCAGGACCACCAGATCGGCATCAGCGCCGGGGCGGAGGCAGCCTTTGCGGGTTTCCAGTCCCAGCAAGCGCGCGGGATTCCAAGTTGCCATTGTAACCGCTTCACGCAACGTTACGCCGGTGTAAGAGACTATGTTGCGAATGGCACGGTCCTGCGTCAGGACGCTGCCTGCCAGCTTGCCCTCTGCGTTTCGGCAGGTCAGAAGGCCAGTATACGGGTCGTCTCCCAGGAAAATTCCGATGCCTCCCAGCGAATACTGGCCCGGACACATGCCCGTGGCGCTGACCGCATCTGTGACTAGCAGGATGTTGGCGATTCCTTTGGCCTGCACCAGGAGGCGAAGGGCGGGAGCGGCAACGTGGATACCGTCGGCTATCACCTCTGCGTGGATGCGGTTGTCGGTGAGCACTGCGCCCAGAATGCCAGGATCGCGGTGGTTAAAGGGCCGCATCGCATTGAAGACATGGACGGCGTGGCGCGCTCCGGCCTCGATAGCCCGCTGCGCTTCCTCATACGTTGCATTGGAATGGCCGAGGGCTACCTGGAGTCCGCTTTGCAGGGCATGAGCTTGCACCTCCAGCGCGCCCTCCAATTCCGGGGCCAGCGTCAGGATTTTCACAGAGCCGTCCGACGCTTCCAGCAGTTGGCGAAACAGGGCCAGCGAGGGTTTCTGCAAATGTTCCGGAGGATGGACGCCACGCCTTTCACGGCTGAGGAACGGTCCTTCCATATGAATCCCTAACGGTTCCGCCAGGGGTTCGCCGGGCGAGGATGACCGATTCCTCCAGGAGTGAATTGTGGAGCCAAGCATTTCGAGCGCCCGCAGCAACTGGGGAAACGGGGCCGTCAGCGTGGTGGGCAGGAAGGAAGTGGCGCCATGCTGGGCGGCGAGGCGAGCCACCGTCTCCAATGCTTCTGTTGTCCCTTCCATGAGGTCTCGTCCGGAGCCGCCGTGGACGTGCACGTCCACAAAACCTGGAGCCAGAATGCGTTCGCCCAGATCGAGCAAGCGAGCACCGGAAGGAACCATCATCTCTTGCCGGGAGCCGACATCGCGAATCGTGCCGTCCTCGATCACCACGAGACCATTCTGGATGGCTTCTAGCGGTGTGAAGACCTGGCGGGCCGCAATAGCAAGGAGAGACATATTCAAAAGGAAAAATTATGGGATGGCCCGGAGATTGCCCCGGGCACGGACAAGCAGCCGCGCAGCAGCGGAGCGATCCCTGCCAGTGCGCAGCATCGTAACCGCAAGCTTGACATCCTTATTTGCCTGCCGAAGGGTGCGTGCAGCGATCGAATGATCTACGCCTGTGATTTCCTCGATGATCGCACAGGCCCGCTCTATCAACTTGTTGTTCGAAGGCCGGACGCCCACCATGTAGCCGCGATAGACGTGGCCGAGCCGGATCATGGCCGCCGTGGAGATCATGTGCAGGACCATTTTCTGAGCCAAGGCCGCCTTCATGCGGGTGGAACCGGCTACCACCTCCGCCCCCGTGGCGGGAACAATCGAAATGCGGGCTTCGCGGGTGATCGGCGAGCCGGGGTTGCAAGTAATCGCAATGGTGGCAGCACGGCGGGACCGCGCGTAGCGCAGCGCTGCGATTGTATAAGGTGTACGTCCGCTCGCTGCCAACCCGACCACCACATCACGTGGACCTACTTTCCGGGTGGCCATGTCCCGGCGACCCGCATCCGCGTCGTCCTCGGCGTTTTCGACGGCACGGGTCAGCGCGCGGTCGCCTCCTGCGATTACTGCTTGCACGGTTTTCGTTGAAATTCCGAAGGTGGGAGGACATTCCGCAGCGTCCATAACCCCGAGGCGGCCGCTGGTCCCCGCACCCACATAAATCAGCCTTCCTCCGCGCCGCAAGGCTCGAACGACCGCTTCCACCGCCTTGGAGATGTTGGGCAATTCCGACGCCACGGCGGCGGGCACAGCAGCATCCTGAGCCTGGATTGTTCGGAGAATTTCACTAATGCCTAAGGCATCTATTTCTGTGCTGGCGGGATTGGGCTGCTCCGTGGGCAAGGTGACATTGGCAGGGGTTTGTTGCCTTGCTCGCAGGGGAAACCTATCTTTCTTCCTCCTACGCCATGCGCGAGGCATCAGCGATTTGAGGCATCCTTTTTTGGAATTACTCCACCACCAGAAAAGCTATGCTGCCCGCTCGGGCCTATGGGCAAGTTTATCTTCTTTCTGTGATCGTCACTGGCAAGCGCAGCCCAAATGTCAGGACCGTCTCACCAGGAATCTCCGCAGCATCTCCACGTGTAGATAACACCACACCCGTGCCAGCCCCGGCTCCGGTCGCCGCGCCGATCGCTGCGCCTTTCTTGCCCCCGGCAATCGCTCCGATGGCCGTTCCGATTCCAGCGCCGATACCGATTTTTGCGGCATCCTTGCCCTTAGTCGTATCCGCCTGGACGGTAATGGGATTGGTGGAAATCTCGACGATCTCACCACTGGTTGTGTGCAATTGATTTAGGGAAAGGGTGAGGTGGGAGACTCCGCTCACTCGCCCTCCTTTATCCGCTTCGACAATTCTCCCTTCAACCGTGGAGCCTTTCGAGGCAATTTCCCGGCCTCCTGCCACCAGCGGCTCCTCCAACATGGCCACGAAGGTATCACCTGCGTTGTGGGAATCGGTAGAAAGAGTGTTGGTAGTACGAACCTTCAGTGGGGTGTCGGCAGCCAAAGTAACGGCCCGCGCCGGAGCAGGAGATGGCGCTGTTGCGCGGTTGCCTGCTGAACTTGCGGACTGCCCCGCCAAATTGTTTTTTTCGGGTTGGCCGGGGGATCCGTACGTTGTCGGACTGCTGGATTCCGTACTAGACGCCTCCTCAGTTTGCTGGCAACCGATCTGCAGCGCCACCAGCGAAACTGCGAGTCCAATCATCCCCAGAAAATTTGCTCTGTGCGTTTTCATAGAACCTCCTCCTGGCGATTGCAGCCCGTAGCCTCGTTTCCATGAGGCCCCGAAGGCCGCTTTCTGAACTGCCGCAAGGCCCCACCTGCTAAGGCTTCTGGCATCCCCCCTAATGGGGACTTTACGCTGAAGGGAGAGGACTGTCAATGTAACGAAAGTCCTATAGGAATTAAAGAGCCGATCAGGTCCTGGAGGCTCCGAGCACCAGGGAAAGAAATTCTTCCCGCGTCTGCTGTTGGTCCCGGAAGACGCCCAACATGGCGCTGGTGACGGCCTGCGAGTGCTGTTTCTCGACGCCGCGCATCATCATGCAGAGATGGCGCGCTTCAACGACAACGCCTACGCCTTGGGGCCGGAGCTGTTCCATCAACGTCTCGGCAATTTGATTCGTCAGCCGTTCCTGAATCTGGAGCCGTCGGGCAAACATGTCCACAATGCGGGGAATCTTGCTCAGCCCGATCACTTTCTTTTCAGGCACATAGGCTACATGGCACTTCCCAAAGAAGGGCAGCAGATGATGCTCGCAGAGGCTAAATAACTCAATATCTTTGACGATGACCATCTCATCGTAACAGACGGAATAAAAGGCGCCGTTGAGGACCTCGTCAATTCTCATGCGATAACCGCTGGTCAGGAACCGCAAGGATTCCGCTATGCGGCTGGGAGTATCTTGGAGACCTTCCCGATTGGGATTCTCCCCCAAAGCAGCCAGGAGCTGGCGGACAAGTTCCGGTAAAGAATCCTCTGTCCGGCCCTGAGACTCAAGAATATCTTGCTGGGCCTCATTCATGGTAACAATTCTCTTTCGCATCTCTCATCCCTTAGACTTAAGTTGTTAGACCGGTCAGCCGCTCGCTCACCTGCCAAAGGCGCTTGGCTGTTTGCTCATCCTGCGCGGCGGGAGACGTTGGAGCTTCGCGGCAATTCACGAAATAGCGGCCAGAGACCCCTTCCACTTCCGGCGAAGCCGCCAGATAAATGCAGGTGCGAGCTCCCTGCTCTGAGGTTATAAAGAACGGTTTTGCGAGAGTCAGCAAGAGGCCGAAAACGCCTTTCTGCCCGTCAAAGAGGCCGGTGGCCACAACGCCGGGGTGGAGACTATTGGCAGTAACAGCGGTTCCCCGAAGCCGACTGGCCAGTTCGCTGGTAAACAGCACATTCGCCAGCTTCGAATTGGCATAGCAGGCCCAGCCGCTATAGTGATTCTCTGATTGTAAATCTGCAAAGTCAATGCGGCCTCTAAAGTGGGCTCGGGAGGAGACGTTGACAATGCGGGCCGGGGTGCTCGCTTTCATTGCATCCAGGAGCAGGTTGGTGAGCAAAAAGGCCGCGAGATGGTTTACCGCAAAGGTCAGTTCATAGCCCTCTTTGCTGACCCCTCGCTCCGTGACCCAAAGCCCTGCATTATTGACGAGAACATGCAGCCGGTCGTATCGGGAACGAAACTGCTGGGCCAGCCGGCGCACTTGCTCCATAGAGACGAAATCCGCCACCATCATCTCTACAGAGGAGTTGCCTGTAGTTTGGCGAAGAGCCGCTACGGTCGCTTCCACTTTGCCGCGATTCCGCCCGACCACCACAACTGTGGCTCCCAGCCTGGCCAACCCTTCCGCCGTGGCGCGGCCAATACCGTTGGTAGCGCCCGTGACCATGCAAATGCGGTTCTTCATTGCGCCTGCGCTGGCCGCTCGCCCCGATATTCAAAAAAATTGGAACTGGTCTCTTCCAAGCGGACTTGCTCCAGGTATGCCTGGCGGGCGGAGGGCAGGTGGCCCCATCTTTTCCGGAGAATGCAATAAATTTCAACGCAAAGATTTTCCGTCGTGGGGACCAATGACTGGAAATTCGACAGATCGTTAAGACTCATTTCATCGAAGCGTTCGAGGATTTGGGTTCGCACGCATTCATCGAGTTCCGCCAGGTTGACGACCATGCCCGTGCGGAAGTCCACAGGTCCGGCAACGGTCACTTCCAGAAAATAGTTGTGCCCGTGCCCGCCAGGATTATTGCACTTGCCGTAAGTCTGCTGGTTCTCTCCGTCCGGCAAGCCTGGATTGTGAAGCCGGTGGGAAGCGGAAAACCAATAGCGGCGGGTCAAATGAACAAAGTCTTTTCGCATGGCAGGAGTTTGCAAGGGATCACCGCTGCGCGGGCTGCACCGCTGTTGGTTCCGTTTGCAGAACGGGTGAAGGATTCGCTTCCTCAGGACCGTAATAATCTACAAATAAATCGGGCGTTTCGTACAAACGGATGCGGTGGAGACGGCCCAAATAAAGTTTCGGAGCCAACATCCGCCAAATTTCCACGGCGATGTTCTCCGTGGTGGGAATCGCATGGCGAAAAGCTGGAACTTCTTCATTGAGGAAGCGGTGGTCGAGCACATTCAAGACTTCCTGGGCCATCACCTCTTTCAGTTGCTTTAAGTCCAGCACCATGCCGGAGCGTGGATCAATCTCCCCTCGTACCGTAACCTCAAGCACGTAGTTGTGCCCGTGGCCGTGCGGATTGTTGCACTTCCCATAGAGCCGTTGATTTTCCTCCGGGGAAAGCGCCGGACTATGGTAGTAATGGGAGGCTGAGAACTCCGCTCGCCGCGTCAGATAAATCATGTTTCCCCGCTCCTTGGGAACAATTCCAATCCCATTTTATCAGCAAATCCAACTCCCCCGCCTTACGATACTACCCTATAATGCCTGCCCTTCCATTCAATCCCCTTTTGCCGCCGGTAGCGGCGCTCGGAATCCCAGAGCAACAACAAAAACAGCGTCGCCCCTGGCAATAGCAATAGAGCGGCACTTTTTTGGCCGCGCGGCAGTTCTCGCCAATAGACCAGATGCTCCCATCCCAAATAAAACAGGGAGGCAAGGGCCGGCAAGAAAACCATCTCCGCGCCGGGCACGAAAAGCAGCGATCCCGTCAATAGTGGCATCAGGTAACGCAACAATAGCGTCCGGCGCGCGCGACCCATAGCGCCATGGTCCCGGCGGTAAAGCAAAAACAGATTCTTCGCCCAGCCCTCCCACATCTGTTGGAAGCGGCTATACATCCGGGTGCTGACCACTCCTTCGCCAGAGCCGAACCAGAGGCGGTAACCGGCCTGTTTGGCGCGCCGAGCCAATTCCACATCTTCCAGCACCGCGTCGCGGATGGCCCGGTGTCCGCCCAGGGCAAAATAGACTTCGCGCCGGACCAAAATGTATTGCCCGTTGGACGCGGCGAGCAGATCCGACGGATCATTGACTCGTTGATACGGGTACAGCTTTGCCAAGGCCCGGTAAACCTGCGGTATCACAGCCTTTTCCCACCAAGCGTGCGCCTCCTGGCGCGGAGAGAAAGAAATCAAATCCAATTTCTCGCGCCGGGCACGCCCCACAACTTGGTGTAATTTTCCGGGTATATGGCGGGTATCCGCGTCCGTAAACAGCAGCCACTCTCCTCGTGCCTGCCTTGCGCCTGCATCCAGCGCGTGGTTTTTTCCAATCCAGCTTTCCGGCAGGGGAGGCACCTCCACCAGCGTCAGTTGCGGAGCCTGAGCCGCTAACCGGCAAACAATGTCGGCGGTGTGATCCTGCGAATCGTCATCGGCCACAATGATCTCAATCCCTTCTCCTTGTTGCAACAAGGATGAAAGGCAATCCGCAATGTTGTTTTCTTCATTCCGTGCCGGAACAATCACGGAAACGTCGGGGGGAGTTTTTCGGGCATCCATATCACTTCGCTTCTCGTCTTAGATTCGCTATTATATAAGTAACTGCTATGACGCCTCGACAGGAGACGACCGCTAAGCTCACTTTACTAGGGTTTGTAACCCTTTTTGTCCTGTTTTTCTCCCGGCCTCCTGGGCAGCTTCGCATCCCTGCCCTCGGTGATCAGGTTCCAAACTTTACGCTGCGCAAAGATGATGGGCAAGTGCTGGCCTTGGCGGACTATCGGGGAAAGATCGTGGTCTTGAATTTCTGGGCTACCTGGTGCGCTCCTTGCATTGAAGAAATGCCCTCCCTGAACCGCTTCACGGAGAAATACGGCGGCCAAGGAGTGGAGGTGATCGGGGTCAGCCTGGATGAAGACCCCGAAGCCTACCGGGAGTTTCTCGCCAAGAACCAGATCTCGTTTCTCACGCTGCGAGACCCCTCGCGCCAGACGAGCCAGCTTTATGGAACCTACAAGCTGCCCGAGAGTTACATCATCAGCCGGGAAGGAAGGCTGCTGAATAAGATCATCGGCGCCGCAGACTGGACCAGCGCGGAGATGATCTCTTATATGGATGGAATTCTTGGCGGGCTATGAGGGTCCTGATCTAACCGTAAACGTCAGCCTGCTGGAAATCACTGTAGCAAATGACTTCAATTAGATGGCAAAGATTTCTGCAACCCGGACGCGGAAACCAGGAAGGACTTCCCCGCCCTCGAGTTCCTGATCGGCGGAGAGCATCTTGATTTCCTGAAGAGAGCAATAAACAGTCACGGTTTGCGTGGCAGGGTCCACAACCCAGACCAGTGGCACGCCGGCAGAAAACTGCGCTGGCCGTATCCCTCGGGACTTCGTGACGGCTAATACGAGATTAGCTGCCCTTCGCATAATTCCCAACGACCGGGGACGCGCCGAAGTTCCTCGGCCGAGAATGTTACCCTGCGTGGCTGTTTGCCATCAGGGTCTTCCA
>JACQGE010000067.1 GCA_016199675.1 Acidobacteriota bacterium | reverse complement strand
GGGGACAGATAGCGGGCTTCGTTGGCTTGAAACGTCGCGGCAAGTTCGCTGACCTTCTCGAACGCCTTCTCGAAGGCATTTGTAGCCATGACCGCACAGTTTAGCAGCGCGCAGTGGTGCGGGCAAGCTTGGAGAACTCAGCGAGTTGGTTGCGGTTTTTTGTAGGGCAATAATCGCTTTGCTCGGTGTTTAGCAAGAATGGGAAGTGTATAAACTCCAATAGAAAACCGTGCCCTTGACAATCGCTTAAAACGGGCTTTACAACAGCGCCTATTGGGTGAGGACGGTAGGCACGACGGACATGCCGGGGCGAAGCAGGTGTTCTGAATCTTGCCCCTTTTCCAAGATGATTTTCACGGGCACCCGCTGGACGACTTTGACGAAATTGCCGGTGGCATTCTCCGGGGGCAGCAGGCTGAATTTGGCCCCGGTAGCGGCGGCAATACTATCCACATGACCTTCATACTTCCGCCCCCCGTACGCATCCACGGAGATGATGACCTTCTGCCCCGGACGCATATGGTTGAGCTGCGTCTCTTTGAAGTTGGCAGTCACCCAGATGTCTTCCAGGGGAACTATCGCCAGCAGCGGCTGCCCAGGCTGCACGATCTGCCCTGGCTCGATGGATTTCTTGCTCACGATGCCAGCCACCGGCGCCCGAATGGTGGCATATTCCAGATTGAGCTGACCCTGGCGCAGCGCGACTTTGGCCTGCTCCATCTTCGCCCTGGCCGAGTCGGCCTGTGCTCGCGTAACGGCAACCTGCTGCGGGGCAGTTTTCGCCGCCTGAAGCGTAGCCTCGGATTGAGACAGTTTTGCCCGCTCTTGCGCCACCCGGCTCTCCGCTGCCTGAATGCCCTGCTCCGCGTTGGCTATCGAGGCTTGGGAAGCCTCTACCGCGGCGCGGTTCGCGTCCGCCGCCGCTTTGGCTGCGTCATATTGCTGCTGAGCTATGACCCCTTCCGCCAGCAATTGTTGCATCCGTTCCAAGTCACGGCTGGTTCTTTCCGAGTTCGCCTCCGCTTCCCGCAACCGGGCTTGAGCCGCACGGAGAGTGGCTTGGGCTGCTTCCGCCGTCCTCTGGGCAGCCACTAGGCTGGCGCGTGATTCTTCCAAGCCTGCCTCGGCGTCAGAAAGTTTGCTAGCCGTTGTTTCCGAAACAATCGGCACCGCCGTCTGGCTGGCGCGCCAAAGAGCTTCGGCCTCGGCCAGATTCCCCTCCGTCCGCTCGACGGCTATCTGGTAATCCTGCGGATCCAGCTCCACCAGGACCGTCCCCACCTCTACGAACTGGTTGTCCGTCACGTGCGCACGGAGCACAGTGCCGCCCACCTTGGCCCCGATCGAATGGATGTGGCCTTCGATCTGCGCGTCATCGGTGCTTTCGCGGACGGCGTAATACCGCCACAACCAGAAAACAGCTACTCCAATCAATAAACCCGCGCCCAGAAGAAACCACCGGCTGCTTACACGCTCGCGCAATGCGGCTCCATTCCCGCGCACCTTAAAGCGTTCGCCTTCTTGCCGTTCTTCCATTTTTATTTCGATACCCTGTGACATCTTTATGTTTTCCTAGAAAGGGATGGTGAAAAATGGCAGATCCCGTTCCAAATTAAATCGAATATAAACTCGGCGTCTTCTTCCGCCTTGCTCTGCGATTCCTCCAGCAACCGTCGCGCAATCAGGGCGCGGGTAACGTCGTAGATCACGGAAGCCGTTGTGGGAATGTGGATAGGGCGGAGCAAGCCTTGTTGTGCCCCTTCCTGAAGCACGCCCTCCAGCATTCGAGCCTGCTGCTCCTGGTATCGCTTGAAGTTCTTCTGAACATCCGCCGAACGAGCAAAGACGTTACCCCACTCCGAATGATAAATTCTGAAAAAGTCCCAGTTTTCCTCAAAATACCTCAGTTTGGTGAAGATGTACGCCCGCAGTTTGTCTTCGACGCTCGGCGCGGCCTCCACTTCCTGCTGAACCTTCTCATGCAGAGCAAGGATTCCTTCCCGCAAAGCAGCCAGATAGATCTTCTTTTTGGAACGAAAGTACAGATAAAGGGTCCCCTTGGCGATGCCGGCAGCGTGGGCAATGTCTTCGACCGTGGTTTCGTCGAATCCCTTCTTGGCAAAAACCTTGCGCGCTGCTTGCGAAATTTGAGAACAGCGAAATTCCGAAAGCACTTCTTGTTTGGTCTTTACAAACATTGCCATAGGAGATCAATTTTATGACTGCTCAGTCATCTAATTATACCAATGGCCCAACTCTTATTCAATAAATGATTACGATCCAGGCGGGCAAAAAACTTGCCGAGCGGGCGTTCGCCTAAGAGGAACTAGGCGCTGGCTGGCTGTGGCTGGTGTTCCATGATGCCCCCATCCACGCTGGCCCACAAATACCATGCCGCCACCGAGCGATAGGGTTTCCACCGCTCGCCGAATTCTTGGAGCGCCTGCGGCGAAGGCAGGTTCTTCATTTCATACAGCCTTTGGACTGCCTTACGGATGCCCAGGTCGGTGGCGGGCAAGACGTCCGGCCGGCCCAGCGTAAAAATCAAAACCATTTCTGCGGTCCATTGGCCAATGCCTTTGACTTGGCTCAGATGCCGGACGATTTCTTCGTCCTCCAGGGAGGACAGCCGTCGCAGCGGGAGAGAACCATCCAGCGTGCGCCGCGTCAGGTCCTTCAGGTAGGCGATCTTTTGCGAAGAAATTCCCGCGCTACGGAGCTGGTCCACCGGCGTCTTGTGAATGTCTTCCGCTGTAGGGAATCGCCGTGACGGGTAAAGAGCGCGAAAGCGGCCCAGGATGCTCTCGGCGGCTTTGGCGGTAAGTTGCTGGTAAAGGATCGCCTCGACCAAGTGAGGGAAATAATGGTTTCGCCGCCTCAGTCCCAGATGGCACGGCCCTACCTGCCGGATCAGCCCATCCATCACGGGATCGGCCTGCGAAAGCTCGCGGGCCGCTTTCTTAAGGAATAGCTCCGTCCTGGGATGGCGTTTCGTCTCGAAGATCATGTTGGCAGCGGATTTCCGCTCTCAAACCGCAATGTAGCAACTACCGATCCACATTGCAAGAAACAGGCGTTCGAAACTTCGCGGGCCGGTAAAAATTTGCCTTCCGAGTATAATTAATAGAACAGCGGGTTTTTTCCAAATGGTTTTTTCTGGCTTCCATCCTGCCGTCGCCGAGTGGTTTCAAGCATCCTTCGGCGAGCCGACCGAGCCGCAACGGTTGGGCTGGCCAGCGATCCAGGCTGGCCGGGATACGTTGATTGCCGCGCCCACCGGTTCCGGAAAAACGCTGGCGGCGTTCCTGGCGGCGATTGATTCCCTGGTGCGACTAGGAATCGAGGGAAGGCTCCGCGATGAAGTGCAAGTCCTCTACGTTTCCCCGCTGAAAGCCCTCAGCAACGACGTCAAACAAAATCTTTCCGTGCCCCTCTCTGGCGTACAGAACGTTTTGTGGAAGATGGGGCACATGGTTCCTGAAATCCGCGCTTGGGTGCGGACGGGCGACACTCC
Organism: Acidobacteriota bacterium; assembly: GCA_016199675.1. Classification (GTDB taxonomy): domain Bacteria; phylum Acidobacteriota; class Terriglobia; order 2-12-FULL-54-10; family 2-12-FULL-54-10; genus JACQGE01. Next base: position 41,482 of record JACQGE010000067.1, on the reverse strand, counting down.
GCCGACCGAGCGCCAGCAGATGCTTCGCAAGCCGCCACACGTCCTGGTCACTACGCCGGAATCGCTTTATATTCTGCTGACGGCGGGAAAAAGCCGCCAGATGTTGCGCACCGTGCGCACCGTGATCGTGGATGAAATCCATGCCGTCGCGCGCGACAAGCGAGGCTCGCACTTGGCCCTGTCGCTGGAACGGCTGGACGCTCTCGCTTTGGAGAAGCCCGTGCGGATCGGCCTTTCAGCCACACAACGCCCCATTGAGGAAGTCGCCCGATTTCTGGTCGGTACTCGCGGGTTGGACAAGGCTGGCAACCCGCGCTGTACCGTCATTGACGTCGGCCACAGCCGCCCGATGGATCTGGCCATTGAGATTCCCTCTTCGCCGCTCAGCGCCGTCTGTTCCAACGAAACCTGGGAGGAGATTTACGACCGCCTCGCCGCTCTGATTCAAGCCGAGCGCACCACGCTCGTTTTCGTCAACACGCGGCGGCTGGCCGAGCGCGTCTCCATGCACATGAACCAGCGCCTGGGCGAAGAACAAGTGACCTCCCATCACGGCAGTCTCTCGCGGCACCAGCGCCTGCGCGCCGAGCAGCGTCTGAAAGCAGGGCAACTCAAAGCCCTGGTCGCCACGGCCTCGCTCGAACTGGGCATTGACATCGGCACCGTGGACCTGGCCTGTCAGATCGGCTCCCCGCATTCCATCGCCACTTTCCTGCAACGCATCGGGCGTTCGGGCCACACGCTGGGAGCGATTCCTCGCGGAAAACTCTTCGCGCTCAGCCGCGACGAATTAATCGAATGCGCGGCGCTGCTGCGCGCCGTGCGGCGCGGGAGGCTGGATCGCCTTGCAATTCCCGAAAAGCCGCTCGACATCCTGGCCCAGCAAATGGTCGCGGCGGCATCGTCGGAAGATTGGGATGAGAGTGCGCTTTACCAGCTTTGCCAACGGGCTTACCCATACCGGAACCTGACCCGAGAGGAATTTGATGAGATGGTGCGGATGCTGGCCGAAGGCTTCAGCACCCGCCGGGGACGCAGCGGAGCGCACCTGCATTATGACGGCGTCGGTCGCCGCATCCGTGCCCGCCGGGGCGCGCGTCTGGCTGCCATTACTTCCGGAGGCGCTATCCCCGACACCGCTGACTACCAAGTGATTTTGGACCCCGAAGGTCTCTATCTCGGCAGCGTCAACGAAGACTTTGCGATTGAAAGCATGCAGGGGGACATCTTTCAACTGGGGAACTCCGCTTGGCGGATTCTGCGGGTCGAGCAAGGTGCATTGCGCGTCGAGGATGCGCATGGCGAACCGCCCACTATCCCTTTCTGGCTGGGGGAAGCGCCCGCGCGCACGGCAGAGCTTTCCGCTGAGGTTTCGGAGTTAAGGGAAGAAGTGGAAAAACGCCTGGCTATCTCTCACGAGGCAACTTGCTGGCTTCAACAAGAGGCGGGAGTGAGCGAAGCCCAAGCGGGGGAAATCGTCGAGTATCTTAGCGCAACGCAAAAAATCCTCGGTGTGATCCCGACGCAAAAGACGCTCGTGTTGGAGCGATTCTTTGATTCGAGCGGGGGAATGCAACTGGTCGTGCACGCCCCTTTCGGCGGGCGCATCAATCGCGCCTGGGGGCTGGCGCTTCGTAAGCGTTTCTGCCGCAGTTTTAACTTTGAGTTGCAAGCTGCCGCCGATGAGAATGCCATTGTGCTCTCGCTGGGGCCGCAGCACAGTTTTCCCTTGGAAGAAGTCTTTTCCTATCTTCATCCCAATACCGCCGAGGATTTGCTGGTGCAGGCGCTGCTCGCAGCGCCCATGTTTCAGACCCGCTGGCGATGGAATGCCTCGCGCTCTCTGGCCATCCTCCGCCACCAGGGAGGACGGAAAGTTCCCGCCACCTTGGTGCGGATGCGGGCCGATGATCTGTTGGTGGCCGTCTTTCCCGACAGCGCTGCTTGCCCCGAAAATCTGAGCGGCCCGGTTGAAGTGCCCGATCACCCCTTGGTGCGCCAGACGATTCACGACTGCCTGACCGAAGCAATGGACATCGAAGGTTTTCTGAACCTGCTCCGAATCATGAAGCAAGGCCATCTTCAACTCATCGCGCGCGACACCGTTGAGCCTTCCCCACTCGCGCATGAAATTCTGAACGCCAGACCCTATGCGTTTCTGGACGACGCGCCACTGGAAGAACGCCGCGCCCGCGCGGTGCAAACACGCCAGAGGCTCGACAGTCTCTCTGGGGAGGAGATCGGGAGGCTCGATTCCGAAGCCATCGCTGCGGTGCGGCAGCAGGCTTGGCCGGAAGTAACCCACCCGGACGAATTGCATGACGCCCTGATGCTGGCGGGCTTCCTGGGGGCGGAGGAGCAACCCGAGTGGGAATCGTACTTCCAAGCACTGGCCTTGGCAAAGCGGGCCGCGCGATTGGAGACGGGCAAAGATTGCGCTCTTTGGGTGGCAGCCGAACGCAAGCCGCAATTCGATGCGGTGTATCTGGATAGGAAATACACGCCCGCTCTCACTGCCCCGCCTCGCGAGCAGGCAAGGAACTGGACCAGGGAAGAAGCACTGGTTGAAATCGTGCGTGGGCGAATGGAAACCCTGGGGCCGGTCACAGCAGTCGCTATCGCCCGCTCGATGGGTTTGGGGCTTCCGGAGATTGAACCTGCTCTGCGGGCGCTGGAACGCGAGGGGTTCATCATTCAAGGACACTTCTCCGGCACAGGCGAGAGTGAGTGGTGCGACCGGCGTTTGCTGGCGCGGATACACCGAGCCACGCTCGACCGCTTGCGGAAGGAAATCGAGCCGGTGACTGCCGCCGAATTCATGCGGTTCCTGTTTGCCTGGCAGCATGTGGACCCGGAATATCGCGTGGATGGCCCCTTGGGCCTGGCGGGTATTGTGGGATTATTGCAGGGATTCGAGATGCCTGCTTCCGCCTGGGAAATGCAAATTCTACCCGTGCGCATGGGGCGGTACGATGCGACATGGCTCGACCAGCTCTGTTTATCCGGCGAGCTGGTTTGGCTGCGGTTATTTCCGCCGGCGGAAACCAATGGTCGCCAGCCCGGAGCTAACCGCATTTCCCCGATCACGATTCTCTATCGCAACCAGATGGGAAACTGGCTGGCTCTGGCGGCGGCACAACAAGAATCCAGAAAAGGGCATGGGCTGGGAAGCGTTGCGCAACGGGTGCTGGAATATCTGGAGTCGCATGGAGCCTGCTTCTTCCAAGAGATTGTTTCCGGCACAGGATTGTTGCGGACGGAAGTCGAGAATGCGCTGAGGGAACTGATTGCCGCCGGTTGCGTGACTGGCGATGGATTTGCGGGCCTGCGCGCGCTCGTGATTGCCCCGGAGAAAAGCCTGGGCACCAGCGCCAGCAAGCACAAGGACGGGCGACCCGGCGTCCTTCCCACTTTGCCGCCGACAGCGGGGCGCTGGTCGGTGGTGCGGCGGGAAACGATCCCTGCGGAAAACGATGCTCCGGATGGAATCGAGCTATGCGCCCGGCAATTGCTACGGCGCTACGGAGTGGTGTTTCACCGGCTGCTGGAACGAGAGACTGGAGTGCCCTCCTGGCGAGAATTGCTTTATCGGCTGCGGCGGCTGGAAGCGCGGGGCGAGATTCGCGGCGGACGTTTTGTGGCTGGCGTCTCCGGCGAGCAGTATGCTCTGCCGGAAGCCGTCCAACTCTTGCGAACCATTCGCCGGAAAACTCCCTCCGGCCAAGTCTTCAGCCTTTCCGGGAGTGATCCTCTAAACCTGGCAGGCATCGTTACGCCGGGAGAAAAAATCGCGTCCCTAGCTACCAACCGCGTTCTCTACCGCGACGGCATCCCCATTGCCGGCCGCGCAGGCGGGAGCTTAATGGAGCTCCACCCTTCTGCGGCTGAATTCCGCACGGAGATCAAAACCCGGCTCCTGGAATAGTCCTAAATGGCAATGAAGGTGGCACAAACTCTGATTATATACCAACGTGAAAATCTCTGGCCTATCATAGGCCAATGATCCCGGACTGCAAAAGGCCATTCCATTTTGACCGCGCTGACTGGCTGGCCCTCGCCATCGTGATTGTTCTGGCGGCACTTCCCCGCCTGCTTATCTCTTTCGCTTTGCCGCCGCTTCTGCATCTGGATTCGGACTCCTACTTTGGGATTGCTCAGCGCCTCTGGCAAGGGCAGGGCTTTGGCGACCTCTCGCGCCGAGGGCCGCTTTATCCCTTGTTTCTTTGGCTGACGGCCCACTCCGCGCAAGCTGGATTGTTTCCTGTTGTCAGCGTGCAACACCTTTTAGGCATTGGGACCGCTACGCTGTTTTACCTGATTTCTCGACGGCTTTTCGCTCCCCGCCTGCGCTCCTTGGCTGTCGTTTCTGGACTCGCCACTGCCATCCTGATTTATCCAGTGATGCTAGAACACGCCATCCTCTCGGAATCTCTCTATATGTTTCTGTTGGCTGCCGCAGCGTACTGCCTGCTGGCCTGGGTTCAGGAAAACCATAGCGGAATGGCCTTGGCCTGCGGAGTGTTTTTGGCTTTGGCTACGCTCACTCGGCCCATCGGCCTCGGAATTTTCCCGCTATGGGTCATCCTGCTTTTTCTGCTCCAGGGCCGCCAACGTGCTTTGAGATTGCTCCTATACGGTGGGACAGCGTTCGCAGTGTTGTTGCTTCCTGTCGGCATACGGAATTTTATGGTGACGGGTAGCTTCTCTTTGGAGCAGTCATTGGGACGCAACCTGATCTCCGTGGCCGATCAGTTTGTGGATTACGACCATGGCGCGCATCTCGAGATCAAATCCATTTACCGCGAGTACCTGAAAGATAAACGCGGCCCGGATGCGGTGGTGGTCTATTCGGCCATGCCGCGTCTGCGTCAAGCAACTGGATGGACGGACGCGGAGATTGATCAAGCTCTGGCGGAAATCGCCTGGGAAGCGATTCGTGCGCATCCGTTCGACTATCTCGGAAGCCGTGTGCAACGCCTCCCCCTTCTGTTCCGTGACCCCGGCCTCAGCCAGCAATATGCCTTGCAGCCTGAATCCTATCTTCCCTTCCTCCAGTTTATGGGACAAATCAATCCCGATTTGGTCAGTCGCAGCCTGGCCTTTCCTGGCCGGGAGCGCGCGCGCTTCGAGAGGGCTGAAAAGATTTACCGGGCTTTTGACGTTGACTTTACCAGCGGCTGGCTCTTTCTGCTTCCGCTGGTTGGCATGGTGGTAATGATTTACCGCGAGCCTCGCAGCACTGTATGGTTATGGGCAGGGTTGCTGGCTTATCAATGTATTGGAACGATTCTGTTGCAGCCTCCCAATGCCCGTTACCGTTTTCCCGCTCTGCCGTGGGAAATCTTGTTCGCCGTCGCTGGCGCGTATTTCATCGGGCGCACGCTGATCCATTGGAACCAGCAGTTCTGGAAAAAAACGAATCGTAACCCAGGGGCCGGTGAGCTTCCCCAGCGCCCGCACTTCCCTGGTTTTTCTCCTGCGGTTTTCCCGGCAATGGCCATGGGGATAGCGCTGGCCATTGTGAGTGGCAGGACTTTGTTGGAAATTTCCGCCGAGCCTATCTTGCGCACCGCTGATTTCCACGAAATTTCGACGACCGAGGGAACCGAAGAAATTGTCCGCCAGCTAGTTGCGGCGGGCCAGACTTTTACCATGCTTTATTGGAATGAAGAATCGGGAAACAGCCAAGGGATTGTTAGGGCGGAATCGGCAAGCCAGGGAGGGATGAGCTACGAAATTCAGGCCGCCTATAGCTGCCAGACTCACGATTGTGCGGGCGCTTCGTTACAAGTGCTTTCCTTTGATATCCAGGATCAATTGTTGGATTCTGCTTCGTTCCCGCTTGCGCAAGAGCGCATAGACAACGATCTGTTCTGGGATCAAATCACACATCGCGTTTCTCTTCCAGCATCGGCCAGAAGGCTCCGCGTGGAGTTACACTTTCAGAGAGGAAAGGGAAATGTGGTTGTTCCTTTCCTTAAGATACGGCCTTCTCCCACGCTGTTTATCGTCTGGCGCATAGGAATTTATGGGAAAATAGTCTTCGCAGTTCTTTGGCTAGTGATCCTGGGAGGAGGTTTTCTGTTCGGGCTGCGCCGCCGAATTTTTCCGGCCAGCCAGTCCTAAACTTGGCAGCGGGAGAAAGCTGCGCAGTCTTCTCTGAGGGGGTTATGCGGGTAGCGCAAAGTTGCAAAGGGGTTCGTACTGTATCCATCCTGATTCCTGTTTACAACGAGCGGGAAACTATAGAACAGGTGATGATGCAGGTGGCAGCAGCGCCTTTGCCGCCTGGCGTAGAGCGGGAGATTATCGTCGTAGATGACGGCTCCCGCGATGGAACTTCCCAGGTGCTCGCCAGATACCAAAGGCAGAAGCCTTTCCGCATCGTTTTCTCGCAGACGAACTCCGGCAAGGGGACCGCACTGCGCCAAGCCATTGCTTGCGCGCGAGGGGACATCCTCATCATCCAGGACGCCGACCTGGAATATAACCCGGAAGATTTTGCCCAACTGTTAGGGCCGCTGTTAACTGGGGAGGCCAAGGCAGTATATGGAACCCGTTTTGCCCAGGGCCGCCCGGCGGGGATGGGGCGGGCGCAATGGCTCGCCAACCGGATTTTGTGCTGGGCGGCCAATCTGCTCTATGGAGGTTGTATCAGCGACGAGGCGACTGCCTACAAGGCTTTTGACGCGCAATTCTTGCAGAGTCTCTCGCTGACTTGCAGGCGATTTGAGTTTTGCCCGGAAGTCACGGCGAAGATTCTGAAACAGGGAATCCCCATCCGGGAAGTCCCCGTGCGCTACCGCAGCCGGACCGCAGCCCAGGGGAAGAAAATCCGCTGGCACGATGGCCTCCAGGCTCTATGGGTGCTGATGAAGTACCGCCTGGTGAACTGAAGTCCTTCTTTGGCCCGCTTGCTTACCCCTCGCTGTGCTCGGGGCAGGCTCAGCACGGCTCTGATGGGTGTTGATGAAATACCGTCTGGGAAACTGAAGAGCCTTGTGAGACTGCGAAAGGCCAACTTCCGGGGCTATTGAGACCTGCTTCCTACAGACGCAGATGTTTCCTACACGGCGGGATACTCAAGTGCAGATTCCCTTCACAAGCTCAGGGCAGGCTCTCGCTGTCGCGCGGAATGACAGCCTCGTTATTGTGCAGGTAGGACATTATTTCTACCGGAACAATAAAGCCCGACTGAATTTGGGGTAGTTACGGCGCGCCTCCCACCCCGTTGAAGGCGTGCCTAATGCAAAAGAGGGGGACCTAAATGTCAGGGAATCCGTTCCGCTACTGTGGGTCGTTCAGAGACAGGACTAGCGGTTAGCCTAGCCTGCAAGACCTGCGGGAACTTCGTCTCCACCGCCCGGACAATCAGTTCCGTAGCAGTTTCGAACGCAATCTCTCCAGTATTAATGACCAAATCGTAAAGCAACGGGTCCGAGTCGGACTCGTGAAAATTTTCCCGGATGAAATCCGTCCTTTGCCGGTCGGTTTCTGCGATGACGCTCTCGGCTTCCGCGCGTTTCAGGCCGCTGGCACACAATCGCTCAATTCGCGTTACCATAGGCGCGATGACCCGTACCCGAAAACAGCGTTCCACGGGAAGCAGCAGATGCGCGCCGCGCCCGATAATAACTGCGTTACCTTTTTCTCCGGCGGCGAGAATCGTTTTCGTGAGATGGGCCATATAACCTTGCGCCGAAAAACGCTTGCCCTGCACGACGCGCTCAGTCCATTCCTTTATGCTGCGCTGGCTGCGCTCATCCATGTGAGCTACCACCATGCGGTCCACGTCAGCGGCGCGGGCCACGTGATCCACAATCTCGCTGTCAAACAGAACAAACCCCAGCCGGTCTGCCACGATTTTGCCAATCAGTCCTCCGCCGCTCCCACGCTCCCGTGAAATCGCGACGGTCGGAAAAGGACCTAATGCCTCTTTCGCCGTTCTTTGTTGTGTCAGAAGCAACCACTTTTTCCACTGTTGCTCCACCAATTGTGCAATCGCCCGGCTCTCGTACATCTCTTCCGACATGGAACCAACTCCTTCTTCAAGACCGGCCCACAGAATCTCGACCCCACCTCAGAGTACAACGTTTCTCCCGTCGGGGCAACGCAGGGAAAAGGCCGAATAGAGAAAGGAACTTGTTCACGACTTGGAGACAGGCTCCAAAACTTCTTGTTGGAACACGACCCGTCTCCTTGAAAGCCGGACCGTCTGTATGAGCAAAACCAGCAGCAGCGCGCCCATCAGTCCGTACCCGGAGCTTTTCTGGAGGGATTTGGAAACCCAACTGCAGCACCCAAAGCCAGAGTGCTTTCTTTAGTTAACGTGGTCCCGCAATCCCTCATGGGTGGGGGTCATGAGGAGTTTGTTCGGAATAGTGAGAAAACAGAAAAGTAAACAGTTCCGGCTTAGCATCGGACGGCATCCCCGGCAGCTTCAACAGCAAAGTTAGTGTGATCGGAAAATCCACAGCCTTTCCGATGTCTGCCTCCAACGTTTCGGATGATTCCACTACTCGTAGGGGAATTTCCGGAGCGTCGTCAGATTCCCCCCACCGCACCGTCCCCGTCGTCTTTTTCAGTTCGGAGAGAGATACCGGTCGGGTGTAGGCATCGTACAGATAAACAATAAATTTTCCAGGAGGAGAAAGAATCCCTTCCAAGTGGTACTTGTCATCGAGTGCCATAAAGAATACGCCGCCGTGTTTGGAAGCATGGTCAGTGTGTGTTTCCTCACCGCCAAACACCTCTGCAGTTTCTTGCGTTGCATTTTCCGAAGCTGTTGGGATTTGCTCCGTGGAAGAAACAACTGCTGGTGGTTCATGCGGTTGTTCTTGCGAGCAAGAGGTATAGAAGAAGGCAAGCGCAGGAATTACAGGAAACAAGACGAGTTTGGTTATTCGCATTTTGACACCACCGTTTTAATAAGAAAGGTGCGAACGGCGAACCCGGACAGGCGCACTCCCACATGCAAAAAGGAGTGCACCTCCAAGATAACGCACCAGGTTCGCGCTCAGAAGCGAATCTTTAAGGAACCAGAGTACAAACGCGGAGCAGAGTACTGACCCTGCACAAAGGTGCTCTCTTTCGAAATCAGGTAAACATTATTGGTCAGGTTCTCGATATTGAACTGGAGCGAGAGGCGTGGCTGTTCGCCGTCAGGAATGGCGTCCCAGCCAAAGGTCAGGTTCTGCGTGAAGTGCTCGGGACAACGCACGCCACACCCTCCCACGATTGGCGCGTGCGTGTGAGCCGCTTCTCCTTCTTCATGCACATCCTCTCCAGCGCCGTGCGATCCGGGCGTTCCGCTACCGTACTCAAAGGCCATTGAGGCCCAGAGCCCGGAGTCGTGATGCCGGTACGTGAAACCCGATGTCAGCGTGTGGGTCTGGTCCATCGGTGCCAGGAATTTACCTTTTTCAGTGAGGTGCTCTGCCTCCGTGATGAATCCAGCCGTAACGGGGTTGTAGAACCAGACGCGACCGAGGGCATAGTTGAAGTAGCCGGACAGTCCCACGGCAGGGATCGTAGGCATCTCCGCCTTGATCTCCATGCCGTACGCCTTCCCCTTGTCAAAGTTGGCATAAGCGTAGAACCGGGAATCGGGAAACAGGGTTGTGTGTGCCGTGTCATTGCCGATGCGGTAGTATCCGGTAAGACCGACATTGAGCAAATGCGCGATGGGCTGTGTCACGCCCAGCTCGAATTGGTTTTCGACAAAGGGTCGCAACGGCGGCAGGGGGACACCAACCTCCGAAATGAAGCGGGTAAGCCCCGCGCTGGTTGCCAGGAGATTCTCCACCGGCGGCGGCACGAAGAAATGATTGTAGGACCCATGCAGAACCGTCCGGGAGGGAAACTCGTAGGCGAGGTTCAGCCGTGGACTGAAGTGGAATTTGGAGACCGCCAGGCTATAGCGATCGTACCGGAGGCCGATATCGGCCGTGAACCCTCGAGTGAGCTGCACCTTGTCCTGAAGGTAGAGACTGATCTGTCCGCCGGTTTTCTCTTGCTGAAAAACCACCGGCCCTCGGTTGGGTCCGCGAAAGTGAATATGAGGTTCGTTCACATTGGGCAGATGCGTGAAATCAATCCAGGGTTGGGCGAGAAAGGAAAACTGCTCATCGGGCCGCAGCAGCACCAGATCCACGCCCCCTTTCAGGGTATGTTTGCCCAAGAAGCGCGTCAGGTCGCTCTTGATCCCGAACGTGCCCAACATGCGCTCGGCGTCAAGCTTTGCGCCATAAGGATCGGCATTCGGCAGCATACGGATACGGGACCGACGCTGATAAAACGCGGTGTGGAGTAGCGTGTCAGCGGAACGAAGGTGGTCCCAGGAAAGGATCATGCTCTGCGAGCGCGTCCGTTCGAAGTTGTTGAAGTTCGGTCGCAGCTCTGCGTCGCGCAGCGTCTTCGGAAGTTCAAAGTTTGTGCCGTCCCCCATGAAGATGAGCTTCAGGAAATCATTGGAACTGGCATTGAAATCAAGCTGCACGAAACTGCGCGCGCCGCGCCCGGTGTCATGCAGGGCATTGGGTTCGGGCGGGCTCAAGAACCGCGCGGACTCGAAGCCGCCCAAATTCAGGTAGTACGCGGCATGCTCCGTGTGGCCGCCAAACTCAATGCCGGCGTTGTGCCGCAGCGCCGTTCCCAGGCCCAAGGTGATCGAGCCGTTGTTGTTCATCGTAAAGCCGGACTTGGTCACCACGTCGAGCACCCCTCCAAAGCGGTTGCCGTATTCAGCCGAAAACCCTCCGGTCATGACGTTCATGGATTCGATATAGTCAAGGCCCAGTCCGGAAGAAAAGACCGAATGCGCATTCTCCCAAAACGAAACACCATTGATGAAGGGATTCAAGGCGATCTCATGGCCTCGGATGTGGACAAAGTCGTCATGGCCCCGGATCATGCCCGGGGTGGAGGTAACGATCACATCCGGCAAGTTTGTCCTCTGCGCCATCGGGAGCGCTTCAAAGGTCTCGTGCTGCAAGGTCGTGGAACTGGGCGAATACGTGGGAGCAATGATTTCTCCTTCGGTGGTTACCTCCACGCTCTGGGCCACCGTTGCCAAGGCAAGCTCCAGCGTAATGTTCCTGACTTCCCGCGGCTTCAGCGTAAAACGAATCCGCTCCTCTGCAAAATCCTGTCGCCTGACAACCAAGGAATAGTCGCCAGGGATCAGGCGCTGGAATCCAAAATGTCCGTCATCCGCTGTTTGAGTCTCAAGGGATACCGGCACACTGATCCCTTCCAATCGAACCATCGTATTGGGCAGTGCGGAGCCGTCAGCTTTGGCGACCACAGCTCCGTGAATGGCTCCTTCCCCCTGTGCCTGAGCGCGAGGAACCGCACACAGGAATACGCACCATCCAATCAATAGGAATGCAAAATACTTTTTCATTTTGATCTCCGAAATTCCCCGCCAATGCTGCGGGACGTGGGAAGAAAAACCAGTCTTTGCTGGACTAAATGTCGCAGCAAGCCGCACTTCCCGTGTTGCTCCAAATCGCGCTCCGATTCAAGGCATAGGCGAGAGACCGTCCTCAAACCGCATTCAAGCTCTCGCAGGCCCGCTCTATAGGGAGCACGATCAAAATGTCAGGTACGGATTAACTCAGATGTCTCGGAGGTTGAAAAGGTGGAAGGAGAATGTTTTCCAGCGGCTGGCTGGGTTCGTACACGGCAAGAGTCAGAGCCAGCCCACGGAATTCCGGAGATACGGCGATTGGCAGGCCCAATGGCTGCACCGGCGTCAGACCAATCCCGTTGTAAGTATCTTTGCAATGCTGTAGCGTATAACTCTCGTCATCGTTGCTGTGTGGAACAATCCCCAGTTCATCATGATGATGGCCATGATTTTCCGAAGCGGAAATGCCGTGACGGAAATTAGGCTCAAAACACTCAAAGGCGTCCAGGGGCGCAACCAGATAAAAGCGGATGAACTGGAAGCTGAAAAACGCTACCATGACAATGGCAGTCGCCTTCCTCGCTACATCCCGCTGCAAGGCTCTGCGTCTCATACGCTGCAGCCTCCATCCCATGGAGCCTCCTTTGCTTTGTTTTTTCGTATCATATATATTATGAAATGTCAAGTTTTCACTCCGGATAGCAAGCACGCTCTTGTAACGGAAAATTTTTCAGGCTATAATAAAAATTATTCTTAGAGGGGTTCTTTTTGCCCGAGGGGCTACGCTGAAAAACAGGTAAAGGAAAGCAGAGTTTTCCGATTCCATGGCTTTCTACGCATATTGCTTGCTTCGCTTGCCGTCCCAACAAGAGTGGCCTATCCTTCGAGGTGTGAGCGGACACCCAGTCTTCCCCTTCCGCTGCTGCGGCAGGTACACAACATTGCTGAGCCACCTGGATCGGGATTTCCCCTTTACGGCCCGCTCCATTGTGGAGCATGGTCAGGTGATCTCGCGCGCCTTTGAAATGCACACCGTTCTGCCGATGCGTTTCGGCACCTTTTTTCAATCGGAAAAACAAATCGAGGATCTCATCCGCGAAAATCAGCGGGAATTACTGGAAACATTCTGCCGGTTGCGGGGAAAAGCGGAGATGCGCCTGAAATTACATTTTCCCTCTACGGAGAAGTGCGACACCGTGGCGAAGAAATCTCCTCAGAAATCGCGATCATCCCTGAATCGCGACATTCTGGCGGAGCCGGAAGCGATAGACCCCAGCCGTCAGGCCATGGCCGAACAATGCGCGGCTTGGCTGCGCGAAACCTTCCAACCGCTGGAGGACCACGTTTGCTGCCGCCAGTTGTCGGATCGCAAATTGGTTGTTGATTGTGCTCACCTGATTGAGTCCCGGCGAGTGGAAATCTACCGCCAACTATGTTCTCTGGCTGCAAACCAAATCAAAGATTGTGCTCTGCGGATGAGCGGCCCCTGGCCTCCCTATCATTTCCTGCCAACGTCCATGCGCCTGCCAGCAGCCCCGCTGCGCCCTCTGCGCTCCCAGCCTGCTTTTGCCGCTCAATAAGAGGCTGCTTCCCTCTTTATTATTTCCGGACATCTGCCCTGGAAATCGGGCGAATTGGTTGAGTTAGCTTGGAAAAATCTCAGAGAATTCGTAGAAACCCTGCCTCCCGCAAACCCACTCCGCGGCGTGGAGCGCGCCCGCGGCAAATCCCAAGCGGCTGCGGGCTGTGTGGGTAAAAGTCAGGGTGTCGGATTCGGAATCAAAGCCCACCGTGTGAGTTCCCGGGTGCGCGCCCGCACGGTTGCTGGCTGGCAAAAATTCACGTCCGCCATAGGCTTTTTCCAGAATTTGCTTCAGTCGTAGAGCGGTTCCCGAAGGGGCATCCACCTTGGCTCGGTGGTGAATCTCATAAATCCAGGGATCGTACTCCGGGTAGTTTCGGAATTGCGCAGCCGCCGCCTCTATGAGTCGGAAAAAGAGGTTCACTCCGATAGAAAAATTCGAGCTATAGACGAACCCCACGGCTCGCTCCTGTACCAGGGCCCGAACTTTCGGCAACTGACTCATCCAGCCGGTAGTGCCCACCACCATATTGACGCCCAGCGCCGTTACCCGATCTATATTTTGCACCACGACTTCCGGGGCGGTGAAATCAATGGTCACATCCACGTTTTTCAGGTTCTCCGCTGTGAGAGCCTGCCCTTTCTCATTGCCTTCCACATCTGTGGTGAAAGCTACCCGGTGGCCGCGCGCCAGCGCCGCTTGCTCAATGAGACGGCCCATTTTCCCGTATCCAATCAAGGCGAGATTCATAAGCGGGCGGCAGAGGAAGTCTGTTTGGAAGCCAATTCCCGATGGGTGGAAACCAGATATTCTGCGATCTGAATCGCGTTTAAGGCCGCGCCCTTCAGCAATTGATCTCCGCACACAAATAGGGCGATGGATCTGCCGCTGGGATCGCTCAAATCCTGGCGAATGCGGCCAGCCAAAATTTCGTCCTGCCCCGATGCATCTAGGGGCATCGGAAAGTAATTCTCCTCGGCGCGATCCACGATACGAATTCCCGGAGCTTCTCGCAGCAGCGACCGGACCTCGTCCGGGGTGATGGGCGCCTCGCATTCCAGCAAGAGCGATTCCGAGTGAGCCCGCAACACAGGGACTCGGACACAGGTAGCCGTGACCCGAATTTCCTGGTCATGCATGATCTTCGCGGTCTCTTTGATAATCTTGATTTCCTCTTCGTTATAGCCGCTGTGAGCGTCAATTTTGGAATTGTGGCTGAACAGATTAAAGGCATAAGAATGCGGCAGAACTTTGGCCTGGTATGGCTGGTTGTTCAGGTAAGCGCGCGTGGATTCCACCAACTCTCTCATCGCCGCCGCGCCAGCGCCCGAGGCGGCTTGGTAGGTGGTAATTATCAACCGCCGGATACGATTGACCCTGTGGATCGGCCATAGCGGCGTAATGGCGATGATGGTGGAGCAATTTGGATTTGCGATGATTCCACGGTGTTCGCCGATGGCCTCAGGATTGATCTCAGGGATGACCAGCGGCACCGTTGGGTCCATGCGAAACGCCGAGGAATTGTCAATTACCACAGCGCCCCGTTGTACTGCTTTGGGAACAAATTCCCTGGAAATCTTCCCACCGGCACTAAAGAAGGCAATGTCAATTCCGTCGAACTTGCTTTCGTTTAGCTCCTCGACGGCCACGGATTCACTGTGAAATGGCAACCGCTTGCCTCTCGACCGCGCAGAAGCGAGAAGACGGATTTCGCCGACAGGGAAGTTGCGTCGTTCCAGACATTGCAACAATTCTACCCCTACTGCGCCCGTCGCTCCCACGATGGCGATAACTGGCTTTCCGTTCAATGGTATCTCCGTCCGAGAAGCAGTTTTAACTCTTTCTCTTTTTATACTGCCCCCTCACTCTTTAAATCGCTAGTCTCCCTGAGGGATGGTTTCTCGCTTTAGTTTCTTTACCATATTGACATAAATTTCTATTGCCTGCATCAACTCCGCCTTCGAGATTCTTTCCCCATCGGTGTGCGCCACTTGGACGGAGCCAGGCCCCAGCAAGAAAGGCTGACCCCAGGCTGTTAGCGAAGGAATGTCCGTGGCAAAAGCAACGACCGTTGTTTCCAGTCCATCCATCCTCCCCAATTTCATCGGAGGAATTTCCAACACCTTTCTCGCTGTGGCCAGGCCACCAACAGTTAGTTGAATAGCCTCGAATAAGTCTCCCTCTGGTTTAACCAAGCGGTACATCAGCTCTGCGCGGGCCGAGTCCGGAATCACATTTGGGGCGATGCCACCCTGAATCAGGCCAATGTTGCATGTGGTCTTACCGAGTAGATCATCTTCCGGGAGTTTCATAGCTTGCAGGCGATTGAGGGCTTCCAGGAGTTTCTCGATTGCCGATTCACCCAATTCCGGATACGCCGAATGAGCTGCCCGACCTGTGGCCTCCACTTCTACTCGCAGCACACCTTTCGTTCCTAGCACCAGCCGGTTTTCAGTTGGTTCTCCGTTAATTAGGTACCGCGAACCTCGTGGATTCCGGTTAGCCGCCAATGCGCCGGCGCTGTTGCGTTCTTCGCCCACTACAAACAGCAGGCCGAAATCGCTGATCCCCTCCTCCCGCAAACGAACAGCGGCTGCCACCTGCGCGGCGATGATACCCTTAGCGTCGCAAGCGCCCCGCCCATAAATAAAATGCTCATCTTCACGCGAAGGGAAAAAGGGCGGCACTGTGTCCAGGTGCGTGCTCAAGACTACTTCGGGATTGCCCCAAACAGCCAGGACGTTAGGCCGGTCTGGTTCCGCCTCTTCTAATTCCACTCTTGCCCCCGTCTCTGCCAGGGAATCTCGCAGAAACAGAGCCACAGCCTTTTCATTGCCGCTGATGGACTCTATGTCGATCAACTGCCGGGTTAACTGAAAAGGGTTCATAAACGTGCCATCAACAACGTAAAAATTGCCATTGCCTATGATTGTTTGAATTTCAGAGTGACAGATGCTACCGAAGAAGCCCTTGCTTTATTCCCAACTCCATGAAAATACAGTAGAAATCAAAATCTGTCAATGCGAGAAACCCAAGACTTCTTGTTGTAGAAGAGCAAATCCATCATACTTAAGCTTGAGCAAGCAGGTCGGGTGATCGCTCCGCCTTTTGGCGGGGAGGAAAGTCCGGACTCCACAGGGCAATGTGCTGGCTAACGGCCAGGATCGGTTTCGGGTCTTTCGCAAGTCGGAAGGGTCGAACTGGTACGGAAAGCGCCACAGAAAACATACCGCCGTGCTTCGGCAGGGTAAGGGTGAAAAGGTGCGGCCCACAAGGCTTAATGTAAGAGCGCACCGCCCGGATGGCGACATCCGGGGCAGGGCAAACCCCACACGGAGCAAGACCAAATAGGAGAAGAGGAGTGGCCCGCTCCGAAACCTCGTCCGGCAACGGTCGAGGGGTGACTCTCGGGTAGGTCGCTAGAGCCTGGAAGTAATTCCAGGCCCAGAGGAATGATCGCCACCCGGTTTCGGCCGGGCACAAAATCCGGCTTATAGACCTGCTTGCCTCTTTTTCTAGGGTTCAATGTTCAATGTGAAAAAAGATTGGGTGGGAATTCCAGTTTCCCACCCATTTTGAGGGCTGGACTCACCGGGCCAGCCGGACGGAGTTCAGCATTTGCTGAAACACGCCTTGATGGTTGGAGAAATCACGCTCTGGCGCAGCGAATACCATGTAGAGAATCCCCTGTGGGTGCTTTACGGTTACTAACCAGTCCGTCTCGCGGCCCCCGATCGGCGAATCGTTCGTCAACTGCATTTTCAAGGCGCGCTGGCCGTCCACGCGAATTTCCTGGCGGGAACCGCTCATGCGCATATTCGGGTTCGCTTGACGAAGATCTGCAAATACCCGGTCGGTTTCTTCCTCTAAGGTACCCAGGCCGTAATCATCACGCGGCACAAGCCCTTGCATATACGAGCCTACTGGTTTAACAACGTCTATTGTCACGCCCGTTATCAAGGACATCTGACCACTACTTTCGCTCCTTCGTCCTCCCGAAGGCGCGATGGTCACAGAATCGCCATTCTTGAAAACCTGCCAGCTCGCCGGATGATCCATGCGCAGAAACGAATTCTCGAAACTTACGAACCGTTCCCTAGTTAGGGAAGAGGCGCTTGTAGAAGGAGAAAACTGGATGTCATCGATTTCGCTGACGGAGTAACTTCTGGTAGTTCCACCCGAACGAAATCGAACGGAATTCGCATTTCCGCCCGCATAAGTTCCTTCCACTGACCGGCCATCCTTCAAGAAAAGCGTATCAGCCATCAACGACGAAATTCCTCCCACTCCCATGGCTAGGAGGACGAGCTTCATCAATGATTTTGACATTTTCATCGTTGTCGCTCCTTTCTCCCCCTTCTAAATAGATGTAATCTGTCGGAGGATAGGATGCCTTTGAAATACTTCTCCTTTGATTACAGGAGGTTGCCTTCTACGTTGTTCTTGTTGTTGGAGATGGATGTAGAGGAAAATTTCCTCATCCCAAATGCAGTGCTATCGCCCGTTAGCGTTGGGAGTCAGTCGAGGTTCGACGGCGAATTTCCTGCACCGTCAGAAGAGCTTGTTGCTGGACTTTTTCTGACATGTCGTTCGCTGCACCTCTAGCAAAGCGTTCCACATCCGCAATATCTTCTTCTTGACCTACCAAGTAGAGGGCGCGCAGAGCTTCCCAGGCATGCTCCGCTCCGGGTGAAAGAACCAGAATTGCTTCTCCTTCCGCTACTAAGGTTCCCTCCGCCAACAGCTTGCTTTCGAGCGCGCCCGGCAAGGGCGACCGAATCTCTGTTTCTCCCGCTGCAGTTTCTATGCGAGCCAGCAGTATCCCCTGATCAACGGTGTTCCCTGTTTCCAGGCGATACCGGAGGGTACCCTTTGCCGGAGAGCGAACCGTGAGGGGGAGAAGCATGTTGCGCAGTTCCAGCTTGCCGCTTGCGTCTCCGAACCGCACCAGGGAAAGGGCTGCATTGCGGCGGACCATCATAGCCGGATCCTCCAGCAGACTCCGCAGAGCTTCGTGAAATTCTTCGGAATGAATATCGGCTCCCAGCACCCAGGCCACCAGGACACGAATTTCCGGAACCGGGCTGACTGCCAGACGCAGCACCTGAGGATACCAACGCTTCACGGCAGCGTCGTTCCGACCGATGCGCTCCCCAATTTGTACCAGCGCGTGTTGGATGTGCCGGGGCTTTTCGCTGTCCGTCAGATATTTCCCGATCTCTTCCTCCGTCAGAGGCCTGCCAAACCAAGTGCCGCGCCAGAAGAGAAATGGCCCGATCACAAAAAGCGCGGCGAAGACGATCATGATTTGCGTGGCCCGGCGACGACGGGCCACGGCCTGGCGAGTTTCCTCAGGAATAGAAGCCGGTATAGCCATGAGTCCTTGTTGTTATTGTAAGAGATATTGATGAAAACAGCACAGCACTTCAAGATGGTGAATCGCTAGCTACGAACGTAAAGCATCCAATACACCACCACGCCCGTGAAGGAAACGTACAGCCACAATGGGAGGGTGCGGCGGGCAAGGCGAGCATGGCGCTCAAAATTCCCTCGCCAGGCCTGCCGCACCGTCATAATCACCAAAGGAACAATCGTGACGGCAAGAACCGTATGGGAAATGAGAATGGCAAAATAAACGATCCGGATCGGCCCTTGGCCGGAGAAGGGTTTAGAGCCGATTTGAAAATGGTAGGTGAGATAAGATAGGTGAGATAAGAAATGAGGAACAGGACGGAGGTGCTCAGGGCCGAAAGCATACAGAATTTATGGGCCGCGATGTTGCGGCGGCGGATGAAGAAATAGCCGCTGGCCAGCAACACCGTGGTGATGGCATTGAGCGTGGCATTCAGGGTAGGAAGAAAAGTAAATGGGATCATCAGATTTGCCAACGAACGCAATGGGCCGGAAGGCGAGTCGGAGGAATTCTCAACTAACTCAATTGCCGGACCGAGGGCCGCCCGGACCAAATGAGAGCAGCGGCGAGAGTCAGCACACCAAAAAGAACAGTGACTCCAAGCGAAAGTCCGAGCGGAGCCACGTCATTGCCGAGCGCTGGGCCTTGTTCGTAAAGAATCCGGCGCAGTGCGGCAACACCGTAGGTAAGAGGATTGAGATCCATGATCCACCGAATCCAGGCAGAAGCCCCGGAAGCCGGAAAAAGCGCGCCTGAAAGCATCCACATCGGGAGCAAGACCAGATTCAAGACAGCGTGAAACCCCTGCGCGGAATCCATCCACCACGCAATCACAAAGCCCAAACTAGTGAGGCCGAAGGCGATTAGAAATAAAACTCCGCCCAGGGCAATTACTTGCAACGGGCGTAACACAAAACCAACCATCGGTCCTGCCAGCAAAAAAAGGAAACCCGGTAAAACAGCTTGCGTCGTTCCTCCCAATACTTTGCCCAGCACCAGACTGGCACGGGAAATCGGTGCCACCAATACTGAAAGCAAGAAACCTTCGTGGCGATCCTCAATCACGGACATATTGGAGAAGATCGAGGCAAACAACACGACCATAACGACGGTGCCTGGGAAAAAATACTGCAAATACCCTGTTCCAGGGGAAGCGGAGGGAGGCTGAAAAGAAGCGCCCAGGCCAGAACCAATCAGGAGCCAAAACAGCAGGGGCGCGGCTAACAGGCCGACAATGCGGCTGCGTTGTCGAACAAACCGCAACAGTTCTCTCCACCAAAGGGAGATCATCGGGAGCCAAAACCTGTTATACATGCTTGGGTTCATTGTTTGCCATTGCCCAGTAAATTCAAGCCACATTCTGTACGAAAAAACAGGCAAAATCGCCAGGGGAGAAATCAGGAACCAGGTTTTTGGATTCCTTCTGGCGCAGCAACCGTTTCCTGTTTTTGCGCGGAAGCCTTCTGGGCTTCCGAGGCTGCACTGTTAGTTTCGGGCTTCCATAATTGCCGCAACGGGCTTTGGAGAGCCATCCAGGCAGCCATCCCCCAAAACAGAGCGGCTGATATTAGACAGACCATCAAAAGAAAAATGAGCTCTACGCCAACTTCTTCAGAACTCCACAGCGCCCATCCCATCGCTCCCAAAGAAGCCAGTCCTAGTAGCGCGCAGAAAGCAAAGAGTAAGATCAGTTCCACCATTTTTTCAGGGCTCCTCTACCAAAGTAACACAATCTTGTTGGATACGCTTTTGAGGGTACTTTATAACAGAATGGGTTTAGGTGTGGCATTTGCCTCACAAGGCGTAAGATATAAATAAGCAGTTTGCCAAAAAACCTTTCCTTTATCAATAAGTTACCTTTGGCAGATTACGTGCATATTTGTCAGGAGAAGCAAACCTGCGGAGGGGAGAAACAAATGGGGTATCCATTAGAACAATTCGGATCAATGGCGGCTCTAGAAGCGCTATTGCGGCAGCGCATTTGCAGCATCTGCGTGGACCGCAACATGGATGGCACCTGCAGCCTGAACCAGCGAAATGACTGTGCATTATTTGACCGTTTTCCCAGGATTGTGAGATCGATCTCTCGGGTAAACAGCGAAAAGATCGACGACTATGTAACCGCTATTCGAGAAGATGTCTGCGCTGACTGTATCAATCAAGCCCTGGACGGGTCCTGCAAACTGAGGGATGAAGTTCGTTGTGTTCTGGACCGTTACCTTCTCTTGATTATCGGCGTGATCGAGGAAGCGAAGAGGATCACGCTGAAGCAAGGGAAAATTGTCAGTCTCGTTTAGATAGAGCACTGCATTTCTTTAGAAAATGTTTCAGTGGCTGCATCTCAAAAATGGTCTAATGAAAATGCTTAGTGGGGGGAGATAAAGTTTTCCCCGAATTGGTGCCCCGTTCTGCGAATAAATACATCTTCCAAAGTCGGTTTAGAAACCGTAACGGACTGAATCTCCCCTGGGAAGGCTTCCATCAATCGGGAAACAAACTCATGCCCGCGTGGATGCTCGAAACGAACTTTTCCTCCCAGGAACTTCGCTTCGATCTCGAATTTTTCCCGGATCTGATCCTGTAAGGCTTTCGGCTCTCGCGCTTCCAGCAGGACGACTTCCGCGCCGACTTCTTTCTTCAAGAAATCCACAGTGCCGGAGGCCACTAGCGCTCCCTGATGAAGAATGGCCAAGCGGTCGCATCGCTCCGCTTCTTCCAATAAGTGGGTGGTGAGCAGGATCGTAACGCCTTCCTGTCTCCGCAACAGGGCGAGATACTCCCATAAATCGCGCCGAACCCCAGGATCAAGCCCAGTGCTAGGCTCATCCAGCAACAGCAACCGCGGCTGATGGAGCAAACCCTTGGCCAGTTCCAGGCGGCGGCGAAGCCCTCCCGAGAGAGTTTCCACCAAATCGTCGGGGCGGTCGGCCAGTCCCACGCGCGTGAGCACTTGCTGGATTCTCTGCTTCAATTTCTGGCCCTGCAAGCCATAGAGGTGGCCCTGGTGCCGAAGGTTCTCTGCGGGAGTGAGCTTGCTATCCACATTCTGGGCTTGGAAGACGATTCCGATCTGCCGACGGACTTTCTCCGGCTCGCAGGCGACATCCAGGCCAAAAATGACGGCGCGTCCGGAACTGGGAATCAGCAAAGTGGAAAGGATGCGCAGAAGCGTGGTTTTGCCCCCGCCATTCGGGCCCAGTAATCCGAAGATTTCTCCCTCTTGTACATCAAACGAAATGCCATTGAGAGCTTTTCTCGTGCCGTAATAACGCGTCAGTTCCTGGATTTCGACAGCGACTCCAGATTTCATAGCAGGAATTTTTGCACCGATTTCTAGTCCTGAAGGAAGGTAAAACTCAGGGACGTCGTCCAAACTTAGGGTGCGAGTCGGTTAATCATCATCAGGCCGTATAACAAAGGGAGATATATAACCGTTGTTTGAAGAAGGCGCCGGGCTTGGAGTTTCGTCTTGGCCTTCGCTGCCGTGAGACCTGCCCACAAAAACCATAGCCCTAGAACGAATGCACCGCAAAAATAGATCAAGCCGGTCAGACCCAACAGTGAAGGGATCAGGCTGAGTGGCAGCAAGGCAGCAGAATAAAACAAAATCTGCCGCCCGGTGGAATCCCCTTGCGGCTCTACTACCGGAAGCATCACAATCCCGCCTCTGGCGTAATCCTCCCGATACAACCAGGCAATGGCGAGAAAATGCGGGAATTGCCAGAGGAAAAGCAACAGATAAAGGACGCCTGCCTCCAGGGTGATTTCTCCCCGTATGGCGACCCATCCGATCAAGGGAGGGATGGCTCCTGGAAAAGCGCCAACCATCGTGCATAGGGGAGTCCTGGTCTTTAAGGGGGTGTATAGGAATAAATAGCTGCCCAGGGTCAAAGCAGCCAAGAAACTGGTGAGAAAATTCACCAGCCACGCTAAATAGAAAACGCCTACTAGCGAAAGCAGGATGCCAAACCATAAAGCTTTCCACGGGCGCATCCGGCCCGCCGGCAACGGCCGGTTTCGGGTCCGCAGCATCTTGCTGTCAGCTTCCCGTTCCCAAAATTGGTTGAGCGCCGCCGTCCCGCTGGCAACCAGAGCTGTCCCAATCAACGTATGGAACAACAGTAGAAAGGGAAAAGGCGAGGAGGAAGCCATGTAAAAACCCACCAGAGTGGACATCAGGATCAGAGAAGTCACCCTGGGCTTGGTAAGCTCCAAGTAATCAGCCATTCCCGCGGACTCCGAAGTCAAGGGGGGCTGGAGAGTTTCTGCGCAAAAATTCATGCTAAAGTCTTCTCAGGACTTCCCGCCAAGGAAAGAATCCTCTTCGGCGTTGATAATCTTCGATAAGCCAGCAAGGTAAGAACCCAACTTGCCCCAAGCAATAAAGCTCCAACAGCCACATGGGCTGTTGTAATCCAAACCGTAGACAGTTGAGGCTGGACAGCATCGCGGGTAGCTATGCGAATCCAGTAAGAACCCGCTCCAAGAACCAATTGCAAGACCAGCAGGCTCGGCATTCCGACGGCGAGATTCCGCAGCAACCGCAATTGCGGCATGTGCGACCATTTGTGGGCGGCCCGAAAGGCAATCCATACCACAAGAACACTCACCGTACCAGCCCAAAACAGGTGGGGAAGTACGCCGAACGCTTTGTGCCGCAAGGCAGCGCCTAAAGCCAACTGGATAAAAATCGCTGCTGTCATGGCTGCACACAGGCGCCGGAAGGCCGGAACCTGGACATCCTCTACTTGTTCAAATGGATCATTCCAGACCCGACTGGTAAACAAAGCCAGACCCAGCACCAAGCAAAAGAACGCCTGAGCCAAGCTGGCATGACCGATCAGGACAGGGATGGGAAGCAAATAAAGAACCGTAATTCCTCCCAAGACGCCCTGCACAATCACGGCGATCACGGCAACTAAACCCAGCCAAGGGACCCATCGGCGCGGTTCCGTGCGCCACAGCCAGATTGCCAATACAACTGTTAAGAGCCCCACGGTGGCCGCTATCATGCGATGCCCGTGTTCGTAAAAGATGCCGCCCTCCATGGGAGGCATCCAGGTTCCATAGGACAGCGGCCAGTCGGGAACAGCTAGACCTGCCTCGTGGCCGACGACCAATGCGCCAGCAATGATCAACAAGAAGGTGGCCGCTGCGGTTAGCACCGCGAAGGCATGCAGCCATACACACCTGTTCATATTCACTTTCCCATCAATGAATCGAAGAAGCCGCCGTGTCAGGCGGTTCCCTGACCCGCGATTACTTATCCCTTAAAATTAAAATCAACTGTCTTGGTCTCTTGAGGAGCGATGGTCACCTTTTGTTCAGAGGCGCCGTATTTTTCATGCCACGCCTCAATGGTGTAGTCACCCGGCGGCAATCCTTTCAGTTCAAAAGAGCCATCCGATCCTGTGACCGCAAAGAAGGGGTGAGATACGACGCCGACATAAGCTTTCATCCAGGGATGTACATTGCACTTGACCGGGATCATCACTTCTTCGCGTGGAAAGTCCCGAATCATGTCCTCTCCCCCGGGAGGTTGGGAAACGTTAAATTCGCGGTTATTGGCGGGCATGGGGTGGATATTGTGGTTGGTGGGATCGCTATTCTTAATGCGCAGCTTCTGGCCGACCATCAAACCCAGAACATGGGGATGATAGATGCATCCGTCTTGATCGAGCACCACCTCTTGAGACGACATCGGGAAAGTCCGGTTCCCGAGGCCATCTTTCACATAGATGAATACATTGCTAAGCGTGCCATTGCTATTGACAATGACTTCATCGGCAAAAACGGGTTCCTGATGCTTCTCCGCGCAGGCGGGCGTTGCATCCATGCGGATGCGCATCTTTGCCGGCGCTTGCCCCTCGAAAGCCACTTTGCCAGTCACTGAACCCGCAGTAGCCGGATCAACCGGCGCTGCGGCGGGCGCAGCCGCAGGCTGTTGTTGTTGCTCGGCCGTGGGAGTTTCTTGCCCCCCTCCACAGCCAACCAATGTGAGTACTAGGGAGAAAATAGTTAGCAAACCTAATTTTGTTCGAATCATTTCGTTATTCCTTTTTTAAAATTAAAATTGAGGCGGAGCATTGCTTCCGTGTTCACTGGCTTTCCCGCGAACTTAGTTCTTTCTCCCCGCCCAGTTCAGGCAACTATCAATCGTATCTGCTTTAGTAGGCAAATTCAAGTCTCCTGACAAGGACAAGCGGTTACTTTTCAAGGGCAACAAGCGCGAATTATAGGCGGTTTCGCGCGGGAGAGAAACAATTCCTGGGCGCAAATTTGAGGAGAGCGATCCCAGTCACCCGTTTCACGGCGGCTCGAAACCGGCCTTTAAAAATCAGGAAAAGTACGCTTCCTGCCACTAGAAAAGGTATGGTGAGCAAGAACAAGACTCCGCCGTTCAGTCCTCCGGCAAGCTGCTGCCCTTCGGGAGAGTTTGACAGCGCCGTTTGACACATGGCGCAATAAGCGAAGGAACGTTCAGCAACCAACTGCCCGCAAGCTGCTCCCACCGCCGGTATGATTTGCCGAAAATTCCGTATCCGCATTTCCTTCTCCCATGATCACTGAGACGCTAATCGGAAAACGTGAACTCCGTCGAAGGCGATCAGGAAAAAGAGGACAGCTCCGGTCGCCAGGATTCCCACCGTGATCGCCAGCACCAAGCCGAGCTTCTCAAAGCGCAGATGCATGAAGTTCGCGCCAATCAACGCCGCCTTTATAAGCATCGCCGCCAGCAGCAACGAGAGGAGGAAACTTCTCGGCAGAGCCAGATATTCTGACACCAGCATCCCTAAAGTGAGAGCCAGTAAGTAGCCCCAGGTCTTCCAGTACAATCCGTATCCTGTTCCCGAAAGTGATTTTGCCATTTCGATTTCTCTTTTCCTTTAAGCATTGATTCCCATCAAACAAGATAAAAAAGAGTAAAAATGAAAACCCAAACCAAGTCCACAAAATGCCAGTAGAGTCCTGCCAGTTCCACTCCTTGAGCCGTAGCGCGCCCTTTGAGCGAGCGCAGCGCCACGATAGCCAGGATCACAAGGCCACTCCAGACATGGGAGCCGTGAAAACCAGTGATAACAAAGAAAGAAGCGCCAAATTGTGGCACGCCCCAGGGATTTGTAGTCAGCCTCGCCCCTTCTTCGAAAAGAGTCGTCCATTCGTAAGCTTGCATCCCCAGGAAGCCCAAGCCGCCAAGAATCGTCAGCCAGAGGAACCGTGTTGCCCGAGCATGATCGCCGCGTTGGGCAGCGCCCACCGCCGAGGCCATGGTGGCGCTGCTGGAGATTAAGACAAACGTCATCAAGCCGATTAGTTCCAGGTGGAAAACTTCCGATTGTTTTGGCCAAGCGGGACTCGCCAGCCGCACAAACCCGTAGCTCGCCAGCAGACCTGCGAACAACAGCGCATCACCGGCGATAAAAATCCACATCATCAGTTTCTGCCAACTCACGCCCCACGGCGATTCCACTGTCCAGGTCGATTCCATCGTCTCCAATCGTTCTAAGACTTGTGCTTGCGCCATCAAAAATTCCTTTCCCTGTGTTTAACGCCAGACAAACAGTAAGAAGAATAGATAAATCCAGATTCCCGTCAGGAAGTGCCAATAAAAAGCAGTCAGGCGGAGAGCGGCTGGCTCAAACACCGGATCGCTGTCATAACTCCAGGCTCGACGAATGGCGTAGAGCAAGCCGAAAACGCCTCCTAACAGATGCACTCCATGAAGTCCCGTCAGTAGATAAAAAAAAGAACTGTGCGCGCTGGTGGGCAGAAAAATCCCCATGACTTGCAACTGCCGCCAAGCTAGAACCTGCCCGCCGAGAAATGCCATTCCCAATAGCGTGCTTGCCGATGTCCAGAAATGAAATGCGGTTTGCCGGCCAGAGCGGCGGGAAAGGCGGGCTACTTCCAACGTTATGCTGCTGAGAAGCAGGATGATGGTATTCACGTAAAGCAAGCCGGGAGGGGCAATGGGCTGCCAGTCTCCAGATACCCGGCGGACGAGATAGGCGCTGGTAAATCCGGCGAACAACATGGCCACAGTAGCCAGCAAGCCCCACAGCCCCAGGTCCGCGTCGGTATAAGGAAGGGCCTCCTCGGAGCGAGCTTCTGCCGCTCGCTCAAAGTTTTTCCAGGCTGCGGGCGCCGAGGTTCCGATCTGCGCCGTTTGGTTTTTCTCTGCAATGAGGGCATTAATGAATACATCTGGCATTGCTTCTTCTCCTCGCTTTAAAGTGTCACAGGCACATCGCTTGGTGGAGCTGTCTGGAGGGTGTAGTCCTGTTCCTCGCCCGGAACGTTATATTCGTAAGCCCAACGGTAAACACTGGGGGATACTTCGCCCCAATTTCCATGAGGAGGTGGGGAGGGTGCTGTCCATTCCAGCGTCGTGGCTTTCCAGGGATTGCGTGCCGCGACCGGCCCCCGCCACAGGCTCCAGAAAAAGTTGAATAGGAAGAGAAGTTGGACCGATCCCAAAACAAAGGCGCTGCCAGAAACCAACAAATTCAGGTCGCGAATCGGCTCCAGGAAATCGAAATTCTCAAAAGAATAATAGCGCCGTGGCATCCCGCCGAGTCCCAAGAAGTGCTGGGTTAGGAACACTCCATAAAAACCGGCGATCGTCAGCCAAAAATGCACCTTCCCCAGTTTCTCGTTCATCAACCGCCCAAACATTTTGGGGAACCAGTAATAAACTCCCGCGAAGATGGCAAACAGGGTGACGCCGCCAATCATGAAATGGAAGTGGCCCACGACAAAATATGTGTCATGCAGGTAAATATCCGCAGTCGCTGTGCCCAGGAAAATCCCTCCCATGCCGCCTAACCCGAATAAGGCAATGATTCCCAGCGCGAACAGCATCGCCGTGGTGAAACGGATGCTGGCTCCCCACAAGCTGGCGATCAGATTCAAGCCGATGATGGCCGAAGGAATAGTGATGAGCAAAGTGCCTACCGAAAAAAACTCTCCCAAATAGGGATTCATCCCACTGACATACATGTGATGTCCCCAAACAATCATGCTCAACAAACCAATGGCCCACAAAGAATAGATCGTCATGCGGTGACCGAAGATCGGCTTGCGAATGAAAGGAGCCAAGACGTCAAACGCAATGCCGAGCGCCGGCAAAATCAGAACATAGACTTCCGGGTGTCCCAGGAACCAGAACAGGTGCTGCCACAACAGGGGCGTGCCGCCCTGATTGGGCAAGGTATGGTTGCCGAAGAAAAGGCCAGCGGGCAGGAAAAAGCTGGTCCCACCGTGGCGGTCGAACAGCAACAGGATCGCTGCGGCGGTCAGGGGAGGGAAAGACAACAGGCCGATGATGGTCGCCAGAAATAAGGTCCAGGTGGTCATCGGCAGCCGCATAAAAGACATCCCTCTGGCCCTGGAATTCACGATGGTGGCAAAGTAATTGAGGCCCCCCATTGTGAAAGAGACAATGAACAACGCCATGCCCAGAATCCATAGTGTCTGTCCCATCGCGGAGCCGGGAATCGCTTGGGCGACGGCGCTCAAGGGCGGATAAGCCGTCCAGCCGGAGGCAGCCGCCCCCCCTTCTACAAGAAACGAGGACAGCATGACGAACGTCGCCAGGAGCGCCACCCAGTAGGAAAGCATGTTCAGAAGAGGAAAGGCCATATCGCGCGCTCCGATTTGCAGGGGGATCAGATAGTTACCGAAGCCGCCAATTAGAGCAAAGGAAACGACAAAAAAGACCATCAACGTGCCATGCATTGTTACCAGAGAGAGATAAAATTCCGGCTTCATCACGCCGCCCGACATTCCGTCCGGAAATAACTTCCCCAGCAAAGGCCATTGCGCTCCAGGCCAGGCCAGTTGCAGGCGTATCCACATTGCCAGCAACCCGGCGATCAGCGCCACGGCCATCGCCGTCAGGAGGTACTGCAAGCCGATCACCTTGTGATCCATGCTAAAAATGTAGCGGCGAAGAAAACTCTGCGGCTCGTGAACGGCTTCGCCAACATGCGTTTGAGCCATACTTCATGCCTCCTCTAACAAAATTGAAACTTGGACAGTTTTCGGTGGCTGTGCATCGACCTTTAGAAATAGGGGGATTGCTCGCTGAGCCACTGATTGAATTCTTCTTCCGACACCACATGGACCAAACCACGCATCTGATAGTGCCCGAACCCGCATAGCTCGGCGCATGCGATTTCATAAGTCCCTGTTTCAGTTGGGACAAACCTAGTTTCGATTGTCATCCCCGGCACAATATCCTGCTTGATGCGCTGATGCGGCAGAAAGAAGCTATGGAGAACGTCTTTCGATCGCAGCCGGATGCGAGCGGGGCGGTTAACGGGCAAATAGATTTCACTCAGAAGAACAATGTCATCACGGGCCGCCAAGTCTTCCCGATCCAATCCCAGAGGATTCGAGAGGCTCAGCAGTTGCGTCAAGGTACGACCAAATTTGCCATCCGCGCCGGGATACCGAACATTCCAGGCAAACTGCTCCGCGGTTACCTCCACGAAAACTGCATCCGCCGGCGGGGCAGCCGCATAGAGCTTGGCCCAGACAGGAAGTCCAAGAACAAAAACGCCTCCTTCGGCAATCAACGACAAGGCGATGATGGGAATGAGCGACCATTTGCGCTCGGTGCGCACACTGGGGAGCCGGAAAGCCGCCCGGCGCGCGCCGCTGAAGCGCCACAGGAAATAGCCGAAGACTACATGGCCTGTAACAAAGAGGCCTCCGACGGTAATTAGCAGGTAGTGGAGCATACGGTCAATGCCGGCTCCATGCTCCGAGGCCATCTTTGGAAGCCAATGGTGCATGCCAGCGGCAACCGCCGCCAGAGGGATCAACCACATGACGACAGCCACCAACCGTCCTTCCCCTCTCCCACTTGTCTCACGCATTCCAGTCTCTCCTCTCTTGTTTTCTTCCTCAAAACTGGCGCCGACTTGCGCAGAGAAAGGCAGGAAGGGCGGCCACCTTAGGGCCGAGCCCCTTCCTGCCTTTGCAACCGGCCACTGTCCCCCGTCCTCGCCGCTAAAATTCGCCGCTTTTCCAGCGTGCGCTGGGCCAACTCGGCCACGGTTACGCTCTCCAGAGTCTGCCGAAGCTGGGCCTGCGCCACCACCCAGACGT
Source organism: Acidobacteriota bacterium (assembly GCA_016199675.1). GTDB lineage: Bacteria > Acidobacteriota > Terriglobia > 2-12-FULL-54-10 > 2-12-FULL-54-10 > JACQGE01. The sequence continues at coordinate 11,961 of JACQGE010000067.1, read as the reverse complement.
CGTGGACCCCGCATCCGGCGCTTAATTCGCATCCAATCCCCGAAGCAACACACACGTTAAGGCCGATAGGCCCTTCCACAATCTCCAGCAACCGGTACAGAGTCAGCTTGGCGGGGTCCATAGCCAGTTGATATCCTCCGTACACACCCCGATAAGACCGCACCAGACGATGCCGCATGAGAAGCTGTAAAATCTTGAACAAAAAACTTTCCGGAATCCGTTCGGCCTCTGCCAGGGTCTTGGCCTGAAGCCTCTGTGGCGTCGAGACAGCCATATGGACTATCAAGCGAGTTGCGTAATCTGCTTCTCTGGAAATGGTCAGCATGAGTAAGGAAGCACGAAAAGCAAATATCTTGCCAATATGTCCAGAAAAAATAAGTAATACAAATTAGGGGAGTTAATTGTTAACAAGGTAGTCCGGGAAACTGGAGTAAGTGGGTCAAGTTACTCAGCATTGGGGAGTGAATCGCGGAATTCTTCGCACTCTCGTTTTCCAGGACATTTTCGTCCCACGCCGGATTCCTGGAGCGGCTAATCTCGTCTCAGGCCGCAGCCAGGCGTATACTTATGATGAAATGAACCGCCTTGCCACCGCGCAGAGCACGGCTACCTCGGGCGCGAATTGCTGGAGCGAACAGTACACCTACGACCGCTATGCCAATCTTTCGCAGATTGGCCCCGTATCCGGCGGTTGTGCCGGGGAATACCTGAGCCTGGGCATCAACACGGCCAATAATCGGGTTACCAACACCGGCTTCACGTATGATGCGGCGGGCAATGTGGCGACGGATGGCTATTCCAGCTTCACCTGGAACGCCGAGGGGAGGATGAGCGCCACCGCAGGTTATACCTACCTTTATGATGGCGACGGGCGGCGCGTGGCCAAGATCGCTGGCGGGCATAGTCGTGGCTCGTCGGGGAGAAATCCGGTGCGACAGACCCGGAATCCCAGCGGGAAGCTGTACTGGTATGGGGTGAATGGGGAAGTACTGGCGGAAAGCGACCTGAGCGGCAACATCACGGCGGAATACATCTACTTTAACGGGCAGCGGATTGTGCGCTGTGATCCTACTACTTATTGCGCCAACGTCTATTATTATCTCGCGGACCGGCTGGGTTCCGCGCGGGTGATGACGAACGCAACGGGCGGGGTGGTGGAGGAATCGGATTTTTACCCCTACGGCGGCGAGCGCGTAATTACGGATACCCTGGACAACAACTACAAGTTCACAGGCCACGAGCGGGATGCCGAAAGCGGTTTGGACCACACACTGCACCGGCAATATTCATCGAATCTGGGCCGCTGGCACTCGCCGGACCGTCATCAGGGAACACCAGCAAATCCGCAGTCGTTGAATAGATATAGCTATGGCGCAAACAGCCCGTGCAATTTCACTGATCCCGATGGGAGAATTATTAGTAATGCTTCCCGCCGGACTGACAACGACTGGCTGCGCTTCGCTGTGTTTTCCGGCGCAATGAGCCGTCAGCACGAAATTGATGGTGATGCGCCGCATGATTCGTATGAGGATGACCTTAATGACCTAGTGAAAAAACTTGGAGTGAATAAGGATTGTGCTAGGGCACTTGACGGCCTCGGGAAAGCTTCAACCGAGATAGTGCAAAGAATAAAGGCAAATACTCAACTGTTCAAGGATAAGGCGGCAAAGTACGGCATCGACTATCACCTGCTGGGAGCTATTGCGACTGTTGAAAGTGATCTTGTTGCGGATGCGTGGAACGCCAACCCAAAAGACCCCGATAATCCCGCCCGAGGGATGTTCCAACTCACGCGAAAAGCCTTTCCTAACATTTCTGATGATGATGCCAAAAATCCTTTGATCGCTGCTGATACTGCTGCGGAGCATATACGATGGCTGATGAACCAGCTTACTCCTGCGATTCAGAACGCCGGTTTGGACTTAGGGTATAGAGATTGGTTAACTGCTTCTGCATACAATCTGGGGTTGGAGGGAACAAAAAGTAGACTGCCTGACCTTGATAGGATTTCGCGGGTCACTGAAGGATATGCAAACAACGTGCTCGCTGGCGCTGGAGCTTGCTTCGATTGAGTAACTCCAGAAACGAGAATTTAAATGAGAATGAGGTTCAGACTAGAGATAATTTTGGTCACTTGCTTGTCTTGCATCGTGGCCCTTGGTCAATGCGCATGGCAAGATGCAAATTCTGACTCGGAGCTTTCCGAATCCCTTCGTAAATTTCTTATGCAAAAATACAGCACTGCAGAGACGATGTTGCGAAGAGCCGATTTAGAAATTCGATACTATGCAGCTTTTATCGATCTAAACGACGATGGCAAAAAGGAAGCAATTGTGCATCTAGTTGGCACTCCAATGTGTGGGTCTGGGGGCTGCACCACGCTAGTACTTAAACCCGAAGGGGAGGGATTTAAAATTGTTGGTGATATTGTCGCAGCTTCGGCACCCATCCGAGTCTTACAGAAGTCCTCCCACGGTTGGCGAAGTCTATCGGCTACCGCAGGTGGGGGAGGGAAGCCCTTCTACGAAGCAGAATTTCCTTTCGATGGCAAGGCCTATCCAGAAAGTCCCAATATACCACCGGCACGACCATTAGATGAAAAAGAGGATTCTGGAAACGTCGTAATTCCTGACAAGCCATACTCGGATGCCACACTGTTGCTACCACGGCCTTGATTTCGATTTCGTTCGTCCAAAAATGTCCCTAATCCCGCTACTGCGACGTGCCGAATCATAGAAGAGGTTTCACGTATGACTTTCCCGAATGCCCCCATGGATTTTACGTCGGGCTACAAGTACCTTTATGATGGGGACGGGCGGCGCGTGGCCAAGATCGCTGGCGGGCATAGTCGCGGCTCGTCGGGGAGAAATCCGGCGCAGCAAACGAGTCATCCAAGCGGGAAGCTGTACTGGTATGGGATCAATGGGGAAGTACTGGCCGAGAGCGATCTGAGCGGAACCGTCACGGCGGAATACATCTACTTCAATGGCCAGCGCATTGTGCGCTGTGATCCTACTACTTATTGCGCCAACGTCTATTATTATCTCGCGGACCGGCTGGGTTCCGCGCGGGTGATGACGAACGCAACGGGCGGGGTGGTGGAGGAATCGGACTTTTACCCCTACGGCGGCGAGCGCGTAATTACCAACACCCTGGACAACAACTACAAGTTCACCGGCCACGAGCGGGACACCGAGTCCGGTTTGGATCACACGCTATACCGCCAATACTCGTCGAATACGGGCCGCTGGCACTCACCGGACCGCCATACCCAGGATGTGCACCTCGGGGGCTAAATCCCCCCTTTGTCGGCACGATTTCGGCACGGCTGAAGCCGTGCCCTGACGAACCGAGAAAATAAGGTAGTTAGGAGTTGTAGCCACGCCACGTCTTGTTGTGTCGTGGGCTTTTGCTTTACCTGAAACAGACCCACGGCATAAAAAGCATGCCGTGACTACCTTGTTTTTCTGCCCGCTTGCTCCCGCGCGTGGCCCGGATTACAGCGGTTTCACAAATAGCGTAGACGGGCAACGGTGATCCCTGAGCATTGCAAAGACGAACCTTAGCGGCTGAAGCCGCACTGGAGAGCCACGATTCAGGGCATGGCTGAAGCCATGCCCTGACGGACTCTTGGTCTCCACTAAAAATAAAAATGGTCTAGCGGCCTGAAGTCTCCGCCCTTAGCGGAACTTGCAGGGAAACGGATCAGGAAGAAAGAAAGAGGCTGGCAACACTTGCCAGCCTCTTTCAGGTAAACGGAATCCCCGCTGCCTTATCCAGTTTCACTTTCTTCTATTCCTCATTGTAGAGCGGCGCTTGCACCCCCTCCGCCGGAGATGCGGCGCAATTCTTCCGGGGTGAACTGGAAGATATAGCGGACTAAAAGGTCTGCATGATCCTTGTCATATTGACGGAAGGCCGGGGGCAGGGAAACGTTGAAGACCCACCTCCCATTTTCCTGCCGGAAGAGTCCGGAAGGCATGGCGGTCCCTGGATTCATCATCTGCGGATCCAACATCCAGCGGCGTGTCCAGTCCGGCTTGAGGCGGGACCTCATCAAGACGAAATTGGGAGCGGTGGCCCGCTGGTCATGAGCGGGATCGCCCGTGGCATGGCAGGTGAGACAAGGAGCACCCGGGTCGGTAAACAATTGCCGGGCCAAGGTCATCTCCTGCGAAGTCATAGGCACCAACTGAGGAGCGATGTAAGGCCGCACTTGGGAAGACATGGCCTCGAAGAACCGCGTCAGAGCCAGAATTTCTCCTTCCGAGAAATAAAAAGTGGGCATCTTGGCGCGCAGATAAGGCCGCACTCCATTCCGGTCCGTATTGGTGTCGCTCATGGAAGGATTTTCGAGGAACTTGGCCAGCCAGAGGGGATCAACGCGCGCGCCTTCCCCAATCAGAGTAGGAGGAAGTTGTTCTTTCCAATCGGGGCTTTGGTAGCGCGGCAGGTCCATCAAAACGGACTTCTGGCCGACCCGAACCATATGGCAACCCATACAGTTGTATTTTAAGATCACTTTCCAGCCCTCTTCGATGTCCTGGCCGCGCTGGTCCGGGCGATAGAAATAGCGATCCGGCAAGGCAGACTCCACGCTGCCCAGCAAGAAAGTGCTGAGGGCCGTGATCTCTTCCGGTTTCAGATCGAAGTTGGGCATCCGCAATCTTTCCAGAGGGGCCTTCACCTTTCCCTGGTCGTAAATGGCCGGGTCTTTCAGCTTGTTGACGAAAAATCCCTTGTGGTTGTACCAGCCTTCCCGCTCGGCGGGGATCGTGAGGAGGGCAAAATCCAAGCGTTCAATGGGCTTGCTGCCTTCTTTGGTCAATTCGGTGCCAATCCGCCCTTCTTCCTCCAGGCCGGCAATTTCATGGCAGCCAGCGCAGCCAAAATTCTTGACCAAAGGCAAGCCTTTTTCCTTCATCGCGGGGTCGTCCAAAAAAGGCGCTGGAGCATACTCTTGCGGTTCCTTCTGTTTCAGGGTCATCAGGTAACTGGCAATATCCCGGGCCTCTTCCATACTCAGCCGCAAACGTGGCATGACGGTCATCTGCTCCACCTGCAATTCGGCGCCGTCATTGGGGCAGGTGGAATGATCCAAGTCAAATTCGAAGGGCAAACCGTGACGGGCGTAGTCCTCCGGCCCCAGGTCCCGTTTCTCCAGAGGGCAATAAGGACGGGTGCGAATTCGGGGATTATAAATCCATCGGACTAAGTAATCATAATTGACTTTTTCGCCAACGCGGGTGAGATTGGCGGCGAAGGTTCCGCCGACCGCCTGATCGGCTTCGCCGACAGAATGGCAAGCCATGCAGCCACGGGTTTCAAAGGACTCCTTTCCCTGGACGGGGTCGCCTTTAGCTTGCGAGGGCGGCGCCGGGCCGGTCACGCCGGATTGCCAGACGAAAGCGGCAATGGCCTGCACTTGGTCTGGCTCCAGCCGGAAGCGCGGCATCCGGGTGGAGGGCCGGAAAGCGTGTGGATTAGTTAGCCAAACCGGAATCCACTCTTTCCGCAGTTTCATCCGCACTTCTTTCAAGCTGGGGCCAACTTTCTTGCGCTCCCGCATCAGGCTGCGAACCCGGAGACTGAGTTGTCCGACTTCGGCATCGATTCCGCTGCTGGCCACTCGGAGGTTATCGGCTTTCTCATAAAGCTGGCGGGCTTCTTCGTTGGTGGCCGCGCGATCCGCCGCGGCGACGCTGCGCTCCACCTCCAGGAGGTTGTCGCGCTTCTGCTGCTCCTTTTGGGACATCGTCTGCTGGATTTGCTGCAACTCCTCGGCTTCAGTATCGTAGCCCTCGTAGCGGTGACAACCGACGCAGCCGCGATGATCGAACAAATATTTGCCCTCATTAAGGACGGTGGCATGCTCCAGGTGCCGATCGTTCCTATGGCACTGCTGGCAGCCCGCCTCCACATTTTCGTGCTCGTACAAAGGCCATAACCAATGCTCGTACAAACCATGCGCCTTCTCAATGCTGGTGGTAGCCCGGCCATTCCCGTTATGGCAGGGACTGCATCCGAACCGCTCCGGGTCATGAATTTTTAGCAACTCGGGCTTGGGATGACTCACAAAAGCGGCCGCATATCCGTCGCCTCCCATGTCGGCCGCCGTCAGGATGATCGGCTCCCGAACCCCGAGGTGGCAAGATTCGCAACGATCCACCAGATCAATGTCCGCCACGTGAATTTGCTTGATGTCGGGGGTGAAGGTCTCCATCTTTCGAACCAGGCCATTCAGTTGCTCCACACTCAACCCACCCAATTGCTCCCGCAGGTAGGTGTCCCGCTGCTGGCGCAAATCGCTAATGGGCTGCGTCAGTTGAATGCGCTGGGTTTGCAACTCCGCCTTCCGGGCCTTCAGGCCATTCAATTCCGCGTCTAGCGACTGATACTTGAACTCTTTTCTCTCCGAGGGGGCGCCATCCAGCATGGGCAAATCGGCACGCAGCGTTCGCTCCTTGACTTCTTCAATCTCCTCCTGCAACGACTGCTTCTTCCCTTCGCTGGAAGCTGTTTCGATTTGGTAGGTGAGCGCCGAAACCTGCCCGCGGGCTTCCTGGAAGACTTTGTTCAGGGCAGCGATCTGAGCCGTGAGCAACCGGGTTTGCTGGTCAATTTCAGCCAACTGGGAAGCAACGGCTTGTTCGGCTTCCTCAACCTTTTGCTCGATTTGCTGAAACTCAGCCGATTCTCGGATTTGCTTTTCCTGTTCTATCTGTTCAGGAATTTTCTTGTTTTTCAAGACGGCGGTGTATCGCTGGACGAAGCGGGCCTGTTCGCCTTTCCAGGGGCGCTGCCCATAAACCTCGTCATAGAGCGCCCAAAGCAGGGTGATCATTAAAAGAAGCGAGGAGAGCAGCAAAACCCCACTTAGCGACTTACTGAGGATTGGGTCCTTCTCGGAGGAAGGAGTTTCTGGCATCCTAATTCTCCCTAAATCGGTTTAAAAGATCGTGGATGAATCCTTACCCTAAAATCTAAATATTGAACCACGGCGTCACCCAGATGTACTTAATGCGCAGCGGCGGCCGGCGGAGAATAATCTTGACCACCAGCAGTAGCATCACAGTCAAGAAGAACTGTAACGCCAGGTATTGCAGCAGCGCCATCCGCTCATAGATCTTCCGGTTAAATTCCGTCAAGGTAATCAGCTTATGGACGGCCCAGCCTGCCAGGGCAAAGTACAAGCCCACTACAAATGCCCCGAAGATGGCTCTGCCCCAAACGCTGGTGATCCCTAAAATCTGGTCCAGATCGCGGTTGGTTTCGAAAATCAGCCGATTGTGGTCCCACGTCGCTCCGGGCCAAAACCACATCCACCCTGGACCCCGGATAAAGGTCCCGATGATCACCATGAGAACCCATAACCCAACGAAACCAAACAAAAAGGACCAAATAGCAAATTTCCTTTGCTTATAAGTGTAGTAACCATTTCCTAAGGGATTGGCATCCATGTACGGAATCGCCATTAACCCAACGATGATCAGAGTCGGCAGCACTACGCCCGCCATCCAGGGATCGAAATACACCAGCATCTCCTGAAGACCCAGGAAATACCAGGGGGCCTTGGAAGGGTTCATCGTCAGGTTCGGATTGGCCGGTTCTTCCAGGGGAGCGTTGAGAGTAATGGACCATACAAACAAGATCACCGTCACAATCACTGCCGCCAGGAACTCCACCTTGAGGAGGAAGGGCCAGACATGGACCTCCTTAGGCCATTCGGGCTTATAAGGAAGCGTCTTGCGATGGTGCGTCTTCGCCAGGGCGGGATCGGCTTCCAGTTGCGCGATCAGCCGGTCATTGGCGAAGGACTGCCGTAAGCCATACCAGAGGTAAAAAGGCACCAGAAATAACAACGCGACGATAGGTATGTTATCCGGTGCGCTGGTGATCGCCCATAATTGGTGCCAATCCATACCACTCCCCCTTGGGATAAAAAATCAATTCGTTCAAGGCCGTTCCGGCTTGATTTCCTTCTCCAGCATCACAGGCGCCGGGCCGGAAATCCCGCCATCCTTGCGCACGCGCCAGAAGTGCACCACCATGAATGCTCCGGCAATAATCGGGATGGCGATACAGTGCCAGATGTAGGCGCGCAGCAAAGCGTTGGAATCTACGATCGAGCCGCCTAAGAGCGCAAAGCGCACATCATTGTACGGCGTCATTCCCAACTGAGGGCCAAAGGGGCCTTCGTGCCCCAGCATCGGCGTTGCGCGGGCCATGTTGGTCCCTACGGTCACCGCCCAGAAACCGAGTTGGTCATCCGGGAGCAGATAGCCGGTGAAGGAAAGCAACATAGTCAGCACCAAAAGAAGGACTCCGACGACCCAGTTGAACTCGCGAGGTTTTTTGTAAGAGCCCGTCAGATAAACCCGCAGCATATGGAGCCACACCGTGATAATCATCAGGTGGGCTGCCCAGCGATGCATGTTCCGCAGCAGTTTCCCGAAAGGAACGTCATGTTCCAGGTACAGGATGTCGCGGAAAGCCTGGATTTTGCTGGGATGGTAATAAAACATTAATAAGACGCCCGTAATAGTCAACACAATGAAAAGGTAAAACGTGATTCCGCCCATGCCCCAGGTATAGCCGTAGCGGACGGCGTCGCGGTTCACCCGGGCCGGGTGCAAATGCAAAAAGACGTTCGTCAGTACTCCCAGCGACCGGCTGCGGGGAGTTTCATCATGTTTCACCCGGAAAATGGACTTATAGAGCTGTGTTTTTTCCGGCTGCTTGAGACTTTCCAGGTCCCGCTGGAGCTTCTCCTGCATGACCTTGGTTTCTTCTTTGACCTTTTCTAAAAGCCCTGTGGCTCCTTTACTTTCGGGCTGGCCTTGCTTTTCTTCTTCCGCCATTCAAGCCTCCATCCGTTTCTGCCGCCAAGCTTCCCTTTTATGTCCAGTTCTAAACCGTCAAGATGACGCCGGGGACATTGTAGGGATAGGGAGTCAGCCGGCTTACATCCACCAGAATCTCCCCCGTCGGCAATAGTTCCACGTGCGCGCGATCCAAGGGTCTCGGCGCGGGCCCTTCAAAGTTGATCCCCTCGTTGTCGAATCCGCTTCCATGGCAGGGGCATTTAAATTTATTCTCGCTCTCTTTCCAGTCCGGCGTGCAACCAAGATGAGTGCAGCGAGCGTAGATCACAAACAAACCTTCCGCATTTCGGACCACCCAGATACGATATTGCTGCTGGAATCTCGTGTCCACCCCGAAACCGAAGTCCGAAGGGTAGCCAATTGCAAAGCTCGTTTTCGGCTCAAAGAGGGTCCGGGGGAAGAAAAATCGCATAAACATGAAAAGATTGATCCCCAGAAAGCCGACAACCGAGCCGGTTACCAGCCGGCGCCGCACCGTGCGAATTTCGGGCGGCACGTCGTCACCGGGCTGCGCCCCTTCTTTCGTTTGTTTCAGCCGAGCCAGGAACTGGCCTAAAAAACCTTTCTTTGAATCCATGGACACACTCACCCACCGCAGTATTTTTAGTTTGCAGTCTTAACGAACGGGATAATGATTCCCGCCTGAAATCATTTATTTTTTCTCTCCTTCCGAAGAATGTCAAGGGGTCTCTCTTAAAAAGAAATCGCGAATGGTTCCGTGAATTGAGGGAAAAATCAAAAAACCAGGGTGCCGCGCCTCGGAGCCGAAGAAGACTCCCATGATAAGAAAAGGCATTCACCTTCTCTGCACTCTTCACTCGCGGCGATCAGCGATATCTTTTTTCATGCCCGTTCCACCCAAATCCGCGAACCGGATTCGCTGGAAAAAGCTGCCTTCCGGTCTCCCACACGCAACTCCAAAATGCCGTCGAAGGTGCGGCGCAGCAACACGAGCCGGCTCCCTGGCATTAGATGAACAACGGCCAGGGAGTGCAAGAAGTCCTTTTCTTTCTCGTGAAGTTCCGCGATGCGCGCTACGCGCAGCGGCTTGTTCTCCGGAGCTTCCGTGAGCTGAAAACACCGAGGATTGCGCTGAAAAGGCAGAGTGGGGGTGAAGGGGTTGCCATGGGGGCAAGTGCCCTTCTCGCTGAACAACGCCAACAGGCGTTCCTCCAGTGCCGGTGAAATGGCATGTTCCAGTTTTTCGGCCTCTTCATGAACTTTCTCCCACGACATCTGGAGCACATCCGTCAACAGACGCTCGACCAGGCGGTGGCGGCGCACAAGATCGGAAGCCGTGCGCAGGCCCGCGGGCGTCAACTGGATCACATGTTTGCTGGAGATGCGGATATTGCCCTTCTTATGGAGCCGTTTCAGGGCCACACTGACTGCTGCCGAAGAAATCCGCAGAAATTCGGCCAAGCGCGCGGCAATCACCGTCTCCCCATTTTCGCTCAGTTCCAGAATGGTTTTGAGCAGGTTTTCCGAAGCAATCGTGGCCATCGTCCGTCGTCCCGGTTTGTTCAGTTTAGCAAAGCTAATTTATAATATTAACCTTGATTAATTTAATGTCTTGACTAAAAACATCTCTTATCCAAGATGAGCATTCCTGCCGAGAAAGTTCAGCAGAACACGGCGGAAACGCCCTCCCTTCCCGAGGTCTTCTCCAGCGTGGGCATCCCAGAGGGGGGCATGTGGCTGCGCAAACTATTCGCTTTTGCCGGCCCCGCCTACCTGGTCAGTGTAGGATACATGGATCCAGGCAACTGGGCCACGGATATTGAAGGGGGCGCCCGCTTTGGCTACCAACTGATCTGGGTCCTTCTCCTTTCGAACTGGATGGCCATTTTGTTGCAAACGTTGGCCTCCCGCCTGGGGTTATTTGCGGGCCGGGATTTGGCCCAAGCCTGCCGGGACTATTACTCGCGGCCTGTGTCGCTGATTCTCTGGGTTCTCTGCGAAATCGCGATCGTGGCCTGCGATCTGGCTGAAGTGCTCGGCAGCGCCATCGGACTCAATCTCCTGTTCGGCATCCCCCTGATGGCGGCGGTGTTCATTACGGCGGCGGATGTACTTTTGCTCTTAGCTCTTCAGAAGCACGGCATCCGCAAGATGGAGGCTTTTATCGTTTCCTTGGTTTTCCTCGTGGGAGTGTGTTATGTGGTGGAAATTTTTTTGGCGAAGCCCGACTGGGGGCAGATCGCCTCCGCCGCATTTCACCCGCATCTGGAGGGAGGAAGTCTCTATGTGGCCATCGGCATCCTGGGAGCCACGGTCATGCCTCACAATCTGTATCTGCACTCTGCCCTGGTCCAATCGCGCCGGGTGAGCCGGACCGAGACGGACTTGCGCACCGCTGCCAAGTTCAACTTCATTGACAGTGCTCTGGCCCTGAATCTAGCCTTCTTCGTGAACGCCGCCATCCTGGTGATGTCGGCCGCCGTCTTTCACCGGAACGGTGTTCTGGTGACAGAGATTTCCCAAGCCCACAGCACTCTGGCCCCGCTCGTGGGGATCCCTTTATCGAGCACATTATTCGCGATTGCGCTCCTGTGCGCCGGGCAATCTTCGACGCTTACCGGGACTCTGGCTGGCCAGATTGTGATGGAGGGTTTCTTGAAAATTCGGATTCGCCCTTGGCTGCGCCGCTTGATTACCCGCTCCCTGGCCATCATTCCGGCGGCGCTTGTGATCGCCATCAAAGGGGAACAGGGGACCTACCAGTTGCTGATCCTGAGCCAGGTGATCCTGAGTTTTCAGTTGCCGTTTGCTATTGTTCCGCTGGTGCAATTCACCAGCAGCCGGGAAAAGATGGGGCGCTTTGCCAATCCCGCCTGGCTGCAAAGCCTTGCCTGGGTGGTGGCCGGCTTCATTATTTCTCTAAACATCTGGCTGCTGGTCCAAATATTTTCGGGACGCTAACAGCAGTTCTCTTGTTGCTATAGACCGCTGGTCTTTCGCCCCTCCGGGGCTCGTCTCGATCATCGCATCGCTGACCCACGGCTTGCGCCGTGGGCTACAATCTGACGCCCCTCCGGGGCTGAATTGCTGGTATACACCAACTGGAGAACTGCTC
>JACQGE010000071.1 GCA_016199675.1 Acidobacteriota bacterium | reverse complement strand
CGAAACCAGCCCCGGAGGGGAGAAAGAAATCGGGCGCTTCGGGCTTACGATACTTGGTCTTGCGCGTCACATCTCGGATCGGTTGTCCAATTTAGGAAGATTTTTCGGTCAGCGAGGAGGCAACTCGGCCCGATGCCGGATGATTTTTCCTTCCACCATGTATACGACATCTTCGGCGATATTGGTGGCATGATCGGCAATACGTTCTAGGTGGCGCGAAATGGAAAACAAATGTGTGGCCTGCTCGATGGTCTTCGGATCTTTTTCCATCATTTTCCAGACAATGTTGATGACCTCGCGGTTGTACTGATCCACCTCGTCATCTTCCCCGCAGATGCGGCGGGCAACCTGTGAGTCGCTGTTCACGAAAGCGGCCAAACTTTCCTGAACCATGCGCATGGCGGAGATCGTCATGTCCTTCAAGCGGGGGGGGATCAGAATCGGTTCCGACTGTGCCAGAAAGACCGCGTGCTCGGCGATGTTTACCGCTTCATCTCCCATCCGCTCCAGATCATTGTTGATCTTCATCACGGCCGCAATGAACCGCAAATCTTCGGCTACAGGCTGGTAGAGAGCAAGCAGCTTGAGGCATTCTTCCTCAATCGCGACCTCCCCCCGGTCAATCCGCCGGTCTCCTTCCATAACTTCGCGGGCGAGCGCCTCCCGACGCTCCTCCAAGGCGGCCAAAGCTTTCTGGATGGCTTCCACCACGGTATCGCCAATCGCCAGGAGTTTCTTATTGAGCTTTTTGATTTCCAGTTGCAGATGTTTCGCCATGGTTCTCTTATCCGAATTTCCCGGTTACGTAGTCCTCAGTTTCCCGCTTCTTGGGTCGTGTGAAGATGTCCGGCGTGGCGCCGAATTCGATCAGGCGTCCCTGCGAGAGAAAGGCGGTCCAGTCGGAAACTCGTGCTGCTTGTTGCATGTTATGCGTCACGATGACGATGGTGTAGCGCTCTTTCAGCTCCAACATCAGATCTTCGATGCGGCCAGTGGAAGCCGGATCCAGCGCCGAACAGGGCTCGTCCATTAGAATGACTTCCGGTTCCAGGGCGATAGCCCGGGCAATGCAGAGCCGCTGCTGCTGGCCGCCGGATAAAATATAGGCCGACTTGCGCAACTGATCTTTTACTTCTTCCCACAAGGCGGCGCGTCGCAGGCTCTTTTCGACCGACTCGGCCAAGGAGTTCTTATAGCCGTTGATCCGCAGACCATAGGCCACGTTTTCAAAAATGGATTTCGGGAACGGATTGGGCTTCTGAAACACCATCCCGACCCGCCGGCGTAAACTTGTAACATCTAATCCAAAAATATTTTCACCGTCCAGCAGGATTTCCCCTTCCAGCCTCACGGATCGGATCGTTTCGTACATTCGGTTCAAGGTGCGCAGTAATGTGGATTTCCCGCATCCCGAAGGTCCAATGACAGCCGTTATGCAATTGGCCGCAATTTCCAGATGGACGTCATGCAGCGCCTGTTTCTCGCCATAGAAAAGATTCAGGCGGGAAACCTGGATTTTCGGCCCGGTTTTGCCCGCGGAAGCCTGGGCCGAGTTCCCTTCCCTGGGGATGGGTTTTGGAAGCGCTGTCGCTGGATTGGGAAATTGGTTCATCGGTTAAAGTCTCTCCCAGGGAGTGCGTCGGGACAAGAGAATTCTCGTGCCAACATTGACGATCAGAATCAGCGCCAGCAACACCAAGCCCGCCGCCCAAGCCTGCCGGTGCCAATCTTCATAGGGGGCAATCGCGTAAGTATAAATCATAACCGGCAGGGATGCGGTCGGCTGGATCCACCCAGGACTCCAAAAGCGATTGCTGAAGGCCGTGAACAGCAAAGGAGCCGTTTCCCCGGCAATTCGCGCCAATCCCAGCAACATGCCGGTAACGATTCCCGGCAAGGCTGCCGGCACTACAACTGTGGCGATGGTTTTCCAGCGGCTAGCGCCGAGCGCCATGGCTGCCTCGCGCAGCGGGCGCGGTACGGATTGCAGAAACTCTTCAGCGGTCCGCAAAGCCGTGGGGATCATAATCACGCCGAGCGCGAATCCTCCAGCCAGCGTGGAAAACTGTCGCATCGGCATGACCAGGATCCCATAGGCAAGCAATCCAATCACAATCGAAGGAGTGCCATTCAGCAGATCCGTGGCATATCGCAGTAAAAACGACCAGGTCCTGCCTCCAAATTCTGCCAGGTAGATGCCGCCCAGCAAGCCAACGGGAATTCCTATCAGGGCGGCCAGCAACAGCAGCTTCGCGCTTCCCACGATAGCGTTCGCCATTCCCCCGCCCGGTTCGCCCACGGGCTTTGGGAGCTCTGTAAAGAAGGCCCAGTTGATTGCGGTTCCTCCTTGCCAAACCAAGTAGCCAAGAATAAACAGCAGCAGGGAAACCGCCAACAGTGTGCACATCCCGCTGAGTCCCAGCATCACGACATTGATCAATTTGCGCCAGTTTGCCCGTAGATTCATTCGCGTGCTGTTCCTTGTTGGGCGGTCGCCAGAATCAGTAGGCGGCCCAAGCCATTGAGGATGAACGTAACTACAAATAGAACCAAGCCCAATTCCATGAGGGCAGCCAAATGCACATTTCCTGTTGCTTCGGTAAACTCATTGGCAATGGCAGCGGCAATGGTATAACCGGGGGCAAAGAGCGAGGAACTGACTTGGGGAGTGTTGCCGATGACCATCGTGACGGCCATCGTTTCTCCCAAAGCCCGGGCCAGCGCCAGAAAAATCGAGCCGAAGATTCCGGTCCTGGCATACGGCAGGACCACCTCCCACGTCGCTTCCCAATGCGTGGAACCCACGGCCAAAGCAGCTTCTCGTTGCTCTGGCGGTACGGCCAGCAGCACTTCCCGGGAAACCGAAATAATATAGGGCAGAATCATGATCGCTAAAATCACTCCGCCCGCTAGAAATCCCACGCCATAGGCAGGCCCCTGAAACAGAGGGAGAAAGCCGAAGTGAGTATTCAGAAAAGGTTCAGCGCTCGTCCGTAGCCACGGGACGAGAATAAAAATTCCGAGCAAACCATAGATGACACTCGGCACGGCTGCCAGCAGATCAATGACAAAGGCAAGCGCGCTGGAAACCTTTGGCGGCGCCATCTCGGCCAGAAAAATGGCCGCTCCCAGACCTACCGGTACAGCCAGCAGCAGACCCAGGGCCGATGTCACCAAGGTCCCGAAGATGAAGGGCCATGCTCCAAAGCTTTCAAAAACCGGGTCCCACGTGCTGGTGAAAAAAAATTTCCAGCCGAATTTTTGTCGGGAAAGGGCGGAATCTATCCACAGCTCATACACCAGCAGACCCGTAACCACCAGAACGGTGGAGGCCACAATCAGGGTTACCAAATGGGCGACTGCATCTCCCTCGTGCAATCGCTGGAACCAGAAATGCGCCCGTTGGGATATGATCCCCCGCTCGCTTGCTTTGTTAGACATGGCCATAGGACTTGTGTGTGAACTTGAGCTTTTTGTCAGGCACGGTTTTAACCGTGCCGTAGCGCATTTGAAATCATTCCTCTTCTTGCGGTTTCAGGGCTAAGCTTTCTTCGGAGTTTTCACGATACTTCTCGTTGGAGGGCCTATTCATTGGATCATCGAAATCGCTTCCATTTCTTTCTCGACCACGTCAGGTGGAAGTTTTCCATACGCAAGATCCTCGGCAAATTTCTGGCCCTCGGTCAACATCCAACGGAGGAAAGACTTGATGGCCTCTCGCTTGGCGGCATCCGTAATCTTGCCCGGAATCAGTAGCCACGTAAAGCTCGCAACGGGATACGCCTCTTGGCCCGGCGGATTGGTTATGGACACGCGAAAATCGTCAGGCATGCTTGTTGCTGTTTCCGCTGCGGCAGTCGAAATCGTGGCCAGATCCGCTTTTACAAAAGCCCCGGCGGCGTTGCGTACCCGGGCATAAGGAAGATGGTTCTGGATCGCATAAACCAGCTCTACATAGCCAATGGAATTTGGTGTTTGCTTGATTAAACCGGATACACCCTCGTTGCCTTTGGCTCCTAATCCTACCGGCCAATTGACAGAGGTTTCTTTTCCGATCTTTTCCTTCCATTCCGAGCTGATTTTGGAAAGGTAATCGGTCCAGATATAAGTCGTTCCACTGCCGTCGGAACGATGAATCACGACGATCCCCGCATCAGGCAGTTTTATGCCTGGGTTTTCTCGCGCGATCAAGGGATCATTCCACTTGGTGATTTTCCCCAGAAAAATTCCCGCTATGGCTTCGGGGGTGAAGTTGAGCTCCTGTTGGACTCCGGGAATGTTGTAGGTGGCCACATCCGCACCCAGGACGGTCGGAAAGTGCAGAATAGGAACGTTGGCCTGCGCCAGTTGCTCGTCGGTCATGGGCCCGTCGGAGGCGCCGAAGTCCACGGTGCTGACCAACATCTGGCGAATCCCCGCGCCGGAACCGACCGAAGCATAATTGATTTGAATCTCTGGATGCAGCTTGTGGTATTCATCAAACCACTTGGAATAGATCGGATAGGGAAACGTGGCCCCCGCCCCATTGATGAGCACTGGTTTCGCGGCCTGCTCCCCGCAGGAGATGCTGATCAGCGCCAAAGCAAAGCAGAAAATCTTTTTGGTCAGTTCTCTCATTGCTTCGGTCCTTTTGACTATGCTCTCTTGTATCATCCTTAAGTAGTTCTGTAAGAATCAATTTCCTCAATAGAATCATTCTGGAAAACTACATAATCATCGGAGCCTTGTGCAGCTTGTCCCGGGCGTAGCCGAAGGGATCAGCAAGTGGATAACCTGCCTTAATGGGCTCGTCAGGGCATGGCTTCAGCCATGCCGTAACCGCCGCAAAATGAATACGGCTTTAGCCGCTGAGGTTCGTCATTTATATGCTCTAGATCAGGGAATGTGAATCATTGCGACAATGAAACTGCTTCAGTTGGCAAGCAAGGGGATGCCAATCTGGATCGAAGTGCCCCCCTCAGGCAGACGGTCAACCTGAAAGATGAACTCCGACCCGTAAAGAACCCGCAGCCGCTCCCGTACATTGTTGATGCCGATGCCCTGTTGGTAAATGTGCTCAATCTGTTCCAGGGGAATCCCCACGCCATTGTCACGAACTTCCAGAATCAACCGGCCGTTTTCGCGGCAGCTCCGAATGGCAATGACTCCTCCTTCTACCTTCGGGCTCAGACCATGGCGAATTGCGTTTTCTACAATGGGCTGCAACAGCATGCTAGGGACCATTAAGGGCAGAGTCTGGTCTTCAATCTCCTTGACGATTCTTAATTTCTGTTCCCCAAATCGAATCACCTCGATGGAAAGATAGTCATCAATAAAAGCCAGTTCCTCATTGAGGGGTGTGAAGTTCTCGTGCTTCTGGAGGAGGCGGCGCAAAATGCTGGAAAGTTTGACGATCACTTGGCGGGCGGTTTCCGGATCAATCCGCACTAGCGAAGCAATCGAATTCAGCGTGTTGAACAGAAAGTGCGGGTTGATCTGAGCCGTCAGCGCATCCAGCCGGGCCTGCATCAGCAGCCGCCCTTGTTCCTCCAATTGCAACTCAATGCGAATATTCTTCCAAATGGTTAGCGGAATGGCGACGCAAGCGATTGTGGTAAGGCAAATTGCGATCAGAATAAGTGAGCTACCGTTGAATAAGTAATACAATTTCCCCGGAAATGCCCGCCCGAGCAAAATGCGGCTGGCTTCCAGAACGATCAGCCACATGAAAAAGAACATCTGCCAGCCGCCCCTCGGATAGCCAAAGCGCTGCCGGAACCAGCGGTAAAGGTTCAAGTCAAAGAAAGGAGAGAAGTGCCAGACGATATCTTTGCTGGGAGCGAGCGAGCGGGCAAAGCCGCCGAGTGCTCCGGCGATCAATAGCAGCGGCAGCGCCAAAATTTCCTGGTGCGCCAATGCCGGGAGGGAAGCCAACCCTCCCGCGATCATTCCGGCGATATTTCCGTACAAAACACCCGCCAGCACCGCTCCTTCCAAGCCGAGGTCGGGAGCCTGAAACTTCAAAATCACCCGCAAAGCAGCTCCCACAAACAAGGCGGCTCCTAGCACGAAGCCGAAAATGAATTGTTGGCGGACAGTCTTTTCCGGACGAAACAAGAGCCTCTTGAATGAGGCGGAGCGCCCTAAGATGCTGGCAATGGAAGCTGCCGCCAAAATCTTCACCAGCAGAACGAGCAATAAAAGTTCCCTGGCATTATTGGGGTCCACTACTGCAAACCTCCCCACTGGTTTTCAAGCCATTCCCTGCGGCTTTTAAGCCGCTGATTTGGTTTCCCTGTAGGCGCTTTTAGCGTACAACAAGAAATCCGGTCGTTGTTTGTTTCGGCTGTGAACATTATAATGAAAAAGTATACCGAGGAAGCGCATGAAACCCGAAAGTCCCCTGGCAAGAATTCCTGTCGAAAAGGTTGCGGAAGCCGACTTCCCCAGCCGCTTTGGCCACTTTCGTATTTGCGGCTTCCGCCTGCTGGACGAAGCAGCGCCGGAAGTCGCCGTGGTGTTGGTTAAAGGGGAACCGCTGCCAGGAAAGATTCCCCTGGTTCGCATTCACTCCCAATGTCTCACCGGCGATGTCTTCGGTTCATTCCGTTGTGACTGCCGCGAACAACTGGAAATGGCTCTAACCCAGATCGGAGCCAGCGAATATGGTTTCCTCATTTATGAGCAGCAGGAAGGGCGCGGTATTGGTTTGCTGAATAAGCTGCGAGCCTATGCGTTGCAAGATCAAGGAATGGACACGGTGGAAGCGAACCGGGAGCTTGGCTACGAAGCAGATTTGCGCCATTACAGCTTGGCAGCGGGAATCCTGCAATATTACCAAGTCGGTGCTCTGCGCTTGCTTTCGAATAATCCGGAGAAACTGCGCGCCTTGGAAGCAGCCGGAATCTCTGTCCCGGAACGAATTCCAATTGCAGCGAATCCCCAGCCCGGAACTGCGCGTTATTTGAAGACGAAGCGCGAAAAAATGGGCCATTGGTTCCCGGACCCTGAAATCAAACAGAAGAAAGATCGTAAAAAAAACGATCCAGAAACCGCCCCGCTTCCCCGCTTCGCGGAATCCTAACCCCCCCCGACAAAGTGTACAATCTCGAGCCGATCCTGATCGCGAAGCTCTACCTCCGCCCAGTGTTCGCGCCTCACAATTTCCTGATTCAATTCCACAGCCACCCGATTTCCCTCCAATTCCAGCAATCCGATTAAGTCTTGCAGGCTGATCTGGGGCGGAACCTCTTGAGTCTCTCCGTTGATGATAATCTCCATGCTCTCTCCTGCAAGATCGCTCAGGCTTTTCCCGCCGTTTGTAACACCCGAAACTTGGCTAGTTCTCGACCGGAAGGACCCTCGGCACAAACCAGCAAGGCCGCTTCCCCGGGAGTCGCCGGAACCGGGAAGGAAACTTTCGCTTTGCCGTCTTCTTCCACCTCCAGGGTTCGTTTTTCCGGGACGGCTTCATTCGAAATCCAGTGCACCTGTACCGCAATGTTTTTGCCCGGGAGTTGCCTTTTGTCCAGCACCTGCAATTCAAAACACAATTCCCCGTCGCGATAGAGACCGTTGGCGTTGAGCAACTGGATGGTGTATCCCGTACCAACCGATTGCGTCGATTCTCCCGAGGGAACAAAGTGCCCGCACCGGATCGCTTCCACCAGTTCCTTGTGTTGCTTGCGAACCATCTCCGCCACTTGTTCCGAGGTAACTTCTTCGGGAACATAGCAAGTCCGGCGGCGGTCCACGATTTTGCCCCCAACGTACACAATGGAGTCAATCACAGGGTTCTTGACCCCGCGGTCTTCGGTCTGGACGTGGTACCCACCATCCTTCCCGGCAACATCGGTGTTGAAACCAAAGATCACAAATCTGCCTTCCTCTCCCTTCCGCAGATCAAAAAATGCACTTCACGCATCAACTCTTGACATCCTACGCTAGCGGCCCCTATATTCAAAACTACTTCTTTTTCCTGGTATTATAGCATTTAAGATTTTCACGTCATCCCATGCCAAACAGCTATTTCCAAAATTATATTCCTGTACTCGTCATGCTCGGTGTCGTGGCATTCTTGGCCGGTGCAATGCTTGTGCTTTCTTATTTGCTAGGTCAAAGGCGTCCAAGCCGCGAAAAATTAGCTCCCTATGAATGTGGAATTACTCCGACCGGAGACGCACGGCAACGCTTTAGCGTAAAGTTCTATCTGGTTGCCATGGTTTTTATTCTGTTCGATGTGGAAGTGATATTCCTTTATCCATGGGCGGTCATTTTTCGGGAATTGAAGCTGTTTGGTTTTGTGGAGATGCTGCTTTTTATTCTCCTGGTGGCCGCCGGGTTTGCCTATTTGTGGAAGAAAGGGATATTGGACTGGACGAAATCGGACTCAGGAGAATTTGGATGATTCCTCCGGAAGTCGCCCGTATTCCGGACACAGCAGCCTTGCTGGAATTTGATCCAGGAGCCATCGCCGAGGGAAAGTACGACCGGCGCGAATTGACGCTGATGATCTCCCCGGAACGCCTTTTTCCCGCCTGCGAATTCCTGAAGACCAAACGTGGCTACCGCTACCTGTCTGACGTGACAGCGGTGGACCGTTACCCTTCCGAGCCGCGTTTTGAAGTGGTCTATCAACTGTATTGCCACGACCGCAAGGAGCGCCTCCGCCTGAAGTGCCTTCTTAACGGAGAGCGGGCGGTGATTGCTTCCGTCGTTCCAATCTGGGGGGCAGCAAATTGGTACGAGCGCGAGGTCTATGACCTGTTCGGTGTCCAGTTTCAGGGGCATCCTCACCTGCGCCGTATCCTCATGCCGGAGGATTGGGAAGGCCATCCGCTGCGCAAAGATTATCCTGTCACGGGGTATCGCTGATGCCGGAAGTTGCTGTTCCGCCCGGCGCTCGCACGATGATCCTCAACATGGGTCCGCAACACCCTTCCACGCATGGGGTACTGCGTTTGGTCCTGGAACTGGATGGGGAAACCATCGTCCATGCCACGCCGGATATCGGATATTTGCATACGGGAATTGAGAAAAGCTGTGAGGCTCTGACCTACCATCAAGCCATCACCCTCACCGACAGGATCGACTATCTCTGTCCGCTTACGAACAACCTCTGTTATGTCCTGGCTGTAGAAAAACTGCTCGGGTTGGAGGTTCCGCCACGTGCCCAGTGGTTACGGGTGATGTTGAATGAGCTAACCCGCATCGCCAGCCACCTGGTCTGGCTCGGCACGCACGCTATTGACATCGGCGCCATGTCGGTCTTCCTCTACTGTTTCCGCGAGCGCGAGGACATCCTCCGGGCTTTCGAGATCGTTTCCGGACAGCGCATGATGACCAGCTATTTCCGGGTCGGAGGCCTGTCGCTCGAAACCCCGCCTGAATTCCTGCCGCATGTCGAAAAGTTCTTGGGATACTTTCCAGACCGTCTGGAAGAATATGAGGAGTTGTTAACGCGTAACCGCATTTGGATTGGGCGCACAAAAGGCGTGGGCATTTTGACGACAGAGGATGCTCTCGATCTGGCCGTGAGCGGTCCTACCGCCCGCGCTTCCGGGCTGGATTGGGACCTGCGACGGGATAATCCTTATTCCAGTTACGAGAAATTTTCCTTCCGGGTCCCGATTCGCACGGAGGGCGATGTCTATGCGCGTTACCTGGTACGTTTGGATGAGATACGCGAGAGTTTGAAAATCATCCGGCAGGCGCTCGACGGTCTTCCGGACGGTCCGGTACAGGCCCGCGCTCCGGGAGTGGTTCTGCCGCCCCGCGAGAAGATGAAGACGGAGATGGAAGCCCTCATTTACCACTTCAAAATCGTCACGGAGGGCTTCCGAGTTCCGCCGGGAGAGGTCTATCAAGCGGTCGAATCTCCTCGCGGCGAGATGGGATATTACGTGGTCAGCGATGGGACTTCCCATCCTTATCGGGTGAAGGTCCGCTCGCCCTCCTTTGCCAATCTGCAAGCTCTCCCGCGCATCGCCGAAGGGCGTCTGATCGCTGACATGGTCGCCTGCATCGGCAGCATCGACATCGTGTTGGGAGAGATTGACCGGTAAAGGCCAGAAAGGGGTCGTCACTGGTAAGGAAAGCGTTCGCCGTGGCTATCAGCCAGGAGGATACGTGGGAATTGGGCTGAAGTTTTGGTTTTTCCGCCAATACTGGTGGCTTCTGATAGTGGCTTTCTTGCTGCTCGCCATTATCATCGTGCTGTTGGCTCGTAACCTGGCACTAGTGCTCACACTCCTCAGCACAGTGCTGTCCCTCTTCTACTTTCTCCAGAAACAGCGCCTTGAGGAGACCAAGCTCTTCCGGGAGATATTCGCGGACTGCAACACTCGCTACGACAAGCTTAACGAGAAGCTGAACGCTATCGTTAAAGGACCGGAAGAAGAGCAACTCAATCCCGAGCAGAAAGATACGCTAATGGATTACTTCAATCTCTGTGGCGAGGAGTACTTGTACTACAGCCAAGGCTACCTCTATCCAGAGGTTTGGCGGGCATGGTACAACGGCATGAAGTACTTTTTCGGCAAGCGGCGGATCGCTGAGGCCTGGAGCCAGGAGAATCAAGACTCATACTATGGCTTGCCACTTTGATGCTATAGCGGGTAGCCGCGACGAACGCGCTCGCCCTGAGCCAAGTCGAAGGGTTCCTCGTCGTTGGTTCGAAACGTCCTTAGAATAGCGTCAGGGCACGGTTTCAACCGTGCCGCAACAATCGGGAGACGGAGGCGGTTTTAACCGCTGAGGGCCAATGGCTGTACCAGCAAGACGCGTGCATCTTCCGGGCACTTATTTTGTAACGTCCCGCACCTGGGAAAGCCGGAAGCTTTTCATTAAGCCTCCGATCTGTGAAATCTTCATGGAGACCTTGCTTCATTACCGGGACCAAGGAAGCTATCTTCTGCACGCCTTTGTCTTGATGCCCGACCATTTCCACGTACTATTGACGCCGGGTCCGGCCATTGCATTGGAGCGGGCGGTGCAATTCATCAAAGGCGGATCGGCTCGGAGAATTTGCCAAAGGCTAAACTTCCGTCTTCCCGTGTGGCAACGTGGTTTTAGCGATCACCGGATTCGCGACGCTCAGGATTGCGAAACCCATTTGCGTTACATTGAACAGAATCATGTAAAACGAGGCTTGGTTTCCTCCGCTAGCGAATACCCGTGGTCCTCCGCCTCCGGGCGCTTTGCCATGGATGAACCACCTCAGGGGTTAAAACCCATGACAAGAACAACGCTTCTCGGCACGGTTGAAACCGTGCCCTGACAATACGTTAGAATAGGCGATGGAATTGGGTTCCGCTTTGAGCGGTCTGACCCCTAGCATCTAAGGTGAGATTAACGAAGTTAACAAGGATGGCGGGGTGAGTGCGCAATTTACTCTAAAACTCGAAGAAAAGTTCTCCACGCTCCTAAGCCGCTATCCGGTGAAGCGCTCCGTCTTGGTGCCGATGCTCTTGTTTGCTCAAGATGAATACGGTTTTCTGAATCAAGAGATCGTCGCAGAAATCGCCCGCAGACTGGGATTGACGGTTCTGGATGTGGAAGGAGTGATCTCCTATTACTCCATGCTCCGCAAAAAACCGGCGGGCCGCTACCACCTGCAAATCTGCACTAATATTTCTTGCATGTTGCGCGGGGCGAACTCGTTATTCGAACATGCACAGCAAAAACTGGGGGTCGGCCCCGGCGAGGCGACACCAGACGGCTTGTTTTCCTTGGAAGAAGTCGAATGCATCGGGGCCTGCTCCTGGGCGCCAGCGCTACAAGCAAACTACGACTTCTATCATGCGGTCACGCTGGAGCGCTTCGACCAACTGCTTTCAGACCTGCCAGCCGGCCGCGCCGTCCCGGACACGCCTCCGATGTCGCACACCGAGCACGAAGTACAGGTTCTCACCCGTCGCTTCGATCTGCCCAACGCCGCCTCGATTGACACCTATCTAGCTCATGACGGCTACCGCGCGTTGGAGAAAGCCCTGCGCCAGATGACGCCAGATAGTGTAATTGAGGAGGTGAAGCAGTCCAACCTGCGCGGCAGAGGAGGTGCCGGCTTCCCCGCCGGCATGAAGTGGAGTTTTGTGCCGAAGCAATCCTCGAAGCCCAAATATATCGTCTGCAACGCCGACGAAAGCGAGCCGGGGACCTGTAAAGACCGCTTGCTGATGCAGAACGATCCCCACCAACTAATTGAGGGAATACTGCTGGCCGGCTTCGCCGTCAGCGCGCACCAGGGCTATATCTATGTGCGCGGAGAATACCGTTATTTGATCGAAATTCTCGACCGCGCCCTCGAAGAAGCCTATGCTCGCGGCTATCTGGGAAAGAACATCCTGGGGACCGGATTTGATTTTGATTTGGCCACGCACACCGGAGCGGGGGCTTACGAATGCGGCGAAGAATCGGCTTTACTCGAATCGCTGGAGGGTAAACGAGGAATTCCACGCATCCGGCCTCCCTTCCCGGCAGTCGTGGGTTTGTATGGCGGGCCAACGGTTCTCAATAACGTGGAGACATTTTGCTCTGTCCCCTCTATTATCTTGAATGGCGGTCAATGGTATGCCAGCCTCGGAACACCTCGCAATGGCGGAACCCGGCTCTTCGTGCTTTCGGGCCACGTTAACCGCCCGGGAGTTTATGAATTGCCGATGGGCTTTCCGCTCCGCAAGATGATCGAGGAAGTCGGCGGCGGGATTGTAGGCGGCAAGCAATTCAAGGCCGTGATTCCGGGTGGATCTTCAACACCCGTTCTAACAGCCGATGCTCTGGATACTCCGATGGATTTTGATTCCGTGGCTAAGGCAGGTTCCATGTTGGGTTCCGGCGCCGTGATTGTGATG
Source organism: Acidobacteriota bacterium (assembly GCA_016199675.1). GTDB lineage: Bacteria > Acidobacteriota > Terriglobia > 2-12-FULL-54-10 > 2-12-FULL-54-10 > JACQGE01. The sequence continues at coordinate 16,499 of JACQGE010000071.1, read as the reverse complement.
CACGAGGACACCTGCATGGTGGAGGCTGCGCTGCGGATTATGAAGTTTTACGCCCACGAAAGCTGCGGCTGGTGTATTCCCTGCCGCGAAGGAACCTCGTGGTTGAAGAAAACGCTTGACCGTTTTCACTCCGGCGGAGGCCGCCGCGAGGACATCCGCCTCATTGAGGAACTGGCGAAAAATATGCTGGGAAAAACATTCTGCCCGCTTGGAGATGCTGCGGCCATGCCGACCATCAGCATTGTGCAAAAGTTCCGTGATGAGTTTGAACAGCACTTAACTGGCCAAGCTTGCCCGTTGGAAGGACGCCTGGAATTAGAATTGGCCTCCGAGTAGAATATGGCAGATTCCGTCAATATTACGGTAGATGGCCGCTCCCTCCAGGTTCGTCCGGGAACCCTGTTGATCGAGGCTTGCCGGGCGGCTGGCATTGAAGTTCCCTCTTTTTGTTATTACCCCGGACTTTCGTTGCAGGCGGCCTGCCGCATGTGTCTGGTGGAAATTGAGAAAGCCCCCAAACTCCAAACGTCTTGTACCGTTCCCGTTGCCGAAGGGATGGTAGTGCGCACGGCCACGCCGCCGGTGGTGGAAGCGCGCCGTTCTATGCTGGAGTTTTTGTTGGGGAATCATCCGCTGGACTGCCCGGTTTGCGACAAGGGCGGCGAGTGCGAGCTTCAGGATATGGTCTTTCGCTATGGGGCCGCCGAAAGTCGCTTCGCCGAGGAAAAACGCCACATTCCCGAGCAGCAATGGTCGCCGGTGGTTTACTTTGACGCTCCTCGCTGCATCCTCTGTTACCGCTGCGTGAGGGTTTGTGGCGAAGGCCTGGATGTTCATGCCTTGGGCATTGTCAACCGGGGAGGGCATTCCGAGAACGCCCCCAACCACGGCGACCATCTGGAGTGTGAGGAATGCGGGATGTGTATTGACATCTGCCCGGTCGGAGCACTCACTAGCGGGGCCTACCGCTACAAGGCCCGTCCCTGGGAAATCAATTATGTCAGTACGATCTGCACCCATTGCGGTGACGGCTGCAAGACCACTTTGAGCGTCCGCAACAACACAATCTTAAGGGGAAACAACCGCGACCATAGCGGTATTAACGGAGAATTCCTCTGCATCAAAGGGCGCTATGCCTATGATTTTATCGAGCACCCGGAGCGGCTTCGCCATCCCTTGGTGCGCAAAACGGGACAACTGGTCGAAACCTCTTGGGAGGAAGCCATCCGAATGGTGGCTTCCCGGTGGAAAGAAATCCCGGACCACCAGAACGAATCTGCCAGCAGCCCGGCTTTCGGTGTAATTGGTTCCAACCACACCACGAACGAAGATAACTACGCGTTGCAGAAATTCGCCCGTGTGATTCTGGGGACCAATAACATTGATCATCACCGCACTGCCGACTTCCCTGCCCTGATCGCCGCCCTTTCGGCGCAACAGCACGCCGCAGCAGGAGTGCCGGATGGACCGGCGTGCCTGGCTCGTTCAAGGGATCTAGCCCACGCTGCGGCGATCCTCCTGATCGGCAACAACCCTACCGTCCAGCATCCATTGATTGCGTGGAATATTCGGGAAGGCTGCCGGTTGCGAGGTACGCGGCTCTACGTCATCCATTCGCAGCAGATTCCTCTCTTGCGCCAGAGTTTCCGGTTTTTGCCGCTTCGTGCAGGACAGGAAGTGGATGCACTCGCTTATCTGGCTGGAGAATTGGGAAGGGAAGAAAAGCTCTTGGGCCGAACTCCCGGCGGAAGAGAAATCACCTCAGAATCGTTGCTGGACTTCCGAAATCGCCTTCTTGCCGAGAAAGATGTCATTGTGGTATTTGGAGATGAGATTACCGGCCAAGCCGTGTCGTTGCTGGTTCGCATGGGAAGCCAACTTCCCGGACACACGCGTTACCTTGGGCTTAGCGACTACAGCAACTCCCGGGGCGCTGCTGATATGGGGTTGTTGCCGCACCTCTTGCCGGGCTACTGTGCCATTACAGACCCCCTCGCCCGTTCCCGCTTTGAAGAGCAATGGAAATCCAAACTCCTTGCCCAACCCGGCTGGACTGCAGAGGAAATGTTGGCGGCGATTCGCGACGGACGCTTAGGCTCCCTCTACGTTGTCGGCGCCAATCCCCTCAAAAAACAAGATCCCTTGGAATATCGAGGTAAGACATTTCTGGTAGTCCAAGACCTGTTCCTGCATGAGACGGCGCAGGCAGCCGACGTTGTTCTGCCAGCAGCATGTGCTTACGAAAAAACGGGTACAGTAACAAACACGTGCGGAGAATTGCAGCGATTGCGGAAGGCAATGCAGGTGCTCGGCCCCCGCTCCGATTTGGAAATCTTTGGACACCTGGCTAAGGCCATGGATGCTCAACTTCAACCCAGCCGCCCCGATGAAGTCTTCGAGGAGATTCGCCAACTTGTGTCCGGTTATAATGTTCCGCTGTCTCAATTAATGGCTGGCGAGGCAGAACTGGCAATGCCAATCAACGGATTTCTTTCCCCCTCCGAGTTCCCCGGTAATGTTTCCTCTTCGCAGGATCATTTGTTCACTTCGGGAACCCTGGGACGCTACAGCCAAACCTTGAATATCGTGCCGGAAGGAAAAACGTACAAACCGCCAGACCCATGTTGACCAACAGAGCTCGCTTTCACAAGGCTTTCAAACAGACATGTCATTGCCGATCCTAATTTTCACGCTGGCAAAAATTGTTGTCATTCTGCTGGTGCTGCTGACGGTGGTGGCCTATGCTGTCTGGTTTGAGCGGAAACTGGTGGCCCGTATCCAATCCCGCTGGGGGCCTACGCGAGTCGGCCCCCATGGGCTGCTGCAACCGCTGGCCGACGCCATCAAGCTTCTTACCAAGGAAGACATCACGCCCAGCGGCGTCTTTGGTCTGGTTTATTTGCTGGCCCCTGCTTTGTCTTTGATAACCGCATTACTTGCGTTCTCCGTCATTCCATTCGGGCCGGTAACGGAAGTCGGCGGAGTGGACTTGTTTCAGATTGCCGATTTGGATATTGGATTATTGTTCATCCTTTCCATCAGCTCGATGGGGGTTTACGGGATCGTGCTGGCCGGATGGTCTTCCAACAGCAAGTATTCCTTATTGGGGGGACTGCGCAGCTCCGCCCAGATGATTAGCTATGAACTGGCGGCAGGACTTTCCTTGGTCGGCGTGTTGTTGTTGTCCGGCAGCCTGAATTTGCGAGAGATCGTGAACGCACAAACCGGCGTCTGGGGGATTATCCCTCGCTGGAATGTTTTCCCGCAGTTCATCGGGTTCTTCTGCTTTCTGACCGCTGCCATCGCGGAAACTAACCGCCTTCCCTTCGATCTTCCGGAGGCGGAAACCGAATTAGTGGCCGGCTATCACACCGAATACAGCAGCATGAAATTCGCCATGTTTTTCATGGCCGAATACACGAATATGCTGACGGTCTCTTGCCTGGCCACGCTTCTTTTTTTCGGTGGATGGCACGGCCCGACCTTTGGGCCTGCCGTTCTGCAGGCCATCTTGCCCCTGTTCTGGTTTTCCCTGAAAGTACTTTGTTTTTTGTTTCTTTATGTCTGGATACGGGGAACCCTGCCCCGCTTTCGCTATGACCAGCTCATGGCTTTTGGCTGGAAAGTTTTGGTTCCTGTTGCTTTGGGAAACCTGGTTCTGACAAGCTTCATCGTCGCGCTTTGGTCCGCATGACCGGAAGCAACGATGCTCTGTCACCGCGACAGCCTTTGGAGATTTTATGTACCCACTGTTCTTTTTTGTGTTTGCCACAGCGGCGGTCGGATTCGCCATCAACCTGCTGGTGCAGCGGCACCCCATACACAGCGCCCTCTCGCTCATCGGAGTCATGGCTTCTCTGGCTTCGCTCTATCTGATGCTTGGGGCTGAATTCATCGCCGCCGTGCAGGTCATTGTCTATGCCGGGGCGATTATGGTCTTGTTCGTGTTCGTCATTATGCTCTTAAACGCCGGGGAAGAAGAGCGCACGGATCGCAGCCGCTTGGCCAAGTATCTCGGGATGCCTCTGTTTCTTGTATTTCTGGTCACCCTGGCCACGATTCTTTCCCGCCAATTCTCCCCGAATTCAATGGTGCAATTCGGCGACTTCCCTGGCCATACGGCGGACATCGGGCGGCGGCTCTTCCAAAATTTTCTGCTCCCTTTTGAGGTAGTCTCGATCTTGATCTTAATTGCCATTGTGGGGGCAGTGGTCCTGGCCCGCAAGGAAACGTACTAAAGGAGAAACTATGGTTCCTCTCTCCTACTACTTGATTCTTTCAGCGATTCTATTTGGATTGGGTACCGCAGGTTTCCTATTTAAACGCAATATCGTGACGATCTTCATGTCCGTGGAGTTGATGCTAAACGCGGTGAATCTCACCTTCGTGGCGCTTTCTTACCACTTTCGACAGCTAGACGGACAGATTTTTGTCTTTTTCGTTATGGTCGTAGCGGCGGCGGAGGCCGCCGTCGGGCTGGCGATTATCATTGCTGTATTTCGAAACCGGGGATCGTTGAACGTGGATCAAATGGATTTAATGAAATTCTGATAGCTCTTCCCCCCGATTCAACACACGGGGGGCCAAGCAATATTGTTTTACCGATGGAATCAAACCTTCAACTATGGTTGATCCCGACAGTCCCGCTTTTGGGTGCCCTCTGGAACGGACTTTGGGGAAAGCGATCATCTGAGCGCGCGGTGGCGTCAGTCGCCGTGGGAGCTGTTGCCGTTTCCTTTCTGCTGGCCCTGCGAGCCTTTTTCGCTCTCGGGGACGCTCCTTATTTGGAATCTTATTTCTCCTGGATCGCCGCCGCGTCCTTCCAGGCGCATTTTAACTTTTATCTCGACCCGCTCTCCGCCGTCATGGCGCTGATTGTCACCGGCGTCGGCCTGCTGATCCACATCTATGCCGTGGGTTACATGTCCCAAGAGGGTGGCTATTATCGATTTTTCTGTTACATGAACCTGTTCCTATTCTTCATGCTCACCCTGGTGCTGGCGGGCAACTACCTCCTGATGTTTGTCGGTTGGGAGGGCGTGGGCCTGTGTTCCTATCTTCTGATCGGTTTTTATTTCCGTCGGGAGGACGCGGCAGACGCTGGCAAGAAGGCGTTCATCACCACTCGTCTCGGGGATTTCGGTTTCCTGATCGCCCTCCTCATGATCTATTCCACTTTCGAGTCGCTGAACTATTCGGAGGTTCTTCCGGCGGCTGCGTCGCTTCCGGTCGAGTCCACGGCAGGACCTTTAACCGTCATCTGCTTACTGTTGCTCGTCGGCGCTGCGGGTAAATCGGCGCAGGTCCCGCTCTATGTTTGGCTGCCGGATGCCATGCTCGGCCCAACTCCGGTGAGCGCGCTGATTCATGCGGCGACAATGGTGACCGCCGGAGTGTACATCATTGCGCGTTCTTCGGCTTTGTACGTTCATGCTCCTCAGGCCCTTTTTATGGTCGCGCTGGTCGGTGGAATCACCGCGTTTTACGCAGCCACCATCGGCATCGTCCAAACGGACATCAAGCGCATTCTGGCTTATTCCACCATCAGCCAGATCGGTTACATGGTCATGGCTTGCGGTGTGGCCGCCTTCAGCGCCGCTATTTTCCACTTGATGACCCATGCTTTCTTCAAAGCCCTTTTATTCTTGGGCGCGGGCAGCGTCATCCACGCCTTAGGGGGAGAACAAGACATTCGGAAGATGGGGGGCTTGCGGCACTACCTGCCGCGCACCTACTGGAGTTTCTTGATCGCGTGCCTGGCCATCGCGGCTCTTCCGCCTTTTTCAGGTTTCTTCAGTAAAGATCCGATTTTGTGGGAAGCCTATGTCAGTCCTTATGGAGGAATCCTCTTCTGGCTGCTAGGTATATTGACGGCGGGCATCACATCCTTTTACATTTTCCGGCTGTTCTTTCTGACGTTTCACGGCCATTCGAAAACAGCAGTGGCCACATCTTCTGGAATCCATGTCGCCGAGCCGGCCCATCACGGCGTCCCGCATGAGTCGCCACCCATTATGACCTGGCCACTGATGATCCTGGCGGCGCTCTCGCTGGCCGGGGGCTGGGTCGGCATTCCTGCACTGTGGAGAGGCGGAGACCACTGGAACCTCTTTCTGGCCCCTGCGTTTCGTTTGGCCGCCTTGCCCACCGAGCACGCCGTCTCTCACGATGCAGCCACAGAGATTATTTTTACTCTCGCCTCCATTCTTGTCTCGGTCGCAGGGATTGCTCTTGCTTATCTGCTGTATTGCCGCCGCCCAGAGTTGGCGGCGGCGGCGGCCGCCCGCCTGCGCGGCCTTCACACCCTGGTGTTGAACAAATATTACGTGGATGAAATTTATCGCTCTCTTTTCGTGCAGCCTCTTGTTGTTGTCTCCCGGGAATTGCTCTGGAAAGGCATGGATGCGGCTGCAATTGACGGCTCGTTTCAGGGTCTTGCGAATCGGACCCGACGCCTGGGGGACCGCGTGCGCCGGATGCAATCGGGCAACATCCGCTCCTACGCCGGATGGGTGGTCTTGGGTGCGATCTTGCTAATCAGCTTTATGGTGGGTCTGGCCTCATGAGCTTTCTTCTCAATTGCATTCTATTCCTTCCCGCGATAGGCGCTTTGTTTTTGCTGGCCATCCCTCGCCAGCAGGCAACCTCCCTCCGCCGTTGGTCGTTGTATATTTCATTGGCCACTTTCCTGCTTTCCCTGGTTCTCCCATTTCGTTTCGAGCCTGCTTCGGCGGCCATGCAATTTGTCACCAACCGATCTTGGATTGAGTCGCCGCCGATTCGCTATCACATCGGCGTGGATGGAATCAGCTTGTTCCTCATTTTGCTCATCACTTTCCTGAGTGTGCTTTGTGTGTTGGTTTCATGGAACTCGGTTCAAGAGCACATCAAGGAATTCTTCTTTTTCTTGCTGCTGCTCGAAACCGGCACCATCGGCGTTTTCATCGCCATGGACCTGTTTCTTTTTTACGTTTTCTGGGAGATCACGCTCATTCCCCTGTATTTCTTGATCGGCATCTGGGGCCACGAGCGGCGCGTCTATGCGGCCTTGAAGTTTGTTCTATTCACTCTGGCCGGTTCGTTGTTCATGTTGGTGGGCATTCTCTGGCTGTACAACATCTTTGGCACTTTCGACTATGAGATGATCCTTCGAGGAATTGCCGCGGGCACTCATACGTTTTCGGCCCAGGAAGAGTATTGGCTTTTCCTCGCCTTCTTTGCTGCTTTTGCCATCAAAGTCCCCCTTTTCCCCCTACACACCTGGCTGCCTGATGCGCACGTGGAAGCTCCCACCGCTGGCTCCGTCATGCTGGCCGGTGTGCTGCTGAAGATGGGCACCTACGGTCTGCTGCGCTTCTGTTTGCCGCTATTTCCGGAAGCCGCTCATAAGCTGGCCGCACCCGTCATGGTGCTGGCTCTGATTGGGATCATCTACGGTTCCCTGCTGGCCATGGTGCAGCCGGACTTGAAAAAGCTGATCGCCTATTCCTCGGTCGCGCACCTGGGATTTGTGGTGCTCGGCATTTTTTCCTTTAACCAGATCGCGGTACAAGGCGCTATTTACCAGATGCTGAATCACGGCGTCTCCACGGGTGCGCTTTTCCTGTTGGTCGGCATGCTTTACGACCGCCTACACACTCGCCAAATCCGAGACATGGGCGGCCTGGCCACGCCTGCCCCGATCTTGGCTACTTTTTTCCTCATCACCTCGCTGTCGAGCATCGGCCTGCCGCTGCTGAACAACTTTGTCGGTGAATTTTTAATCCTGCTGGGCGTGCTCCAGGAGCGAGTTCTGTACGCGGCCCTGGCCGCCACCGGCGTGGTCCTCTCGGCTGCTTACATGCTTTGGATGTATCAGAGGGTTTTCCTGGGAGAAGCCGGAGCCAAGCAGCAGACGATGCCCGACCTGAACCAGCGCGAAAAAGCCATCCTGGTTCCGGCAGTGGCGCTCATGATCCTTATGGGAGTTTTTTCTCCGTTTTTCCTGCGGAAAATGGATGTCGCCACAGCCTCCCTGCTTGACCATGCAGGCCGCCGGGAAATTAAAGTCGAGCGCCATTCCCCTGTTCCGAAGCCGGAACCGAAGCAGGACGCCCAATTGCTGGGGCGGATTTCGGAATCGGCGCCGGAGCTGCCTGCAACGGATTTCTTGCCTTTGGAGCACTAGCAACGATGCCCGCCTGGAACCTCACTGCCATTTTGCCGGAAGCCATCCTGACGGTGGTCGGGATCGTCGTGATGTTGCTCGGTTCCTTTTCCTCGCAGAACCAGGATCGGGGATGCCGCACAGTAACCCTCATGGGGCTGGCGGGAGCAACTGTTGCTGTCGTTGCCCAGCGGCAACACCAGGGAGCATTTTTTGACGGAATGTTTCTGGTGGACCCTTTTGGCATTTTTTTCCATCTCCTTTTTTTCCTCATTGCCGCCTTAGTGGTGCTTTCTTCAGCGGACTATTTGCAGGCTGAAAAACTCACGGTGGGAGAATTCTATACACTTTTGTTGTTTGGGACCGTTGGCATGGGGCTGATGGCCTCTGCCAACGACCTCATCTTGAGTTTCATCGGCCTGGAAATCTCCTCCTTGGCCAGCTATGTTTTGGTTGGCTTTCGGCGGGGAGTTGCCAGCAGTAGCGAATCTGCCCTGAAATACTTTTTGTTGGGGTCCTTTGCTACGGCCTTTTTCCTCTACGGAATCGCGCTCCTGTTTGGGGCTACGGGAAGCACCCGCCTGACACAGATTCAAGAAATTCTGCGGAATGTTTCGGGTCGGGCAACCGCAGGGGCTGCAGGAACGGTTTTGCTTCCAACTCCTTCAACGCTTTCCTCCCTGGCTCAAGGGCCGGAGCAGTTCCCCACGGCTTTGTTGGGGCTTGCCGCCTCGCTCTTATTTGTAGGATTGGCATTCAAGGTGTCGGCTGCCCCCTTTCAAGTCTGGACACCGGATGTCTACCAGGGTGCCCCCACGCCGGTAACGGCCTTCCTCTCGACGGGTCCCAAAGCCGCTGCCTTTGCCGTTTTTCTCCGGGTGTTTCTGGTGGGTTTGGAACAGACCGCGGACCAGTGGTCCGCACTCCTGTGGGTTTCGGCCGCTCTTTCCATGTTCATCGGCAACCTGGCCGCTCTTTGGCAATCGAACATGAAGCGGCTACTGGCTTATTCCTCCATTGCTCATGCGGGTTATATGCTCGTGGCATTTACCGCGCATTCGGTGGACGGTACATCGGCGGTGCTCTTTTACCTTGTGGCCTATGCGGTCATGAATCTGGGAGCCTTCCTTGTCGTCACCCATCTGGGCAATCGAGGAGAACGCTATGTGGAGATGGACGATTACGCCGGCCTGGGATACCGCTCCCCGCTGCTGGCCGCCTGTCTGACGATTTTCCTGCTGTCGTTAATCGGGATACCCCTTACAGGGGGGTTCCTGGGTAAATTTTATGTTTTTCGCTCTGCGCTTCAGGCCGACCTGATCGGGCTGACCATCCTGAGCGTGGTGAACAGCGCGATTGCTGCCTACTACTATTTGCGGGTGATGGTGGCCATGTATATGAATGCCCCGGAGCGCCCGGTCCCCCTCGAACCGGTCTCTTCTTCCGTAGGGGTTACTTTATTCATTTGTGCAGGCGGCACGCTATGGTTAGGAGTATTCCCCCAGTCCATCTTGCGGCTGGCGGAGAACGCAGCGCAATGGCTTCTGGGTGCGGGATAACCTGCGAGAAATAGAAGTGTAAACGTGAGTGGATGGCGGTCTACAGTAATTGTGAAAACGGTCTAGCCATTTATGAAAATGCTCTAAAGGCTATGCAGTCGCCTACAGAGATCATCGCCGTAGACGTTGCGCTTCTGTTGCCAGAATCCGCCAGAGAACGGGCTCAGGCGATCAACGCCATTTTGTGGGCGCAGCAACAAGACGGCTTTCAATTCGATGCCACCCATCTTCCGCACATTACCCTGGTGCAACTATTTGTCCAGCGGAAGAACCTGTCCTCTCTGATCCAATCAATAGATTCCATCCTGCGCCATGTTTCACCGCTTTCCCTCCGAGTGACGAAATTTGGAAAAACGCAAACTACGAGCCATTTGTTGATCGAGCGAACGTCAGAGTTGCAATCACTTCATGAGCGATTGACGGACGGAGTTGCGCCATTCGAAGAGCCGCCGGGAACCACAGACACCTTCTTTGGCGCCAAAGAACCGGCTCGGCCCTCCGATGTCGAATGGGTGGCGCACTTTCGTTCCCAGGCAAGTGGTAATAACTACTGGCCCCATATCACCCTGGGTGTCGGCAACTTGCAAGAACCGGCTGAACCCTTCGACTTCACCGCCAGCCGGGTCTCCCTCTGTCACCTGGGACGCTCCTGCGCCTGTCGAGCTGTCCTGCACGAGTGGAACTTGCGATCCAATATGAAATCTTCCTTGCATGCTGACTAGAAAACTGTGCTTTATTGATTAATACGGAGAGGCGGCCTTTGTACTTCTCAAACTTTGAAGGGCTGACATCCCGAGCGAATGCGAGGGATCTGCACTTGTAGTTCGCGGAAGTCCTGTGCATCCATTTGGAAATGCTCTTAAGGAGTAACATTTGTGCCGGAGTTGCCCGAAGTCGAAACGGTCTGCCGCGCTCTACATCGCCGACTGCCAGGGTGTTCCATCCGTTCGGTGGAAGTATTTCGGCCCAGAACCATAGCTCCACTTCTTGTACGTCAATTTTGCCGAAGCCTGCGCGGCGCAAAAATCGCTTCCCTGAAGCGGAGAGGCAAGTATCTTGTTTTCCATTTCGCATCTCCTCGGAACCGCCAACCGATGATGCTTCTGACTCACCTACGCATGACGGGAAATCTGTGTCTGGTCTCTCCAGGCCAACCGCTTCCTTCGGCTGTTTCTCTCCTTTTTCATTTGTCTGGCGGCAAGCGCCTGGTCTTGGACGACCGGCGCGGACTCGCCATATGCCAATTGTTTTCCGCTGCGGAGGCAACCAAACGGCTTTCTCGGCTCGGTGTGGAGCCGCTTTCCTCTCAATTCACGCCCCAAAAACTCTTCGAAATAACGCGACAGCGCCGTTTGCCGATCAAAGTTTTCCTGCTGGAACAACATTACATGGCGGGTTTAGGCAACGTTTACGCCGTCGAAGCCCTTTTCCGCGCCCGGATTCACCCCAAACTACTCAGCGCTCGTCTTTCCCTTCGCCGCACTCGGAAGCTTCATCAAGCAATTGTGGGGGTATTGAAAAATGCGGTAAAATCGGCTGTGCGCGGCTATCGGCAACCGACGGGCCTTGGGCCTGGCGAAACGTTTCGGCCCCAAGTTTATGGGCGCGAAGGGGAGGAATGCCGAAACTGTGGCAGCCTGATCCACCGGTGCATCCTGCGGGCTCGTTCCACTTTTTATTGCCAGCGCTGCCAGCGGATGTAACCTCGGTAACTTTTTACGGATCATTAAACAGATGCTCAAACGATCCGCTCGATTTTTAGAGGAGCTCCAGGAGAGGGTCTTCGTGTGCGACGGCGCCATGGGAACCATGCTCTATGCCAAGGGGATTCCCCTCAACCGTTGTTTTGAGGAAATGAATTTGTTGCTCCCTGCCCTCGTCAAAGAGGTGCATGAGGCCTACCGAAAGGCCGGAGCTGAGATTCTGGAGACCAACACGTTTGGAGCAAATCCCGTGCGATTGGCTACATTTGGGTTGCGCGAAAAGTGCCGGGAAATCAATCAAGCGGGGGTCCGCCTGGCACGCCAGTCCAGCGGAGGTGAAACTCTGGTCGCCGGCGCAGTAGGGCCTTTGGGAGTGCGGTTGGAGCCGCTCGGCCCCTGCTCCCCGGAACAGGCTCGCTCTGCTTTTACAGAGCAGATTCAAGCCCTGGCAGAGGCTGGTGCAGACCTCCTCATGCTGGAGACTTTTTACGATCTCGACGAAATCCGGGAGGCCATTGCGGCTGCACGCTCTGTCTGCGACCTGCCTTTGATCGCCCAGATCACCATCGGCGATGATGGCAATATGCCTTCCGGAACCCCGCCCGAGGATTTCACCCCCAAGCTGGTCGCTTTTGGCGCTGATGCCATCGGATGCAATTGCAGCGTGGGTCCAAAAGTCATATTGGAAACGATCCAGCGCATGGCTCCGCTCAGCCCCCCTCCCCTTACTGCCCAACCCAATGCCGGTCTTCCCGTCAATGTGGCTGGGCGGAACATTTACCTTTGCTCGCCGGAGTACATAGCCGGTTACGTCAGCCATTTTCTCCGCAATGGCGTCAAGCTGGTGGGAGGATGCTGCGGAACAACCCCCGAACACATTCGCGCCATCCAGGAAGCGGTGCAAGCAGTACAGTCTCCCCGCCCCCGGATTGGCTGGAGCGCGGTGCCCGCCGCCCTGGAGCCAGAAAAGCTTTTGGATCCGATTCCCCTCCCCGAGCGGTCCCGCCTCGCGCACAAGATCGCGTCCGGCCAATTTGTTGTTATGGCCGAGGTAATTCCTTCCCACGGCGCTGATCCCACAAAAGAGATTGAAGGAGCACGCTATCTTGCTGGCGCTGGCCTAGATGCCGTTCTCGTCCGTGATGGCTGGCAAGCCGGTGCGCGCATGAGCGCCCAAGTCCTGGCCCACTTGATCCAGGATCGTGTTGGAATCGAAACCGTCCTCCAATATAGTTGCCGGGACCGCAATGTCGTCAGCATCCAATCAGACATACTCGGCGCTTACGGACTCGGTTTACGAAACTTGGTGCTCGTCACCGGAGGGCCTTCGAAAAAAGACAACTACCCCGACGCCACCGCTGTTTTCGACGTGGATGCCATCGGTCTTACTAAAATCGTCGCCAATCTGAATCGCGGGTTGGACCTGGGAGGCAACTTCCTGGGGAGTCGTACCAGCTTTTGTATCGCGGTCTCCGCTAATCCGGGGGCAGTGAATTTGGAGCGGGAAATCGAGCGGCTCGAGACCAAGGTGCAGGTGGGAGCGGAATGTGTGGTTACTCAGCCAGTATTTGACCTGGAACAACTGGAGCGATTTCTGGAGAGAACCCGCCCTCTCGGAATTCCCCTGGTAGCCGGCGTATATCCATTGACCAGCCTTCACAATGCGGAATTCCTCGCCAACGAATTGCAGATTCCCATCCCCGCGCCTCTGCTGGAGCGCATGAAGATTGCCGATTGCGGTCAAGCGGCTCGGACCGAAGGAATTCGGATTGCCCAAGAAATCCTTGCCTGGCTGCAAGGCCGGGTGCAGGGAGTTCTTTTGAGCGCTCCCCTCGGCCGCTACGGCTCGGCAGTGGAAATCCTGGCTGCACTCGGATCGCGGGACCAAAACACCATGGCCACTCAGGGCATCCCCGTCTCCGATGGGCCAAGCAGGCAAACAGGATGAAGGAAAAACCAGTCTCGTCGCCAAGTTTTGAGCAGGGACTAGAGCGCCTGGAGCAAATTGTAAAGGAACTCGAGCAGGGTGACCTGCCTCTGGAGCGCGCCTTAGAACTGTTTGAGGAAGGAATGAAGCTTTCCGGCCATTGCCGCCACCAATTGGAAGAGGCAGAAAACAAAGTCGAAATATTGCTGAAAAAAGCTGATGGGAAAGTCGTCGCGGAACCGTTCCCGCAGGAAGAAGAATAGCCATCCAAAAACTTTCCGAGTCCTTGACAACTTATTTGGAGCAGCAGCGCGCCCGCATCGAAGATGCTTTGGAGCGGCTGGTGCCGGAGGAAACCGCGGTGCCTCCGGCAATCCATCGCGCCATGCGCTACAGTCTTTTCGCCGGTGGCAAGCGCATCCGCTCTGTCTTTTGTCTGGAAGCGGCCCAGTTGGTTTCATCGGACCCGGTTCCGGACATTGAAGCGATCAGTTGCACCCTGGAAATGGTACACACCTATTCCCTGATTCACGATGATTTACCGGCCCTGGATAACGATGACTTCCGCCGGGGAAAGCCTACCTGCCATAAAGTCTTTGGCGAGGCTACTGCCATCCTAGCCGGGGATGCTCTTCTGACCTTGGCATTTCAAGTCCTGGCGACCCTGCCCCATACCTCCGGGGACATCCGGGCAGCCCTGGCGACGGAACTATCGCGAGCGGCGGGAACTGTAAACGGCATGATCGGAGGACAGGTTGCCGACTTAGAAGCCGTTAACAATTCTTTTGATCCGGAGAAGCTCGAATATATCCACCGCTCCAAGACCGCCGCCCTCTTCCGTGCTTCGGTCTGTTTAGGTGCGATTGCGGCACAGGCAACCCCCGAACAACTAGCTGCGATCTCCCGCTTTGGCGAGAACGCCGGAATGGCCTTTCAGGTCGTGGACGACATTCTGGATGTGGAGAGTTCCCGCGAAGAGCTAGGGAAAACAGTGGGGAAAGATGTCTTACAAAAAAAAGTAACCTACCCGGCTTTGTACGGCATGGAACAATCCAGCCAGATGGCGGCAGGATTCATCGGGGAAGCCCAGGAAGCTCTGCGGCCCTTCAGGGAAAACGCAGCCCGGTTGAAGGAACTGTCCGAATACTTGGTCTCCCGAAAAGTCTGACGACGTGGAGCGCAAAAAGACATCGGCCTCCTCCCCCACGCAACGGATGCGTCTGGACCGTCTGTTAGTGGAACGCGGATACCTGGAAACCCGACAAAAAGCCCAAGCCGCCGTCATGGTGGGCCGTGTATTCGTAGATGGAAGGAAAGTCGAAAAGGCCGGAACTCTGGTGGCACCAGATTGTTCCATCGAAGTGTTAGGACCTCCTTCCCGCTATGTCGGGCGCGGTGGCCTCAAGCTGGAAGCGGCCCTGGAACAACTTTCTTGGGATGTCCGAGGTCAGGTGTTTTTGGACATCGGTTCTTCCACGGGCGGTTTCGTGGACTGTCTTCTGCAACGAGGAGTCAGCCGCGTGCACGCCGTAGATGTTGGGTCTGGACAATTGGACTGGCGTCTGCGCCAAGATCCCAGAGTCCATTTACTCGAGGGAGTGAATGCTCGTTATCTTTCTTGGGAACGGATCGGAGAGACGGTGGACGGCATCACCATGGATGTCTCCTTCATCTCGGCTACGATGATTCTTCCTCAACTGCTACAATTTACCAGACCCGGAACTCGGCTTCTGGTTTTGGTAAAGCCACAATTTGAAGTCGGCAAGGGACAAGTCGGTAAAGGAGGCATCGTGCGCGATCCCGCCCAGCAGCAGGAAGCCGTCGCCAAAGTGCGTCGTTGCGCCGCTGCCTTGGGATTCGCAGACTTTCAGGAGATGCCCTGCCCTGTGCTGGGGGCGGCTGGCAATCAGGAATTTTTCCTCGCTTCTATCTTCAATGGAGTGAATCGCTGATGGCAATCCACTCAGTTGGCATCATCTCCAAACCGCGCAAGCAAGACCTGGAGCCTATCGTCCCCGGACTTCTGGAATGGCTACAGCGCAAGGGTATCTCGGCGATTCTTGACCGCGAGACTGCCTCTGCCCTGGAGTCTGGCTCGGGCAAAGCACCCGGTGTCTCCGTCGTGGCTCGCAGCGAATTGGGGGGAAAATGCGACCTGGTGATTGTGCTGGGAGGAGACGGCACCCTTCTGGCTGCTGCGCGCAACGTCCATGCACACAACGTTCCCCTGCTGGCTGTGAACCTGGGAAGCCTGGGTTTCTTAACCGCCGTAGCAATCGAGGAACTTTACGACAGCTTGGAATTAGTCTTGGCAGGGCAACATCGCATTGACTGCCGGAAAATGTTGCAAATCCAGTTGTTGAGATCAGGATCGTCGGTCGGGGTGTATCACGCTTTGAATGATGCCGTCTTAAACAAAGGCGCTATCTCGCGGATGCTGGATTTTGAAGCCTATGTGGACGGCCAATTTCTCACTTTGTTTAAGGCAGATGGGCTAATCGTTTCTACACCCACCGGATCCACTGCCTATTCCCTGTCAGCAGGGGGGCCGATTATTTATCCTTCTGTCGAGGCTTTCCTCGTCACTCCCATTTGCCCGCACACGCTCACCCACCGCCCTTTGGTGGTTCCAGACAATTCCCAGATTGAGATTGTCCTGAAAACAGAGGCGGAGTCTGTTTTCCTGACCGTGGATGGCCAGATCGGATTGGCGCTTCACCAAAACGACCGCGTGGTTTGTTCTCTCTCTTCCAGTCGTGTCAACCTAGTTTCCCCTCCTCGAAAAGAGTTTTTTGAAGTGCTCCGCAAAAAGTTAAAATGGGGGGAACGTTGAAAGTCCATTATCCATCCCGCCTTTTTTTGCCAGAAAAAAATAATAATAAAATTTGAAACCCTTCGAACCTGCCTTACGTCTATTTGGACATCCCCGTTACAAGGCGGGCACTCACCCCAGCCCGAAATTACGAGTGCCCGCCGCTTTTTTTTATCCCCTTGTTTATCGTTTATGTGGTCAGGGCCACGGGCGCTTGTCCCGAAACGGAGACGATGCACCTGCTAGCACACTACAGCATTTTCACAATTGCTGTAGACCATACCGGGTGGCTGTCATCCTGAGCGGAGCGAAGGATCTGCTTTTCCGGCGGTCTACACCAATACTGAAAATG
>JACQGE010000066.1 GCA_016199675.1 Acidobacteriota bacterium | reverse complement strand
GGTTCGCTGATCTCGATGGCTGGCTCGCGGCCCGTGCAGCAGGGATATCTCCTGGACTGGACGATCATCAAAACCGGTGGCGGGACGCCGAGCAATTCCGCCGGCGTAATGGTGGGCGTGGAATCCATTCAAGAATTCCAGGTATTGACCAGTGGCTACAGCGCCGAATTCGGAGGCTCCTCCGGCGGGCTGATGAGCATGGTCACCAAGTCCGGCACCAATGAGCTGCATGGGAGTCTCTACTATACCCTCCGCAACGACGCTCTGGATGCGCGCGGGTTTTTCGCTCCGGAAAAGGACCCCTTCAAGCGCAACCAGTGGGGGGGCACCATAGGCGGACCGATCAAGAAGGACAAGGCGTTTTTCTTCGGGAACTATGAAGGATTGGCGCAGCGGGAGTTGGCGTCCGGAAGGGCCTTGGTTCCGGACGAGAATATGCACCTGGGGTTACTTCCTGCAGGGCGGTTGGCCGATGGTACGTGTGGCCTGAAGCAAGTGAAGGTGGCGGATTCAATTCGTCCGTACTTGGATTTGTGGCCGCGCGAAAATGGAGGCAATGTTCTAAGTGCTAATGGCTGTCCGAGTGGGATTGCAGTGCTAAATTCGACAGGCAGCAGACCCATTGACAGCAATTATTATCTGGGGCGAGTTGATTATAACCTCACGAATGATCAGACGCTCACTACCCGCGTTAACTTGGATCGAGGGAACCGGATTTCCCCATCAGCCTGGGGAGAGGCCTATTCTTCATCCAAGAACACTAGCGGCAAGACCTATGTCATGGTGCAGCACCAGTACATCATCACACCCCTATTGCTGTCCACTATGCGTGTGAGCTTCAACCGGAGTCCCTCCACGAGCGAACTGGTCATGGGTATTGATTACCCCGAAAATCTAAAATTCGTCCTGGGGCTTCCCCCCGGCTTCACATTCCCAGGTGTAACTCGTTGGGAACCCAATACAGCAGGTTCTAAGGGCGCAAATGAGGTGCGGCAAATTTCGGGAAACTTAGCCTATGTGCGTGGCGGGCATTCCATGAAATTCGGAACCAATATCCAGAGCTTGGTAGATTACTCGGGATCCATCAGTGATGCTTCCAGGGGGGGCAATTTACAATGGGCCACCGCAGAGCAGTTTCTGACCGATGCGCGAATGAATACTCTGGAAATAAAGGCGATTGGAGGTCATACTCATCGGCAGTTCACGCAGAAAATTTACGGCTTTTATTTTCAAGATGACTGGAACGTCAGCCGGACCTTGACCCTAAACTTAGGGTTGCGCTATGAACCCTATTCGGTCCCGAAAGAAAAACACAATCGTGTATCTGTGGTAAAGGACTGGGTAACGGCTACCTCCTTTGACGTCGGAGTGCCCTTCTGGAAAAATCCATCCAAAAAGGACCTTTCGCCGCGCGTAGGATTTGCCTGGGATCCAACGGGGAGCGGCAACACGGCGGTTAGAGGTGGGTTCGGCATCTTTCCTGTGCTGCTTCAGCCCCAGCACTACGGTACCCCCTCCAACAAAAATCCGCCCTTTATCGCCACGATCGTTACAGTACAGGGGAATCTCGCCTCGTTGCGGGCCGACTTGGAGCGGGTCAGTCCCACTGTTCTGACTGCCAAGATGAATCCCAACAGCTTTATGGAAATCACAGAGTGGGACCTCAGCGGCAGCTACGAAATGAAGTATAACTTTACAGTGGAACGGCAGTTGGGACAGAATCTCGGCGTATCCGTGGCCTACATCGGCGGCAGGGGCAACCACTTGTGGCGCAACTTGGACGTGAACACAGCGGCGAGCATCCAGGTGGATGGGCCAGGCGGCATGCGTCCGTTTGTGCCGGCAGGAGCGCCGCGGGTGAATCCGAATACCGGTGTAGGAACGAGCCGGATGTCCGACGCGCAGTCTTTCTACAACGCGCTTCAGTTCGAAGTGAAGAAGCGCCTCTCCCGGGGTTTCCAGGTTGGGGGCTTCTACACTTGGTCAAAGAACGTGGATGATACCACCACCAGCATCGGCAACCTGAACTTCCAGGATTTCCAAACCAGCCAACCATACAATCCCAAAGCGGATCGGGCCCGTTCTTCTCTTCACGTGGGCCAAAACATCGTCATCAATGGCGTCTACCAGATTCCGTCGCTCGCTCAAGAGGGTTTTCTTTCTCACCTGTTCGGCGGATGGCAGATCTCGAGCATTTTCACGGCGACCGACGGGGTGCCGTTTTCCCCTCTGATCTCCGGGCGGAATGCTCCAGACCGTTCGCGAAGTACGGGAAGAACACGCCCCGACTTAGTGGCCGGGCGTCATAATGAAGACATTACTCAGGGGACTTCGGCTGGTTGTACTTTTGTGGGCGGAGTTCCAGGGCCATATGATCCTAACAATCCGAATAGCATCGCGCCAGGCACGAAGCTTGGGACGCCCGAGCTCTACTTCGATCACTGCGCGTTCTACCTGCCGCCCCCCGGCTTCTACGGCAATGCGGGCCGTAACATTATGATCGGACCTGGATATCTCAATTTCGATGCCAGCCTGTTAAAGAGGATTCCGGTAGGGCTCGGGGAAGGAACCCGTCTGGAATTCCGGGCTGAATTCTTCAACCTTTTCAACCGGACCAACTTTTCGATCCCGGAGACTAGGACGGTTCTCAATCCTACCACACGCGTAAACATTCCCGCGGCAGGGAAGATTAACAGCGAAGCAACCCCGCCCCGGCAATTGCAGTTCGGGTTAAAATTGACTTTCTAGAAATTGATTCTGCTGGGCGGCTGTAAGGGCAAGAAGGAGCGAGCATGGGCGTCAATAAAAAGGCTGTAATTGTCTGCTGCTGGGCGGTATCTCTACTGCCGGTTGCCAGCCTTGCGGCCGCCACCAGCGATTCACGATTAGCGGATGCAGTCAAGCGCCGAGATGGGGAGGCAGTGCATTCCCTGCTGAAGGAGAATTTGGATGTTAATACGCCCCAACCGGATGGTACCACGGCGCTGGCCTGGGCCGCCCACTGGGGTGATTTAGAGACAGCAGAGCTTTTAATTCGAGCCGGGGCCAGCGTGAACGCTGCCAACGAATATGGCGTTACGCCACTCTCGCTGGCTTGCGCCAACGGCAATGCCGCCATGGTTGAAAAGCTCTTGCACGCGGGAGCTAATCCGAACGCCGCCCTGGTACGGACCGGGGAGACGCCACTGATGGCCTGCGCCCGCATGGGCAATGCGGAAGCCGTGAAATTGCTGCTGGCCCACGGGGCTGACGTGAACGCGAAGGAATCGCGGCGGGGGCAGACTGCGCTGATGTGGGCGGCAGCGCAAAAACATCCAGAAGTCGTGAAACTTCTGATCGAGCACGGAGCGGACATTCATGCCCGTTCGAAGGGGGAGATACCGCAACAGTATGGCAGTCTGGAGCGCAAGACCGGTTTTACTCCGCTGCTGTTTGCCGCTCGAGTGGGCGACGTGGATTCTGCCCGCATCTTGCTGGAAGCGGGAGCCGATATAAATGAAGCCACCCCGGAGGATGGCAGTGCGTTAGTGGTAGCCAGTGCAAGCGCCCACGATAAGCTCGCCATGTTTTTGCTGGAAAAGGGAGCAGATCCGAACCTGGCGGATGCCTATGGAGTTACCGCCCTGCATTACGCGATCCGGAGATCCATCTTAGAGATTGCCGGTTTCGAGTTCTATCGGGAGCGAATGCCGCCACTCAACCTAACTGAACTGGTGAAGGCGCTGCTGGCGCACGGAGCTGATCCAAACGCTCGAATTGCACGGGATTTTCCGCCGAATAACCGCTATCACGAGGGGCAAATCACAAGCCCAGTTGGCGCCACTCCTCTTTTGCTGGCAGCCCATTCAGTTGATGTCAGCCTGATGCAGCTTTTGATCGCTAATGGCGCTGATCCGATGCTGGAGGCAAAAGGGGGAAATACGCCTTTGCTCATGGCGGCGGGACTGTTTCGAGATCCGTATATAGCGACAGAAGAGGAACATAAGAGTGCTGAGGAAGCTGTCCAACTATTGTTGGGATTGGGCGCCGATGTTAACCAGGCCAATGCGAGAGGCCGGACCGCAATACATGCCGCAGCAGCACTGGGGGCGAACGCGCTCATTCAATTCTTGGCAGACAAGGGTGGCAAGGTAGACGCTAAAGATCGATCTGGAGAGACGCCGTGGAGTATTGCAGAAGGCATGTGCCCGGGGGAGGGGTCTACAAATGCATGCGGGGCCTATGTCATCCATAAGGATACGTCGGCTCTGCTGCTTAAACTAGGAGCGAAGCCTTTCACTGCCTTCGAACGTGACGACGCCGTTAGTAACGTACCCTCTAGGCGGGAACCCGGTACAGCGCTTCCAAGTCAAGCACGGTAATTGCTTAGACTTCTATTTCTCTTAGAGTTACGTGGACTGAAAGTTCTTGACAAAACGGCTTTCCTGGAGTTAAATAAGGTCATTGGACCGGGTGAGTCTAAGAACAATATGAAAAGGCCGATCTTAATTTGGGTCGGACTCGTAGTGGGGTGTTTTAGCTGGGTTGCTCGCGCAGTTTCGCAAGAACCCTCGAGTCCTGTTAGTACGCCTGCCTCGCAATATAGCACGGTTGTGAATCGATATTGCGTTACCTGCCACAATGAAAAACTAAAAACAGCCGGGCTGATGCTGGACAAGATGGATGTGGATAATGTTCCAGCGGGCGCGGAGGTGTGGGAAAAGGTTATCCGCAAACTTCGGGTCCGGGGAATGCCCCCAGTCGGTATGCCGCGGCCGGACCTAGCCACCTATGATTCGTTTGCTACGTATTTAGAGACGGAACTTGACAAAGCGGCCGCCGCCAAACCCAACCCCGGCAGGCCAATAATCCGGCGCCTCAACCGAACCGAATACACCAACGCCATTCGCGATTTGCTGGCCGTAGATATCGATGCCGCCTCGCTTCTTCCCATTGACGAATCGAGTTATGGGTTTGACAATATTGCGAATGTCCTCACGATATCTCCCATGCTGATGGAACGGTACGTGGTGGCGGCAGGCAAGATCGGCCGCCTTGCCGTGGGAGATTCCTCTACTCGTCCTACGGATCAGGAATATACGGTTCCGAAGCGCTTGATGCAAGAAGACCGTGCGAGCGAAGATTTGCCGTTCGGATCACGGGGTGGAATCGCGATCCGCCACTACTTTCCGCTCGATGGAGAATATGTCATCAAGGTTCGGCTGCAACGAGACTGTTGCAGAGGTTACATCGGCGGCTTGGGCGAACCGCATCAACTCGATGTGCGCCTGGATGGCGTGCGAATCAAGTCCCTCACGATCGGCGGCGAGCGTCGAGGTAGGTCGGCGCCTGTTTTTTCGTCGGCAGCCATGGGGGATAGCGCTCAAGAAGAGTACGAACACACGGCGGATGATGACCTAGAAGTCCGCTTCGCAGCTATGGCGGGTCCGCGGCTGGTAGGAATCGCTTTTGCGGACGAGGCCGTAGAAATTGAGGGTCCGCTTTGGCCACAGATGACGCCCCTCGAATTTGAACAATACAAGGGAGGGGACCCTGCCATAGCCAGGGTCATGATTGTAGGACCTTACAATGCGAAAGGAGCGGGGGATACCCCCAGCCGCCGCAAGATTTTTGCGTGCTACCCAACTGCCCCGGCGGAGGAAGAGCCGTGCGCCCGAAAAATTCTTACCACCCTGGCACGCAGCGCCTATCGCCGTCCTGTCACGGCTGAAGATACCGAGCCGCTGTTGAAGCTGTACCGAAGTGGCCGGAGTCAAGGGGGGTTCGAAGTGGGGATCGAGACGGCGCTCGAAAGAATACTGGCCGGCCCCGAGTTTCTATTTCGCATCGAGCGCGATCCTTCCAGCGTCGCACCGGGCACTGCATACCGCATCAGCGACGTTGAACTGGCTTCTCGCTTGTCGGTTTTTCTATGGAGCAGCATCCCCGATGAGGAGCTTCTCAGTTTGGCCGAAGGGGGTAAACTCAGAGATCCGGCGATCTTAGAGCAGCAGGCTCGACGGATGCTGGTCGATCCCCGTTCCAAGGCTCTGGTGGAAAGTTTTGCCGGGCAGTGGCTGTCATTGCGCGGCTTGAGCTCGGTGATACCCGATCCGTTGGTGTTCCCTGAATTTGACGAAAACCTGCGTCAGGCCTTTGTGCGGGAAGCCGAGTTGTTCTTCGAAACAATTATGCGCGAGGATCGGAGCGTAGTGGAATTGTTGAGTGCGGACTACACCTTCCTCAACGAACGCTTGGCTCGTTTCTATGGGATTCCCAATGTCTATGGCAGCCATTTCCGGCGCGTGACGCTGACGAATGAGAACCGAAGAGGATTGCTGGGTAAGGGTAGCGTCCTCATGGCGACCTCGTATCCCAATCGGACTTCCCCGGTTTCTCGCGGCAAGTGGATCTTGGAGAATATTCTCGGCACACCGCCACCGCCACCGAATGTTCCTTCCCTAAAGGACAACGGCCAGAATGGGAAGATGCTTTCGATGCGCGAGCGAATGGAGGAGCATCGCAAGAATCCCGCCTGTGCGGTTTGTCACAAACTGATGGATCCGCTGGGATTTGCGCTAGAAAACTTCGACGGTCTTGGCAAGTGGCGCGAAAAGGAAGGTGATACGCTGGTGGATCCTTCCGGGCAGCTACCGGACGGCACAAAGTTCCAGGGTCCAGCTGGCCTAGGGGAAGCTTTGCTGAAAAACCCCGAGCAATTTGTCAATACCTTTACGGAAAGACTTCTCACGTATGGTCTCGGCCGGGGAGTTGAATATTATGATATTCCGGCCCTCCGCAAGATCTTGCGGGAAGCCGCACCCAGCGACTACCGCTGGTCATCCCTAATTCTGGGTATTATCAAAAGCACGCCTTTTCAGATGAGGAGGTCACCAGCATCATGATGATTTTTAAAAAGGCCATCCCCCGCCGCACTTTCTTGCGCGGCCTGGGCACGACTCTTAGCTTACCGCTCCTGGAGGGCATGGTGCCGGCATTAGCGGGTGGGGCGAATCAGGCCGCTCGTCCGGTGAGCCGTCTCACATTTGTTTATGTTCCGAACGGGATGATTATGGAAAAGTGGACGCCGGCAACCGAAGGGACTGCCTTCGAGCTTCCACCCATCCTAGAGCCCCTGTCGCGCTTTCGGGATCAGTTTCTGGTGCTCAGCGGACTAAACCACAATGCTGCTGCCGCGCTGCCCGGCGAAGGCGAACAAGCACCCCATGAGCGCGCCGGCGCCGCCTACCTGACAGGGATACATCCGAAAAAGGAAGTTAACTTGGGAATTTCGCTGGACCAGATTGCTGCGCAGGAACTCGGCAAGCACACCCAACTGGCGTCGCTCGAGCTTAGTTTGGATCCCTCTAGCACTTCAGGTGCGTGTGAAAAGGGATGGAGTTGCGCATACCTCCATACGCTCTCATGGCGCACGCCCACCACGCCAATGCCGACCGAAAATCAGCCCCGCGCCGTGTTCGAACGTTTATTCGGCGACACGAACAGCACCAACCCGGCAGAACGGCTGGCCCGAATCCAGAAAAACCGCAGCATTCTTGACTCAGTCACTGAGGCTGCGAAGCGCCTTCTGACCGGATTGAGCACCAGCGATCGCGCCAGAATCACAGAATATATCGAGGCGATTCGCGACGTAGAGCGCCGCATCGTAATGGCCGAGGAGCAATCCTCACGGGAGTTGCCGGAGTTTGATCGGCCCGCCGGCGTCCCAGCCAGATTCGATGAGTATGCCAAGTTGATGTTTGATCTGCAGGTGCTGGCTTATCAGTGTGATCTCACTCGCGTCTGCACTTTCATGATGGGCCCCGAACAGGGGGGGCGCACCTTCCGCGAGATTGGCATAGGCGATGCTCATCACCCACTGTCGCATCACCAGAATGATGCTGGAAAGATTGCGAAAGTGGTTAAGATCGATATCTACCATTCCGAAATGGTCGCGTATTTCTTCGAGAAGCTCCGATCTACGCCCGACGGAGATGGCTCGCTGCTGGACCATTCAATGATTGTCTACGGTAGCGGCATCAGTGACGGAAATAGCCATTCGACCAAAGAGCTGCCCGTCGTATTAGCAGGTGGGGGAGCGGGTCAGCTCAAAGGTGGCCGTCACATCCGATATCCGAAGGGTACTCCCATGACGAATCTTTACCTGACCTTGCTGGATAAGCTGGGGATTCCAGTAGAAAATTTCGGCGACAGCACTGGAAAAGTCGAACTGATTTCTGCCGCATAATTGTTGGTTTTCCAATGATATGTTGATTCATAAGTGCTATATCCCTCTTTAATCTCGCCAAGGAGGTTACAGAGACTCCAGATGCGCAATTTAAGGTCGGGTTTTCCGGTTTTCAGTCTAGTGAGTACGCAGCTTTCCACGGAATATTGAACTCTTATCACGGCCAGAGAACGGCTTTTTAACACGTAACTAAGGTCAAGTCTTTCCAACCCAAGGAGGATTTAACATGAGTGGTCTAGGGGTGTTAGCCAGAGTGTTGACATGTGTTTTCTTCCTGAGCGGCATGGTCTTCGCCCAGGTAACCACGGGGACGATTTTAGGTACAGTGAGCGATTCGACCGGAGCAGTAATTCCCGGCGCGAATGTGGTCGTACGAAATGTGGATACGGGGATTACCCGGACGGTTACAACCGATTCGGCCGGGAGATTCCGGGCTCCACAATTGGGATTAGGTAGTTACGAAGTGACGGCTGAGTCTACAGGATTTCAGACGGCGGTGCGCACGGGCATCACCTTAACAATAGGCCGCGAAGCTACAGTGGACTTCACGCTCCAGGTGGGAGCGGTCGCGGAAAGGATTACAGTCACCGGCGAGGCTCCGTTGATCGAGACCACCAACGCGACAGTGGCGAGTCTGATCAGCGAGCAGCAAATGCGAGATATACCCCTACTCGGGCGCAGCTTTACCGATCTGGCCGCGCTCCAGCCGGGGGTGATAACGAACATGGGTCAAGACGTCTCGACCTTTTCGGGCGGAGTAAGGTTGGCTATTGGTGGTGCCCGCCCGCAGCAGAGTCTCTATCTGCTCGATGGGGTTGATCAGGCGGTTCCTTATTCCAATACAGCGCCGACCAGCGCGCTGGGTGAGACTCTGGGAGTGGACACGATCCGGGAGTTCACGGTGTTGCAGAGCAACTACGGGGCGCAGTACGGCCGCGCCATAGGGGGAATAATGAATGCGGTAACGCGCTCAGGAACCAATGAGCTTCATGGCAGCGCGTTTGAGTTTTTCCGCAACAGCGCCTTAAACGCGAAGAACTTTTTTGACGTGCCGGACTGTGAAGGCCGGGATCCCAACGTCTTCGCTTGTGGCACCAAGCCTGCGTACAAACGGAATCAGTTTGGGGGAACGATTGGCGGGCCGATTGTGAGGGATAATACCTTCTTCTTCGCTTCGTATGAGGGTTTGGTCCAACGTCTAGGAACAACGGATTTCAGCACAGTGTTGAGCGACGAAACGCGGATCGGCACGATTACCGGTTGCCCGGCGGGACTCCAACGCTGCACAAAAGAACAAAGGATCATCCAGGAAGTCCTTCCCTTGGGGGTGAACCCCGACATCGTGCCGCTTATTAGAATGGTCCCGCAGGCATCGCCGGGGGGGCTTTATCGCGGGGATGGCATTCAAGAGTCGCACGGGAGCCGCACGCAGCCAGGTCGGGAAAATTACTTCATGGGCCGGATTGACCAGCGGCTAAGCGACAACGACAACCTTTTCGGGCGCCTGGTATATGACACCGCCAGCAAGGAGTTGCTAGATGAGCAGTTCCTGGATGCCGATAAGGGGCTCCACTCTAGCACCAACGATTGGAGTTCCTACATTTTCTCGGTGCTGGAGTGGACGAAAATCGTCTCTCCCCAAGTGCTCAACATCGCCCGAGTTGGATTCACCCGCGCCAACCTCAACCAGTGCCTATGCATTGATGCGGAGGAGAATAAACGGGTTAACGCCGAAGAATATCCGAACTTGGCGCCGCAGTTGCGAATGGCTCCCGGCTATTTTGGCCGTTTGGCTGATTTGGGCGGTGCTTTCCCAGGGGTCAACGTGTTGGGAGGCCACTCAGGCCCGCCCACTGGAGACGTTCTTGGCGCGGATTTGGATGACCCGCTCAACATTGTGGACAACACTTTCAGTTTCTCCGATTCCGTGCGAATCTCGAAGGGCTCTCATTCTCTCGATATCGGAGGAGACTTCTACCGTTATCAGATGAACAACCTGATCGCAACCTGGGCGCATCCCAGCTTGAGCTTCCGGGAGCCGATAAAGAACGCTTTGACGGCGGGGTTAGCGCCTTATTGTGTTGGCCCCGCTAGCGACTGTCGGGGGATCAGCGGCAGTACCTTTGCTGTGGCTACCGGACCTAACGGCGAGATCATCGGATCGGCGGATCTTAACCGCGGCTGGCGGCAGAGCTACGGGTCCTGGTACTTTCAGGATGACTTCCGGGTATTGTCGAACCTCACGATCAACCTGGGCGTGCGCTGGGAGAGGGTCAGCGGCCCCTGGGAAGTGAACGGGAAAGCAGCTCGGTACGAAGATATCAATCGGTCCGGGGAATGGACGCAGTTGGGAACGAATAAGCTTTTTACCACTCGGGATGGATTGAAGGGCTTCTCGCCGCGATTCGGGTTTGCTTACAGCCTCAATCAGAAAACGTCTGTTCGGGGGGGGGTGGGAACTTTTAAGGAGATGCCGCTGCAATACCTCTATCAGTTGGCCCAATATTACCCTCCCTATTCGTTCCGGAAGACTGTTAATGATATTAAGGCTTGGCCCAATCCCTTATTTGCGGCAGCGGCCTCGATTCAGCACGAACCTTTGATCGCAGTAAGTGATTACAAGGTTCCTGCGGGTTATCAATGGAACTTTGGAATGGAGCGGCAGTTGGCGGAACAATGGGTCGTCAAAGCTAGCTATATTGGAACTCGGGGGGCTAACCTGGTTGCGACCCTCAACCAGGTTCAACCAGCCGTGCTCTTAGATGCCAATGGAGAACGATTCACACCGCGCGGCGCTCCTACTCTTAATCCGGATAAAACCATGAGGTCCACGCGAACCTATAATCCGATTGGCGACAGTTGGTATAACGCGCTGCAACTGCAACTACAGAAGCGATTAAGCCATGGGTTTCAGATGAGTCCCTCTTATACCTGGTCAAAGACTCAGAGCACTGCGGGCAGTGGACTGAAGGGAGCGGAGGCAGTGCGCTCTGGTGGGCGAGGACAAGGCGTCGGAGACTTGTGGGATTTCAAGGGCAGGAAGAGTTTGGCTGATCAGGATGCTCGCCATAATTTTACATTGAACTTCTCGTGGGAACTGCCGATAGGTCAGGGCCGGAGCTTCGGAAGCCAAATGGGATCTGCCAGCAATGCGATCCTCGGCGGCTGGCAAATTAATGGTGTCTTTAAAGGGCGTTCCGGTCTCCCTGCCTCAATTGGTGGAGCCGGCTACAGCAACACCCAGTACTGCCGCTCCTGCACAGTCGTACCTATGCTGAAGCCTGGCGGCGACAACAACCCCGTGACTGGGAATATTGACCACTGGTTCGATGAAACTCAGTTCTTACGGACCCCGGCGGGCTATTTCGGCAATGTGGGAGCGAACACTCTTTCGCAACCCCGGCTGATCGCGGTGGACTTCTCGGCCTTCAAAGTGGTGCCGGTCGGGGAAAATAAGAACTTGCAGTTCCGGTGGGAGGTCTTCAACGTCGCAAACCATCCATTTTTCGCAGGACCGAACGCCTCGGTGTTCCAATCGAATGGCTCTGTGAATCCGAGCGTAGGGATCATCGGCAATACGCGGACAGGTGGGCGGCAGATGCAATTGGCACTCAAGTTCGAGTTCTGAGTCGGAGCCAAGAGCCGAAGTCTTCGATATCCCTCGCAGGAGGAACAAATCCTGCGAGGGATTGAAGGCACCACTGAATTGCTCACGGGATCTAACGTTGGGTGATTGAGGAGTTTCTAATCAAGCAGGATGGGCCGTTAACATTTTAAGTTTGCAAGGAGGCGAAATGAGAAAAGGACTCATGTTGGGCATAGTGGTACTGCTCTTCAATATTTCGGCCTGGACTCAACAGGCAGATTTAGCGGCGAGACTGGGTAGTTATCCCCAGACAATTATCTACAACGGTAAAATTGTAACAATGGATGATAGGTCATTTGCCTCGCAGGTGGGTACAATCGTACAGGCAATGGCGATTCGGGACGGGAAGATTCTGCGGATTGGAAACAATGCGGATGTACGGGCCCTGGCAGGACCGCAGACTAAACAGATTGATCTGAAAGGGCGGACAGTACTGCCTAGCTTCATTCTGACGCACGAACATCCCACGGACTGGGCCTTTCAAGAACCGCGGGCTCTGACTCATGTGCTTCCAAACGATGACTTCATGATCCACCGATGGATGCCCAACCTGCCACCGAAGGAACAGTTGGCTAGATTGGAACCCATGCTAAAGGAAGCTCTGGGGAAAGCCAAGCCGGGCCAGCCCATCTTGTTGAGCTTTAATTGGGGGCCAGATGAAGAGTGGGCTGAGGAAATGATACCGTTGCATAGAAACTCCATTTCGAAAGAATACCTTGACCAGTTAGCGCCGAACAACCCGGTCAAGGTCAAAAATGGATTCATTACATCTTACGTAAACCAGATGGCCTTGGATGGGTTGCGGAAGGTTCATCCCAAATTGGAAGATGTCCTCGGCGGAAGCGGAATAAGAGGAGGGCCTGACTTCGTTCGGCCCTTGGAGCCGGATAGCTTTTTCCGGGGTCGGACCGACTTGCTGGCCCAGTTGCTCAATGCAGAGATGGAACTTTGGGCCAGCTACGGAACCACAACCATCGGTTCAGCTACCTATGCCTTTGGTAACCTGCACGCAATGCACCTGCTAGCTGCGAAAGGGGAGATGTCGACGCGGTTTGGGTATTCTTATCGGGGGCATGTCTGGGACGTGGAGACACTACGGGCATTGGCTGGCATGTTGGGACATGGGACGGACCACTTATGGTTTATAGGGGCTTTCGGTTCCAGTGGCGGTTGCATGTCGGTCACAGAGAGAGCTGAGTGGGCGGAGCAGGAGGGGAGGTCTCCACGGCCGGGTGGTGAAGGATGCGGCAATGCGCCAGGGACCCCTGGATGGGACGAAAATGTAGCGATTGCCGAATCCGGCCTTCGATTTGCCACAATGCATACATCGGGCGACAAGGGAATTGACTATGTCATGGACGCAATTGAAGAGGGGAGTAAACGGGCTGGATTGACGCCGGAACAAATACGCGCCAAGCGGCATGCTTTCGATCATAGTGCCGGCGCTCCTCGACCGCAGCAAATTCCCCGCATCAAGAACCTCGGCATGATGGTAAGTCAACTGAACACGATTCTATGGGAGACCCACCGGGGTGCCCACGAGATTGCGAAGCAATACGGGCTGGAGTACACCAACTGGGTCGTGCCCCGCAAGAGCTTGACCGACGCCGGGGTCATGAACACGTCTGAGATTGACCGGCCGATTCCTTTCAAGTCGTTTTTCTTTATTTTGAAAGGGATGAACCGGTACAACGACCGAGCTAAAATGGTCTATGGGCCAGGCGAGCGCACGGATCGAATTACTCAGCTTAAAGCGCTGACCCAGTGGGGTAGCCATTATATGCTGCGGGAAAATTTGCTAGGCTCGTTGGAGCCAGACAAATTTGCTGATTTCATCGTCTTGGATAAGGATTTTCTAACTATTCCCGAAGATCAGATTCCGACGATCCAGGTTCTAATGACGGTGGTCGGCGGCAAGCCCGTCCATTTGGCTTCGGCCCTGGCCAGAGAGGTCGGCATGAGCCCAGTGGGACCCTCTACCTGGGATCATGGAAAAGTTCCCGCGGGATGGGGTCCTCCACCTCCAGTGACTTGCGGTTATCCGTGCAGCGGCCAGCAGTAATCTGCCCGGCCGGAAAAGAGGAGCAGTAGCGCATTTGGGCGGCTGACCCGCAAAATCGGAATAAAACTGGTGGAGCGGGTCAGCCTGGATGGAGCTAGTACTCAGGACGGGGAGAAAAGCCGAGGGAACGCCGCTTCGAAGGATCAGCGTATGACGATCTCCTCGGAATCGTCATAAAGACCAGAAAAGACGCAAAATGTGGGTTAAGGTTTTCCTCGCTCGGTAAATATTTGCCATTGCCCTTCTTGAATTCGAGCGAGACCGTTTTCAGTTCCTACCCACACAGTACTGTCCGGCTGGGTAGAAATTGACCAAACCCAATTGTGCGGAAGGGGGCTATTATCGGTAGTGAAGACCTGCCATTCCCCGTCTTTAAAACGCAATAGCCCGTCGATAGCACCTACCCACATTGCGCCATCTGTAGCCGCACCTAGGGCTGTAATGCCGACGTCCGAGACAGGGGGGTGCTGAACTTCTGCCATTGGCCTTGTTTCAAGCCCGCTAATCCTTTAATTGTTCTTATGTAGAGCGTAGTGTCAGCCCCTACTGCTAGTTCCGAGATTCTGCCACCCGGCAGAGGGCTGTTTTCTGCGTTATAGACCTGCCATTGTCCTTGCTCAATGCGGACTAAACCATCGCCTGTGCCTATCCATAATACATCAAAGCTTAAAACTAAGCTGTGGATAACGTTGTTAGGGAGGTTGCTGTTTTTGGTCGTATATACCTGCCACTGGCCGTTGTCAAATCGGGCCAACCCGTTGTCAGTACCTACCCACAAAGCCCTATCCGCCGCTGCTAATGCCAGAACGTGGTTTCGTGGAAGCCCGCTGTTAGTAGTAGTAAAGACCTGCCATTGGTCATTGTAAAATCGGGCCAGTCCGTTATTAGTGCCAACCCACAAAACGCCGTTGGGAGTGGTGAGCAACGCCTCGATTCCTGGAGGAAGAGGGCTGTTTTGGGTTGTAAAGACCTGCCACTCTGCGTTTTGAAATCGTGCCAGCCCTCCATTCGTGCCTGCCCATACTGTACCGTCTGGTTCGGTTGCCAATGCCCGAACAACGCTTCCAGGGAGCACGTGCGTTTTGTCCGAAGGTGGATAGGAGCATTCCCGCCCA
This sequence comes from Acidobacteriota bacterium, assembly GCA_016199675.1. Lineage (GTDB taxonomy): Bacteria > Acidobacteriota > Terriglobia > 2-12-FULL-54-10 > 2-12-FULL-54-10 > JACQGE01. The sequence continues at coordinate 5,137 of JACQGE010000066.1, read as the reverse complement.
GTCTTCATCAATGCTGCGCGCATAGCCTGTAATTGCGGTGAATCAACTGGCTCAAGCTTCCCGGCTAACACTTTGACAGCTCCGTCCAGGAGATTCACCTCGTAATACCCAATGGTCCCGCTCGCAGCCTCTGTACATTCGTTTACTACGTGGAATTCCGCTATATTCCCTCCCTTTTCAATACCTTCGGTAGTCGGGCAACCGCCCCTTTGCCAAGAAGCAGTAACTACGGGAACGTTCCTGATGAGTATTTCGGCAGACTTCAGTGTCAGTCTGCAATACGATGATTGTGCGCTTGCGAGTTGCAGTTCGACCAAGACTACTACCAAAACCAGACCGATAATGTTATGGACAATCCTTCTTACTAATGATCGAGTCATAACAATCATAGGGGGCCGGAGGATTCTTCCCGTTGCGGAAATGGTGCATTCGGAATTGAGCCCCATCTCTCAAAAAGAGAGCTAATGGTGAGCCGGCCGGGACTCGAACCCGGGACCCTCTGCTTAAAAGCCCGTGGACCGCCCCGTTTTTCAGTCTTTAATTTCCGCAAGTTAGAATTCTAGATTGTTGAGCGCCGTGGAATCCGCAGCTACAGATTTTACTATGATTGATCGATTTCCTGTAGCCCACGATTTGATAATTCTTCCATTTTCGACCCGCTTCAAAACTCATATAGCCTCCACCGACCTCCTGTTCTTTGAGCAGGAACCCCAGCGCAATCATTGTTTCCCACAAGGAGACTTCTGGGCCATTACCCACGCATTCGCATCACCCCACTCAGCGGACGTATCGTCGGCGGGCCGCCCGAGCTCAATGAGGGTGTGGTCGATAGCTCTGTATGGCGCTGTTTGTATCTGAGGTACTTCTCAATTGTCTGGACAGGCTCTGAAGGTCACTGGAACAACTTTCCAACAAACGATGAGATATTCAGAAGTTTTAGCTTAAATTGGACGGCCCTACGTCAGAAAGTGTCCCGAGCTGAAACACAGGTACTTTAGTCCTTTAGCAAATTGATACTTTCCCTTCATTGTCCACATGTGTGCCCAAACGTATAGTCCTGTGTGTGAGGCACTGGGATGTCTTGCAAATAAGAGGACAAGAAGGGTACCGTGAGAGACCTTACCCCCAACCCGTCGCTCAATCCGCGTGGTAACTCCACTATCCGGCCTTTGGCCAGTACTAGTTCTAAGAACCCCCCCATTTTCACCACTGTTGGATTCGTGACTTGCCCTTCCAAACGAAGGAGTCTTTGTAATATGGCAACATCTTTAACGAATCCAGGTTGTCTGCTGGTGGGCCCGTATGACCCTCACTGCGGAGAGTATACATTCTTGGCTCCGCCCTTAGGGGTTTGGCGCCTCGCTGGCGTTCTGAACAACGCGGGAATCCGGACCGAGGTTTTTGATCCGAACTGCTGTGACGGCCCGCCCGCGGAGGCGCTTGAACTAAAACTGCGCGAAGGTGGCTGGGATGTAATCGGAAGTTCGACGACCGGCATGACGCTTCGGTACGATCTCGAATTGGCGCATCTGGCCCGTCGCATCCTTCCGAATACCTTGATTATTGCGGGGGGAATGGAAGCCACTTTCAAGCCCGAGTTGATGTTCCAACTAGGCCCTTTCGATATGGTTGTTCTGGGTGAAGGCGAGAAGCCGTTGCTGGAATTGATCGCCCGGATGCGCCAGGGAGAAAACCTAGATGCCATACCCGGAACCGCGGTACAAACGGCTTCGGGCAAGTTGCAACGCTACCACCAGCGGGCCCTGAACAAAGAGGAATTAAGGGATGCCATTTTCAAGACTCCGTACGAACAAATGCCTTATCGCGCTTACTGGGAGCATCTGGAGCGGGCGTATCGCGTTGGCGCCTTGCCTAGCAAGGCCGATCGGGAGGCACGCCTCGCCGAGATTCGTTCCGTCCGTCTGATTACTCTGAACTATTGTCCGATGAACTGCACCTTTTGCTCTTCCACCAATTTTCTCCATTCCGCCCAGGGGGGGACTGCCGGCATCGCTCGATTAGAAGCGGATGAGTGCTTGACGATGATCCAACGGATTGTCGCGGCCCATCCGGATGTTCGGACCATTATCTTTCAGGATGACATTTTCGTTTTCACTCAGGACCACCGAATCTTACCGCTGTGCGAGAGCATCATCCGCGCCAAGGAGCGGGGAGAGTTGCCGGAAGATCTTCAATTCATTAGTACCAACCGGATTGACGCCATGACTCCGGAACGCTTGGCCGCCATGCGTTGCGCAGGTTTTCGTGTCCTGGGCTTCGGGGTGGAAAACTTTTCTCTAGGGGTTCTCAAGGAATTCAATAAAAGCCGCATCTATGAGCACATCGAGCCCAACCTGCAAAAAGCTCTGGACCTCGGAATTACTCCATTTCTGGATCTGATCCTCACCTCGCCCCGGTGCAGCCTATCCGATCTGGCGGAAACCATTCGCAAGGGCTACCGGCGGTTGCTGGCGGGTTGTGAAATGGGAATGTATCCCTACGTCATCCCCTTTTCTGGAGCGGCGATGGCGAATGACACGACCTTGGAACCGCATACCACCTACACGCGCCAGCAAATCGCAGGCACGACGATCGCATGGGACCAGCCGAGCAAAATTTTGCCGCTCGACCCAGCGGCCCACACCGCGATTTTGGCAATTGAGAAGGAGTTCAACGGGTGGCTGGAGTTCGTGGAGTCGCGGGTCGCTCACCTGCCATCGCGGACCCGCTCGTTGATCTGGGTGTTGTGTGCGGTTCCCGTTCTCGCGGAGGCGGGCGAGGTGGTTCCCGACCCGGAGGAAGTTTTCGAGCAGCTCCTGATGCGGTTGCCAGCAATGCAAGAGGAAGAGCAGAAGAAGCAGGGTCAGTTTGCAGAATGGCTGGAGGCAATCCCCTGTGTGGCGTGAGGAATCCCCATCCTGGCTGCTACCCTTCGTGGTTCTGCTGACTGCTGTGCTCGTTGGCTGGGCTGTATTGGCGGCTTCCCAGGCAGCGGCTCGCAGCTTCAACCTGTTCCTGTACGTAATGGCGAATCTGGTGGTTTTCATAGACGTGTTTGACTTCATTTTGCGGCTCTATTTTCGCAAACTCCATGTCGCTGCCACGGGATCGGACCGCAATTACGGAACCTCTATCGCGCTGGATATCGCCCCGTATACCCCCTATCAGAGACGCCTTCATCTGCGCCCGTACGCCCTGGTCGTGTCGGTTTACAACGCAGAGGACAACATGGATGCGTTCCTGGAAGCAATGGAACCCTATCGGGAACATGTCTGGATTATTGACGACGCTTCCCCGGATAACACGTGTAGGAGAATCCGCCAGGGAGGCTGGCGCATCCTGGAAGGCGAAACAAACCGCAAGAAACCCGAAGCCATCTGGAAGCTTCTGGACAAATTGCCACCTCAAATTGAAACCGTGATGGTTCTCGATCCAGACATCTCGATCCGCGATTCCAAGAGTGGTGAGTTTTCCCATCTCGAAAATGTGATTTTTGAATTTCAGCGCAGCGGGATGGCGGCGGCATGCCCCCGCATCACTATCCGCCAGGACGGTTTTCTGGCCCGGTTGCAGGGCTTGGAATACTGCATGGCGTTTTCCCTGGGCCGCCTGAGCCTCGCGGATCACGGGATCAATTCAGGAATTTCGATTTACCGCCGGAGCGCGCTCATCGCGGCGATGCAGCAACACTCGCTCTCCGTTTATGCCGAGGATTTGGAAAATTCCGCCATTCTTCTGGGGGCTGGGGAGCGGATTTACTGCGATGCCCGGCTGGCGGTGGAAACCGAAGGGAAACCGACCTGGCGCGCCTGGTTTTCCCAGCGTGTTGGCTGGGCTTTCGGATTAATCAAGGTGTACTGTGAGCACTTCTCCGAGATACGCAACATCGCCCGTAGAAATTTGATCACGCTGTATCAGTACGTGATCTATATGGGAGGGTTCAGCTTATTGTTGCATCCTCTGAAGATTTTCACGCTGGGTTTGTTATCGCTCAGTATCGCAAAGACCCTGGACACGTTACTGGGAACGGGATTGGTCCCTGACTGGAACGCCGCAGAGCCAGCGTACTTTCTGGCCGCCTATGCCAAATTCACTCTTCTGGCATTTGGCGCACTCTTCGCAGCCGTCCCTCGCGAGGAGCGATTGGGATTGTTGCCCGTGGTTCCTTTGTATTTCTTCTATAGCCTTGCTCAGATCGTGCCATCCACGGTGGGCTATGCGGACTGGTTTTGCCTGAAACTGTGGGGTCGGCGGGTCTGGGGTGACCACTATCAGAACAATGCGTCGTTCCGGCAGCAACATACACAAGACCGCCTGACCGCGGCAATGGGAGCGAAATAATGTCGGTACATCAAAGTGTCATCAATCGAACGGCAACTCTCCATACGGTAAACTACTGGGAAGACCGCGCTCGCAGGTATGCCACAGAAGGGGAAGGACTCGCGGCAGTTTGCTCGTACGGCATGCCTGAGTTTTACAACCGCGCCATCCAGTTGACTCAACGTCTCGCGTTGAAGCCATGGCTGCGCGGGGTCAACCGAAAACAAGTATTGGACGTGGGCTGCGGCGTGGGGCGATGGAGCCGCTACCTGGCCGGGCAAGGCGCTTGGGTCACTGGCGTAGATCTGAGCACTACAATGGTCGAAGAAGCCACACGAAGGGCAGCAACCGAAGGTCTGGGAGTGCGCTGCCGCTTTCTGGCGCAGGATTTGTCGGAACTGAATGTAGGTAGGAAATTTCAGTTCATCGTCGGAGTCACCGTCCTTCAGCATATTCTGGATGAGGATCGTTTGCGAAGCGCCATTCGCCGTCTCGCCGATCATTTAGCGCCGGACGGCCGTATGGTGCTAATCGAAGCTGCTCCGACGCGGCCCAATACCCGCTGCGACAGCGCAATTTTTCGGGCTCGACCTCTCGACAGTTACCTGAACATTTTTGCCGAGTCCGGTCTGGTGCTTGAGAACATGACCGGTGTGGACCCCACCCCGCTGAAAACCCAGTTCCTTCCTTATTACCGGAGTCTGCCAAGGCCGCTTGCATTAGTGGGACTTGCTGCGGTGACCGCACTCTCCCTGCCGCTGGATGCAATCTTCGGCCGACGTTGGGTGGATCAGTCCTGGCATAAGCTTTTCGTGCT
>JACQGE010000065.1 GCA_016199675.1 Acidobacteriota bacterium | reverse complement strand
TTCGTCAGGGCACGGCTTCAGCCGTGCCGCGAAACTCGCTAGAAATAGGGGCTTCAGCCCCTGAGGTTCGTCGTTGCCTCGGCCATTGCCTTGTTTCACGCATTTATGAGACAGCTACAGCTTCTAGTGTCCTGAGTCAGAAGTTCGTTGACATAGTTCAGACCACTCGCTCGCTCGTGGCTCGGTAATCGCTTTAGAATCACCAGGGCAATCCGAGCCGCGACCGCCTGCCCTGAGCGTGCCCTGAGCCTAGTCGAAGGGTAAGGGTGCGACATCTTTACACCCCTGTATCCTGTGGGACAGGCATTCCTGCCTGTCACCGCGGACGCTTGCGGTTCGACTCTGCTCATGGCGCGACGCTGTTTGTTAGCATCCAATAGCTCTAGATACGGGTTCCACTCGCCGGCGTTTGCTAGCGATGGAGCCAAAGCCATCTTTCCCCTTACTACCCCATTCACATCCCAAGGACAAACTCATTAGCCTCTACCACCCGATACGAAGGTGCTTGGCCCATAAGCAGAACGGAGGCGGCTACTACCAAAATCAATGCACCTGCTTGCATCATGCGGCGGTTCTGCTTTTCCAGTTTCTCTAGCCGCTCGACTATTGCTTGCCAATCCGGTCTTTGCTCTGACATACATTACCTCCGTTCCCAGGGGCGTGCTGCCGTTAACAGGGAACCCGCTTCGCACCAGCTATCACTCTGCCGGAATCGTGCCCCGTCTCCTGCCGTAGAAAGATGTGGTATAATCCATGTCAGCGCGCCCAACCGCCCGAGGCTGTCATCCCGAGCGCAGCGAGGGATCTGCACTTGAAACTAGCATTCGCCTCCGGGGACGAAAAGACTGGGAAGAAAAGCGGAATATACCGACGCTGAAAACGCTCTAAAGAGTACGCCGTCACCACTCAACGATTTTGGGGCTCGGCAAGTGGCTTGGCAAAAGGGGATGCCTGCCTCCGACTGCGCAGGCCGAGTGCCACTGCTGCTACCGGTTCATACGAATATCGGTGCTGCGGAGTCGGCCCGTATTTCTCTAAGCCCGCCAGATGATCCGGCGTGGAGTACCCTTTATTTTGCGCCAGTTGATACTGGGGGTAGAGTTCGTCCCATTTCCGAATCCAGCTATCCCTCTCCACTTTCGCCAGAATCGAAGCGGCTGCAATGGAAACGCTGAGAGCGTCCCCGTGGACAATCGAAATTTGCGGGATCGCTAAATCCAGCCGAAGCGCGTCGATCAACAACAGATCGGGCAGAAGATTCAGCTCCAGCACGGCTTTCTGCATGGCGATTCGGGAAGCCTGATAAATATTGATTCGGTCAATTTCTCCGGCGTCTGCGCTTCCAATCGCCCAAGCCAGGGCGGTGCGCCGGATTTTAATAGCCAGTATTTCTCGCTGCTCGGGAGAGAGTTGTTTACTGTCCTGAATTCCCCGGATTCGGCGGGCGGGATCGAGAATCACGGCGGCGGCTACGACAGGTCCAAATAGAGACCCGCGTCCTACTTCATCCACGCCGGCAATGCGCTCGTGGCAGGCGCGCCATCCTTGAAGTTCAAACCGCAGGCTGCAACGGCTCCCTTTCCTCATGGATGACCTCTGGCCACTCCCTCACTGCTTTTCTAAAAATAGAGCCGGATTGCCTTCCTCACGTTCTTCAGCGCCGCTTCAACGGTCTTGCACTGCGAAGGATCTGCTTGTCCAGTCGCTGTACCGATCATTGGGTTTGTTCGCGGATGCGGGCGGCCTTTCCCCGAAGCGCTCTCAAGTAGTAGAGCTTGGCCCGGCGAACGCTCCCCCGCCGCAACAGTTCCACGCGGTCAATGACGGGGGAATGCATCGGGAAGATCCGCTCCACGCCCTGGCCGAAACTCAGCTTGCGTACCGTGAAGGTTTCATCGAGCCCGTGATGTTTGCGGGCAATGACGGTGCCTTCAAACGCCTGCACCCGCTCTTTCTCCCCTTCCCGAATTTTGACGTGCACCCGCACCGTATCGCCCGGGCGGAAATCGGCAACTTTTTCGCGAGGCTTGATGGGATTCAACTTTTCTAATGGATTCATGGTTCTTCTTCTTTCTGGATCTCCGCCAGCCACTGTTGCTGTTCCTCATCTAAGGGAACTTGAGCCAACAGGTCTGGCCGGTTCCGCCAAGTTTTTTTCAATGCTTCCCGCCGCCGCCACTGCGCAATGCGCTGGTGGTCGCCGGAGACCAACGCCTCCGGAACCGCCATCTCCCGGAAGACAGCCGGCCGGGTATAGTGTGGGCAGTCCAACAACCCAATCTTCGGTTCTCTCGGTTCCCTCGGGTGTGCGAACGGAGCGAAGGATTCTCGCACCGCCGACGCTTCATTTCCCAAAGCGCCCGGCAAAAGCCGGACTACGGCATCCACTACGACCGCCGCCGCCAGCTCCCCTCCGCTGAGCACGAAGTCTCCGATGGAGAGCTCCTCATCGGCTAAATGTTTGCTGACCCGCTCATCCACGCCTTCATACCGGCCACACAAGAGCACTAGTGATTCCTCTTTCGCGAATTCCGCCGCCAACGGCTGGCGAAACAACTTGCCCTGCGCGGATAGCAAGATCACCTGACCCCGGGGCCGCCCTTGTTGCTGGATGTGTTCAACGGCTCGAAAGAGGGGTTCTGGCTTTAAGACCATACCCTCTTCGCCCCCAAACGGCCGGTCATCCACCGTTCGGTGCCGATCAGCAGTAAATTGGCGAAGGTCATGAATCGCCACTTTGACCAATCCGGTTTGTTGCGCCCGGCGAAGGATGCCGTGTTCGAACGGTCCTGTAAAAAAGCCGGGGAAAATTGTGACGATGTCAATCGTCACTCTTGCTGGCGTCATTCTTGCTGGCGTTGCCACCGCCGGAGGAGGAAAAGTCTCGGGCGCGGCTCCGTCGCTCTCTCCGATTGAGTTCTTTCAATCCCTCCGGGAGGATTACTTGAATTTCTTTCTTCGTTACGTTCACGGACCGGCAAATTTCTTCAGCAAAAGGGATCAGAAGCTCGCCCTGGGGCGTCCGCACGCTCAAGAGCGGGACCGCTCCCGTTTCTTCCCAACCGGCCACTTCTCCCAGGACGTGATCTTCTTCGCGAACCGTGCAACCGATGAGATCCGAGATGTAAACAACCCTCGGGGGAAGTTGCCGCCGCTCTGCAATTGGGATCTCGACCCAGCAGCCAACCAGCGCTTTTGCCGCCGAGATGGAATCCACCCCGCGAAATTTCAGGATGGCCAAGCTCTTATGGAACCAACTCTCCTCCAGGACTCCTTTTAGCTGGACATCCTTCTTCGAGAGCAGGAATTCCCGCCCAGCCTGGAATCGGTCTGGAAAGTCCGTTAGAACCTCAGCAGCCACTTCTCCGCGTCGGCCCCGGGTTTTCCGAATCCGAGCAATCGTAAGATATTCGGACTCCGGCGCTGGTGCCAACCGAGCTTGCTCTCTATTCTAAAATTTCCAGGGTGAACCGCCGTTTCAGTTTCATTCCGGCAGCCCCCAGAATGGTGCGGATTGAACGGGCCGTGCGGCCTTGTTTGCCGATAACCTTGCCTAGATCGCTGGGCGCCACTTTGAGTTCCAGCACCGTACTCTGTTCGCCTTCAATGGCTCGCACAGCCACTTCCTCGGGAATATCCACTAACGCTTTTGCAATCATTTCGACCAGCTCCTTCACAAGCACCTCCTCAGGAACCGCGAGTATGAACGGAATCACCAGACTATGCCGATCTTATGAAAGCAACCTCGATTTGTTTGTATAAGCCGCCAACATATTTTGTTCAAACTACTGGCGGCTGACTTTCCTCGGAGCCTGTTTTGGGTCGACGCAGAAAACTCCGCACGGTCTCGGAAGGCTGGGCGCCTTTTTCCAACCAGTACGCGATTCTCTCCCGTTTCAAATGGATCTCAGCCGGTTTTGTTCTCGGGTTATAATGCCCGACGATTTCAACAAATCGGCCATCGCGGGGCCGGCTTTTTTCAATGACCACCACCCGGTAATGCGGTTGCTTTTTAGCGCCCATTCTGGCCAAACGGATTGTCAGCAAAGAATCATTCCTCCCTCGTTTACGATAGCAAAATTCTTCCTCCGCCACACTACTTGTGTTGCTCGATCCTTTTCCATCATCCGCCCACCAAGCCTTTGCGGAAAAAGGATGAATTGTTTTATGACGATAGGGCCGGAAGCTTAGTCCGACCGCCGAATTTCTTAAAGGCACGCCCCCCAAGACTCCGCATCATTTTGCGAAGCTGGTCATATTGACGGAGAAGCTGGTTGACTTCCTGCACGGAGGCACCGCTACCGCGTGCGATGCGCCGGCGACGGCTGCCATTAATGATTTGCGGATGAGTCCTTTCTTTCGATGTCATCGAATTGATGATGGCTTCAGTGCGAACCAACTGCTTCTCTTCGACGGCATCGGGCCGCAGTCCTTTAAAAGGGCCTATGGAAGGCAACATCGCCAGGACTTGGTCCAACGGCCCCATCCGGCGGGCCTGGCGGATTTGCTCCCGAAAATCCTCCAGGCTAAAGCGGTCGGTTCGCAGCTTGTGTTCCAACTCTTCCGCCTGCTGACGATCCACCGTTTCCTCGGCCTTTTCGATGAGAGTCAGCAGATCGCCCATCCCCAGAATCCGCGATGCCATGCGGTCGGGATGGAACAGTTCCAAGTTCTCGTATTTTTCCCCTGTGCCAACAAATTTGACGGGCTGGCCGGTGACAAAGCGGATGGAAAGAGCCGCCCCTCCCCTGGCATCGCCGTCCAGTTTCGTGAGAATCACTCCGGTCAGATTTAAACGGCGGTGGAATTCCTCAGCGCTATGGACAGCATCCTGTCCCGTCATGGCGTCGGCAATAAAAAGGATTTCTGTGGGCTGGAGCAACTGTTTCATCTCCTCCAATTCACTCATTAGCTCCTCATCCACGTGCAAACGCCCGGCGGTATCCACTACAAGCACATCATAGCCTTTCTGCCGAGCTTCCTGCTGAGCCGCTAAAGCCAATTCTGCCGGGCGCGCCGTGGCAGAGCCCTGAAAGACCGGGATGCCAATGTTCTTGGCGACGAGAAACAATTGCTCTCGGGCGGCGGGCCGGTACACGTCCACAGAAACCAACAGAGGGTGATGGCCTCCTTTTTGCAACCAGCGCGCCAGCTTGCCCGCCGAAGTGGTCTTTCCAGAACCTTGCAGCCCGACGAGGAAAACCACAGACGGCGATTGCGGAGCAAATCGCAGTTTGGCCGCAGTTGTGCCCAGCAGTTCCACCAATTCGTCCCGGACGATTTTCACCACCTGCTGCGTGGGAGAGAAACTGTTCAGCACATCCTGGCCCAGCGCTTTGGCCCGAATGTTGTCAATCAGTTGCTTGACAACTTTGAAATTGACGTCCGCTTCCAGCAGGGCGAGACGAATTTCCCGCAAGGCTTCGGTCATGTTCTCCTCGGTGAGCTTGCCCTCACCGCGAAGCCGCTTGAAAACCTGTTGGAGCTTGCCGGTTAAATTTTCAAACATGGAAATTGACCATTCCGCAAGATCTGACTTTTATTTTAGACTTGCTGGCAACTCCCGTCAAGGAACGCGGTTGCCTGGTTGGTTCCTGAGAAGGGCGGGAGACAGCCAAATGCGGGTTTCGCTCTTTTCTGAGCCGCGCGCGTCAGCAAGCGGACAATCTCCTGCCTAGTGGAGGATCGCTGCTCCTAGAGTGGCAAGATTGCGATCGGCAGTGGACTTATAATGAGAGCCGATCCACGCCGCAATCGTGGGGGTGCTTGGTCTTTGTCCTTCCGCCATGCTCGCGGATGCGAATTCCATGGACTTTGAGATTCTCGGCGACATCAACGCCATCGAGCCTATTGCTGTGAGACGCGGGATTCGCGATCGCAGGCGGCTGCAAAGGCTCTATGGCAAAGGGCGGTGGAGAAAATTGCGGGGCATTGCCACAGTGCGCCTGGCAGATGGTACGATACACACAGCAGAGGTCCACTGGTACGAGGCACACGGGATCGGGCGGAAGGAATTCAAATTGAAATTTCCTCTGCTGGATTAAAACATGAAAAGCAAATCAAGACGATCCACACATTTTGGAGTCTGCATTGACAACGCAGGATACCCTGCGTCGCTCGAGATCGGAAAACTGTATCCAATA
>JACQGE010000069.1 GCA_016199675.1 Acidobacteriota bacterium | reverse complement strand
TCCAACATCGGCCACACGGAAGCGAATTTCCGCCGCAGCAGAGCGTCCGGCTTCATGCTTGGGCATTATATCGACTCCTGGCTGATGTTGGTACGGTTATTTATTAACGGCTCCTTATTAGCGAGGTCCGCATCCGGGTGAAAGCCCGGAACGTGAATGGCTCACTGACCTTCCGCGAACTGAGCGAGGGCGAACAGCAGCTCTTGATGGTGCTGGGTCTGCTTCGGTTCACCAAGGAGGACGAGTCGCTCTTCCTCTTAGACGAACCAGACACACATCTGAATCCGGCGTGGAACCTGCGATACCTAGAGTTTCTTCGCCAGATCGCTGGGCCTCAGGAGAACAGCCACATCATCATGGCGACGCACGACCCGCTGGTAATCGCGGGCCTCACGCGGTCGGAGGTGCAGATCATGCAGCGCGATGATGCGACCGGGCGTATCGCCGCGCAGTGCCCAAGTGACGATCCAAAAGGCATGGGCGTGGCCGGCCTGCTGACCAGCGAGATCTACGGCCTGCGGTCTGAACTGGATCTAGAGACGCTGGGCCTCCTTGACGAAAAGCGTGCGCTGGCGGCAAAGGCAACGCTGACAGAGGAAGAGCGCAGCAGACTGCGGAAGTTGGACGAGCAACTTCGCGGTCTCGACTTTACAATCACTATGCGTGATCCCATGTACAAGCGATTCGCCGAGGCTATGGCCGCACGGGAGAGGGCCAATGGGCTTCAGGTTCCCGTGCTGACGAAGGAACAGCAGGAGCGACAGAAGCAACTGGCTAAGGAAGTCCTGGAGGGTCTGAGGGCAAAGGGAGAGAGCGCCGAGTGAGGTACATCGACCCGCAGCTTGTCAGCCAAAATCTGCCGAATGGCTGGGATGAGCAAGCGCAAGAGGCCGCGAACGCCGTGGCTGCCGCGCAACCACAGGATAGATCAGCGGAGGTGAACAGGCATGGGGAGGTGTGGAAGGACCTGAAAGATACGCTGAAGCGGGCCTCGAACGACAAGTGCTGGTACTGCGAGTCAATCGACATCCGTTCCGACAACGCGGTCGACCACTTCCGGCCAAAGAACGCCGTAGCCGAGTGTCCAGCCCACGAAGGCTACTGGTGGCTTGCATTCGACTGGGAGAATTACCGCTTCTGCTGTACGTTCTGCAACTGCCGCCGCGTCGATCAGGCCACCGGCCAAGATGGAGGCAAGGCCGACCACTTCCCGCTGAGAGACGAAAATAGAAGAGCGCATACGCCGGCTGACAACCTTGACGATGAAGAACCGATGCTCCTCGATCCGTCAGTGCCGGCTGACACGGGGTTTCTCTGGTTCGACGAGAACGGTCAGGCAGTACCTCATCCGATCTGCAATGGTCCGAACAGCTATCCGTACAAGCGAACCGAGGCTTCGATCCGCTTCTACCACCTCAACCATCCTGGTGTCGTGGACCAAAGGAAAGCCCTTTGTTCTCAGATTCGCCGACGAGTGCAGGAGGCGGACCACTACTTCAAGAAGTACTCGGATAACGATGGCACTGCCCGAGCTGCATTTGATGACGCCATCAGCGACTTGAAGGGGAAGCTTGCGGCAACGGCCCCATACTCGGCAACTGCGAGGGCCATGTTGATGGGGCTGCGCGGCATGCACCCAGTCGTCGAAGTGATTCTGAATACGTGAATGCCTGTCGTCAGTTGGTTGGTTGAGGCCGTGAGGATATCGCCAACACCAGCAGGCATCATTGACCCCCGGATAGTGTGATTGGCATCGCTTTGGCTACTAGCATTCACAATGACGCTGACTTTCACTCAGCGTGGGAGGGGATATGCAACGTTTTGCCTTCGCGTTGATTTGTGCATGGCTATTAGACTTGGTGGTGGGTGGCATACCAGCGTATTCACAGAACTGGTCGAGCTGCGCGAGCGACTTGGACGACGTGCGGAGGCAAGCCGATGACGCCAACAGCGCTGCGCAGGCCTTGGCCAGGGCAAAGAGTGATTTGGATAGCAAGCGAAGCGATCTTGAAAATTGTCGCAACTTCCCATCGACGTTTGACTTGATGCGCGATCGATGCCAGTCGTACGTTTGGGATTACAACTCAAAGGTTGACGACTACAACTCTAGGCTTTTGCGGTTAAAGAGCGAAATGTCCGACCTGGACGATAAAATCCGGGATGCTTCATCTTCCTGTCATTACTCGCTGAGGCAGGTCTCGCCTGACGGACGGGGATTGGCGCCAACCCCAACGCCAGTCTTGGGTCCACAGAACCAGTGGTGCGCCATTTACGTGAAATACAAAGGACGCTTGCCACGCAATACGCTGATGGATCTATGCCAGAAGCAGGGGCAGATGGCAGCCGAATGCGGCCGGTGTATAGATACAGGATCTCCATGAATATCCGAGGAGAAAAACCAGAGGGGTGCCATGGTGAAGCTGACGGAACTCAGAGATCGTTCAACCCCTATCGAGATGGAGAGAGCGTAGGCGTCCCCGAATCCCCGTACTACC
>JACQGE010000068.1 GCA_016199675.1 Acidobacteriota bacterium | reverse complement strand
GCGTAGCAATGGAGCCACGGGTCCCCCAGAAACGCACCAGAAACTGCCCCCGCTGTTCCCCAAGCAGTTCGGCTACTACCTCCCAAAATTCTTGCAAATTATACGGCTTATGCAAATAGCGATCCGCCCCCAAGCGGAGCGCCCTTTCGACATCGGCGGAATAGGTCTTAGCAGAAGTGACTAGGATTTTGATATGCCGCAAGGCGGGGTCGTTCCGGATTTCCTGAACCACGGTGTACCCGTGCATCTTCGGCATCATCAGATCCAAAATGACTAAATCCGGCTGATTTTCTCTCGCTAAACGCAATCCTTCGACGCCATCGCTTGCCGTCAGGGTCTCGACGGCTTCTGCCTCCAGACGCTTTTTGGCAATGGCAAGAACTGAGGGGTCATCATCCACAATGAGGATTTTCTTCATAAGACCTAATACGGAAAAGACCGTCAAAGAATAATGGAAAAGGGACTATCAAGGCAAGTCAAATGGACCAATTCACAATCCAAGAGGTAATGACAACCTGTTTCCCTGTTGGGTCTTTTGGGATTTCTTGAAATCTTTTACAGAAAAAAACTCGCTTTGCCGGGGGTTTCTTGACTCTTTTGGAAAGCCTGCGTAAGATGAGACTGCGGGGTGGAGCAGTCTGGTAGCTCGTTGGGCTCATAACCCAAAGGTCGCTGGTTCAAATCCAGCCCCCGCAACCAACCTTTCGGTAATAACCCCAATAACTTAGCTCCATCGCCCCTCCGGGCAACTGCCCGTTTTTGGTGCAACTGTCCGAAAACTGTCCGAATTGCCCTCCGAGAACTGCCCGAATTGTGCCTTGTACGGCTCATTTTCCGGCGCTCCCTGAAGCCTGAGCCACGGACACAACCTTGCGCTCGGATGGAGCCGCTTTCAGGTACGCTTGCGTCTTTCGCATCGCTTCCCGGAGATCGTTTTCTGAAACGATGTTGTAGCGGTCGAAGATGGCCCGCGTTTTATGCCCGCTAATCTCCATTGCTACCCGTTCCGGGACACCGGCCCGAATCATGTTCCGAACCGCTGTGCGCCGGAGATCGTGAAAGAGCCGTCCTGGAATGTTCGCCCACTTGCAAGCGGAAGCCCACGCCTTCCGAATATCTCCGATTGGCTCACCCCTGTAATGGAAAACGTACAGCGAAAAGGCAACCGTCTTATCGGCTATCTCATAGGCTTGCTTGGCAGCTTGCTGCTCGACAATTTCCCAAAGTTCCTCTTCCAGGCCCAGTGTGCGGCCTTCCCCGTTCTTTGAGGCTTCAGGCCGGAGCCGGATTACCCGCCCGTCCATGTCAACATCGGCCCACTTGAGAGAGCTAATCTCTCCCTTGCGCCAGCCGGAGAGATAACCAAACCGGGCAAAATTCTTCAGGTAATCGGGAAGGGCTGAAACCACAGCCTCAAAATCGGCCCGCTCAAAGAATCCTTGCCGGGCATTCCCCTTTTCCGATAAATGCCGAATCTTCGGAGCACGGCTCAGCCTGTTCCCCTCTACCGCCAGCCGGAATGCCTGAGCCAGCAATTGCGTCCCGCGATTGATGGTAGCCGAAGCCTTGCCGTCTTTCAGGCATTCCTCGATATAGCGGTCAACTAATTCGGCGCTCACCTGCACGGCCTTCCGGTCCCCGAAGTAATCCCGAATCGGTTTCAGGTGAGCCAAGATTTGAGGAAGGCTTTTCACCTGCCGGAGCCGGTAATCCGCTTCCAAAGCATCCAGCAAATCGCCCACAGTGAGCCGGTCTTGCTGCGGCCCTACAAACGATTTCAATCCCTCACGGTCATTCTCAATTTCACGGAGCCGCTTTTTCAGCAAACTGTCCGCCGCTTGCTTGGCATCGTCTTCCATAAAAGGCTTGCGTTTCTTTTCGGCCTCTCTCTTCGCCGCCATGATCGCATCCGCCGCGCTTTCCCGGATTTCCTTCCCCCGATAACAGTACGCAATCTGCCAAACCGAACTACTCTTCCGTTTGAAAATTCTTCCGCTTCCCCTCATTGCTTGCCCCCTTTCCTGCTGAAGTATTGCTCCAATGCTTCAGCAACAATGTCCTGAGCATCTATGCCGCGCTTGATAGCTTCAATTCGCGTTTTCTGCCAGAGTTGTTCCGGCAGACGCAGTGAAGTCTTTGCACTTGGTTTTCCTGACATTCTCGATTTCCTCCCTGATTGGATTGACTTCCTCATGCCAGAGAGTATAGATATATAGATATTCAGATGTCAATAGATTTTTTTCGAGAATTATTACCGCCCCATCCGCGCCCGGATATAACGCCCAATTCCGGCTTCGGAGAACAGGACTTTGCGCCCCATGCGGACCGTGAAAGGCAGTTTCGCAGAATGCCGGTACAGGTAGTCCGCGCTGGTATGGAGCATGGCCGCCGCTTCCTTGGCGTCTAGCAGCCGGTCCCCGCTTTCGCCGGTTTCGTTTCCGTTTCGTTGTGGAAGGCTTAGCCGCGTCCACAACGTAGCCTTGAGCCGTTCCAACTCCCCCAACATGGCCGGGATTGTCTCGGAGGGAATAAGGGACACTTTCTCCGGCTGCTCCACCAGTTCGCTCAACTTCGGGATGGATACCAGGGCCACGTCTCCCCCTAGCCTCCCCCAATGTAGATAAACCTAGTAGCCTGCCCGTTCTGTCCCGTCGTTCCCCTTTCCGCAACCTGTAAGATCCCGAGACGTACAAGCCCATGCAGCCATGAATTGGCCGTCTGCGGACTTGCGAGGCCAAACAATTCGCAAACCGTGCGGCAGGATAACCAGAATGGCTTTCCCGGCCGCCTTCGCTGTAACTCGCGGCAGAGAGATGCAAGTAGTCTCAGCCTTTCATCTGAAAGTTTCTTCAAAACAGTCGCTGGTGGCTCGGACCCGCACGCGGCCCGCCACGCAGCTTCCAAAAGTTCCTGCTGACCGAATGGAACACGCGCCTTCTCCCAAGCTTCCAAAAATTCAAAGTAGTACTCATCGAGCGAACGGTCAGCCCGAAGAAATTCCTTTGCTTTCATTGCCCACAAGTCGAATGCCTCTCGCAGTACATCATCATCGAGAGTTTCATCCTGATGAAGCTCGCCTGCAGCACGGCGGTATTCCTGGAGGTGAAGCAGGGCGCGGGCAAGAACGAACAGGGCATGGTGGTTTTGAGAGGGACCATTAGGCAGGGCTTTCTCAACGGCGTCCTCGATGGAACGAATCTTAAACAAAGCGAGACCATCACATACCACATCCGTCTGCTTCTGTTCTCCTCTGTCCTCTCTGTCCACCTCTGTCCAGTTGGAAGATAGGCCATTTTCTTCAGGGTGAAGGCAAGGGATTTCGCCGTCGCGCAGCCAACGGTAATAGATTGGGCGATTCGGCTTCGATTCAGGATGCTTCGATTCTGGCAGTAAGACGTAACCGCCGAAGCCTCGAAGTTCGCCGTCGCCAAGGTCATGGATGCCGACACCCTGGGCGCGAAAATACACGTGGCGGCCCCGGTAGGTTTCCACCGTCGGCAACAATAAGGCGACTTTAGGAAAGGCCCGCTTCCAGTTTTCATACGACGTGTGCTTGTCGAAGTCTCGGCAAACCAGGTTGCCGGAGACTGGCCCCAGCACCACAGCGATGCCGGTTGCTCTCCTGCTGAAGTTCCTCTTGATCTCCTCCACCGACGGCAGCCGAGTCTGATACGGCTTCCACTCAACTGCTGGCACCTTGCCGACTACCGGGAAAACCGAAAAGCCACGGTCGGTATATTCGAGAGCCTGTGCCAGCAGAGGTGAGCTTTTCATGGGCACCGTATCCCCGCCCTCAGGTCCGCAACCTCCGGCAAGTCCAGTCCGGGGAATTTTCCGTGCTTCTCCGCCGCAAGCCAACGCTTGGGGCTGGCAAAGCTGATATGAATCCCACAATCCCGGCAGTTGTATCCGAAGAACGGATGGCCGTGATAGCCGAGTGGATCAAACGGATGCCCAAATTTCTTCTGGAATTCTTCTCGGAAGTGGGCGGATTTGGCTCTTACTTCAGGGAGATTTTCAATCGTTACGGCCTTTCTCATATCCAACATCCTACTGGAGCTACCAAAAGACAGCGATGAGATGGTCGCAGTCGCGCTCCTCCAATCGCATCTAACTCACCGCGCCGGGAAAGGTCTTCTTTGAGAGTAACCATGTCCACTGGCGCGCCTTTCCCGTAAAGCCCCCCGATCACCGCGAAAAGCTTTCCGTGTGCGTCCAGGAAAAAGTCCCCTGCGCTTAGTGCGCTGGCTTGCTGGTAGGCCGCATTATCGAGCAGGATGCCTCCGAGTATCGCCCGCTCAGCGTCCGCATTGTGTGGTAGGTCTTCGCGCATCAACAACCCCTCAAAGTTTCGCTTGCTCAAGCCACTTCTCTAGGTCCTCTGCGAGAACCAAAATTCGTTTTCCTACCCGCCGAACCGGGAGCCTGCCATCCTCGATTTCTTTGCGAATTAGATTTAGGCTCACTCCGTATTGAGCCTTAATATCCTTCAGCGAAAAGGCCCTCTTTTCTTCGCTCAAGTGCTGCGTGATATTTCTAATCATTTTCAGTTCCTTTCTCATTGCTCATTGTGCTACCATAATCCTATGTATAATAGCATTGCAAGCGGGTGCGTCCAAACCATGTCAGGTGAAAATAGGTTACAAGTATCACGACTCCGCCCACTCCCCGTTGTGCTGGGCCGAATTATCGAGCTAGTGAATTGGCTGCCGCCGAAAATTCCTAAGCCGCCCCCGGAAACACCTCAGCCCCCGACACTGAGTCGAGTGCTTCTAGGCCCAGGCCGGGGAGCGCCTATAACCGTTAAAGAAGTGCGAGACTCTTGGGTGCATTTTGTTAAGCAGTTCCCGGTTCCGGTGCGGAAGTATCTTGGCCCTATTCGAGCGGACACGATCCAAAGAGCGAAATGGAGTTACAACTCTCTAGTCCAGGCCGGTGAAGTTCTGCGGTTTATTGCGCAGGGGAATCAAACGAAATCCCTTTTGGAGAACGGCAAATATCTCCCTATGGGGACATTTGTTAAGGTTGATGAAGGGGGAAGAATAGAGTTCCAGAAGAACCCCACATTCTCAGTCCTGGAAGGGGTCGAAGCAGACCGCATTCGGGAATGCTTGGTGTGCGATAAGATTTTTTGGGCCGGCAGGAAGGACAAAAAGTGCTGTAGTCCCCGCTGCCTCAAGGTTTGGCACACCCGCCGCTGGCGAGAAAAATATCCCGAAAACTACAAGTGGCCACGATACCGGCGCCGCTGGCGAGAAAAACATCCCGACCGCTACAAACCGCAACGATAACAGTTTACCACTCCGCCCTATATAGGCGTATCCTATGCGGGTAGCGGCAAGTCCAGGGTAAGGGAGGTCGATATGGGAGCTTCAAAAAAGATTTCTCTGTTTGCTGCGACTGTATTTTCTCTTTCGATATCCTTTCAATCCGCATTGGCGCAACTGAGTCCTTGTGGTTCGGCCCCAAGCAGCCTTTCTAAGCCAATTGGCTGCAAGGATGCAGTGCCAGTATGTAAATGCGACGCCGAAGGTAAAAACTGTCGCTGGGAATGGATATGTGCATCGCCTGGTTCATCTAGTGTTGTACAGCCCAACCTCACCGCACCAGCGCAAACGCCAATCATTTTGCCATCACCGACCCAAAGGGGAATAGAGCGGCGATCCGCACCCAATGTAGATTACACAATCCACTATCCAGAAAGGCCGAGGCTGCTCGATACGTATGAGCAGATTTTCAGAATCAAACAACTCAAACAAGCGACCGAAACAATTGCGGCTGATTCAGCCGCCGCCGAGGCCGAGCATAAACTGCGGATAGAGCAGATTAAACAGGAAACTGAGTACTTCAAGGCTCAAACGGAGTTGCTTAAGAAGCGAACGGAACTTGCTGAAAAGGAGCTTCGGCAGGAGAAGGAAGCAGAGCGACAAAACGACGAAAGCATGTTCAATTGGCTCATTTGTGGCGATGCCCAGAATTGTCCAGAGCCAGCCAAGGAACTTACCGATATCCGCCCAACCGAGCAACCTTTAGATGCTGGCACCGAGCAGCTGGAACCAACACCAGAACCACTTTTATCCCTGGCACGGGCAAGGCTCGACGAAGCGCGAACACGGTATCGAGATTTGGACGAAGTGATGGGCGTTGATCTTCCCCTTACACCCGCACTATGGACAACGCTTCTCTATGGGGAGCGGGGAGTGGATGTCCTATATTGGCTGGCTAAGCATCCCGGCGAATGGAACCGAATCGCGGACATGGAAAAGGGAAAGCGTGCGGACCAGCCGGATGTCATTGTTTTGCGCGAACTGATCCTGATCCGCTGGAAACTTTTTCCAGAGACCAGACCTGCCGAGCTTCAGAAATAAGACGGAAATAAGTTCCGTTGGCACTGCTGTTGTCCATGTGAGAGAGCGTTTGGAAACCAGAGCGAACGATCTGGGCCAAAAGAACTCCCTATCAATACCGGCCTTGCGAGTTTCCTCGCGCGCGCGTTTTTTTTGCAGTCACAGATATGCAAAAGGGGGAGGTGGTGGAGTCTCATTAAGGAGAAAACCCCCGCCATTTTCGGGATTTTCCCCGGACGCGCAGTTATCCCTCTATCCCCAGCGATTCATCCTATCCCCTGTGTGTATGTCTATTTTTGGCTCTGCTCAACACGCGCAAAGCGGAGTCAAAAGGTCGGGCAGGGACTCGGACACTTCTCGGACAGCCGCAAACTGAGGACGTGCTTTCAGGGTGATACTGTAGCCCATTGGGTTGTCTATCCAAGCTGCGCTCCAGGTTCTGGTACTTCTCATTCGGTTCACTGTCCGAAAAGTGTCCGAACACTCCCGCAGAGATGCGCCAATTCCAGTGAAAACCGGGTGAGCAATCGTTAAGGTTTTGTTGGGTGTGTTTGGGGTGAGTTGGCGCGGGTGAGAGGCTTTAACGCACTCATAACCCAAAGGTCGCTGGTTCAAATCCAGCCCCCGCAACCAAACTTTTTTCACTTTATTGCTTCATTCCTTTCAAAATCTACTAACCCAAAGATTTTAAGCAAATTTCAAATTTTTTATAAAGGCAATAAAGGGTGAAATCCCCCAATTTGACTTTGTTTCATGCTATACTCTTTCAAGAGATGGCGAAATTCGACGATTTGTGGCGCAATGAGCAGACACTTCAGGCGGTTTTGGACACCATTTCCGACGGTGTTCTTACTTATAACCGAGACCTGAGCATTACAGGCGTCAATCGAGCTGCTGTAGAAATCCTTGGTTATCCTACCGATGAAATCGTTGGGAAGCATTGCACGGATGTATTTCGCTGCGGTGTTTGCGATCCCGGATGCGGGTTTGCCATAGCTTTGGCCAGTCAGCAACCTAGCGCTCATTCCACGGTGCGGATCCACACCGCAGAGGGAAGAGAAAGATTGGCGATCATTCATACTGCGCCCGTCCACGATCCACAGGGGCGGATGGAAGGTGTGGTAGTCACATTTAAAGATGTAACCGACCAAGTCGAACCCCAAAATCGTTCTTTCGTCACCGAGTCTCCCCGCATGCGACAAATCCTTGGATTTGTCCGCAAGGTAGCCAGCAGTGAGGCTAGTTCGATCCTGATCGAAGGCGAAAGCGGCACTGGCAAGGACTTGATTGCCAAGACGATCCACTATCAAAGCATGCGCCAAGCCCAGCCTTTTATTGCCATTAACTGTTCGGCCATCCCCGAGAACCTGCTGGAGGCGGAGCTGTTCGGTTACGAGAAAGGGTCCTTCACGGACGCCAAAAACCAGAAGCGCGGTCTGATCGAACTGGCGGACAAGGGCACACTGCTGCTGGATGAAATTGGTGAGATGCCCATGATCCTGCAAGCCAAGCTGCTGCGTGTGCTGGAGGATCAGCGGGTGCGGCGCATTGGCAGCGTGCGCGACTTTTTAGTGGATGTCCGGGTCATTGCCGTCACCAATCGCAATCTCCAGGAAGCGGTGCACACGGGGGGATTTCGGCAGGACCTTTATTATCGCTTAAATGTCATTCAAATCTATATTCCACCCCTGCGCGAGCGCCCGGAAGATATTCTCCCGCTGACGAACTTCTTTGTTTCCCACTATAACAACAAATTCCGGCGGAAAGTTTTGGGGGTGACCTCCGATGCCGAGAGGCTTCTCCAACGATATGTCTGGCCGGGCAATGTTCGAGAGTTGCGCAATGCCATTGAGAGAGCCATGATCCTTGAAGATAGTCCGACGATTCGTGTTACCAACCTGCCGATTACGTTGAACCGCGTTGAACCTCCTCCCGTTCCGGGCGGTCTGGAGATTCCGGAAAACGGCATTTCGCTCGAGCAGACCGAGCGCGAACTCATCATGCGTGCTCTGTCCAAAACCGGCGGCAACCAGACCCACGCTGCCCGCCTTCTCAGCGTCACTCGCGATACCCTCCGTTACAAAATGAAAAAATATCAGTTAAGCTAGCGCGTCAGCGAGCTTTTTGCTGTGTTTCTGGTTGACGGACTGCGGCGGAATCATTAGGCTGAAGTCTCATTCCGAACTCGCCATGCGCATTGCTTTCTTTGAGGTACACGATTGGGAGATCCCGGTTCTGCGAAACAAGCTCGCGGAGCACCAGATCCGCTTTCATTCCGGCAAGCTCGATGACGCCGACTTCAGCGCCTTGCAAGACGTTGAAATTCTCTCGGTCTTTATTTATTCCCGGGTTAACGCCCGCGCTCTGGAAAAGCTGCCTCGCCTGCGTTTGATTGCCACGCGCTCGACCGGCTTTGATCACATTGATCTGGTGACCTGCCGGGGGCGGAGCATCGAGGTGGCAAACGTCCCCAACTATGGCGAGAATACGGTCGCCGAACACACTTTCGCTTTGATTCTGGCCCTGTCCCGGCACATCCATAAGAGTTACGTCCGCGTATCGCAAGGAAACTTTTCCCGGGAGGGACTCACCGGCTTCGACCTGAAAGGGAAAACCATTGGCGTGATTGGCGGGGGCCGCATCGGCCTTCACGTTATTAAGATCGCGCGAGGTTTCGGGATGGAAGTTCTCGTTGCGGATGCCCGGCAGGATCAATTCCTTGCGGAGCTGATGAACTTTCACTATGTACCCGTGGAATATTTGCTGGCTCATTCCGACATCATCACTCTGCATATCCCTTACACGAAAGAAACTCATCATTTTTTGAATGCCGAGCGCATGGCGACGTTCCGCAAGGGAACGTTGCTCATCAACACGGCGCGCGGGGGGCTGGTGGACACCGACGCGCTGCTGGCAGCCCTCGACAACGGGACGCTGGCCGGAGCCGGATTGGACGTGCTGGAAGGAGAAGAATATATCTCTGAAGAGCAGGAAATGCTTCGCTCCGAGCACCCCGCCGAAGTGTTACGCGGGATTGTGCGGGATCACATTTTATTGCGGCGCGAAAACATTGTCTTCACGCCCCACAATGCCTTCAACAGCCGGGAGGCGTTGCAGCGCATTCTGGAGACGACGGCCGATAACATCCTCGGCTTTCTGGGAGGCAACCCCAGGAATCTGGTGGGATAAATCTAGCGAGTGTTGGTGAAGGGATGCTCGAAGCTCAAATAGACGACCAGGCCTTTTTCTCCTGCGCTTGGCCCCACTCCAACCGACATTCCCAAGCCGGGAACAATTTGCAAACCATTGCGAAAATTGTGTGCCCAGCGAATCCCTGGGGTGAGCAGCAAATCGCGGGATCGCTCTGTTCTGTCCGGCCCTATTACTGATGCCGAATCGTTCCAAACCGTCTCCAGGAGGACGTTAAAACGAGAATGCGCCAGCCAGATGAAGCTCTGGCCGAGGTTATATCCTGCGACCAGAGCCCGATCGCCGATCTCATTTTGCGCCCGAGGAGCGATGGTTGTTCCGGCATTCAAGTGCATAGCCCACTGTCTGCCCAGAACCAGGCTGAGCGGCAAATTGCCCTGCACCGCCGTACTGCCAAAGCCGCGCCCCTGTTTGGAATCCCCAGTCGGCAGTGAGAGGCTCAACCGCGGCGAAAAGGCAACCCTGGAGTCGCCCCCGCCGAGAAGTTGGTAGCGGTAATTTAACAGGAAATCTCCCAGGCTACCGCCCGATTCTGGAACCTCTCCAGAATCCACAACGGCCACGCTATAGCTAAACTGGTGCCGAATGCTAGCAGTCACAGGCCACTCTTGCGTAAAGGTGTATGCCCAGGAATGGCTGTCCCAGAGATAAGTAAAAAGGCTGATGTGCTGTACGACTCCTGCTTCCTGGTTGTAGGCTTCTTCAAGGAGAAAGCTATTGTCTTGAATCGGTGTTTCCTGGGCGTGCGCATTAGATCCAATAAATGCGAACGCCAG
Source organism: Acidobacteriota bacterium (assembly GCA_016199675.1). Lineage (GTDB taxonomy): Bacteria > Acidobacteriota > Terriglobia > 2-12-FULL-54-10 > 2-12-FULL-54-10 > JACQGE01. The sequence goes on along the minus strand of JACQGE010000068.1, from coordinate 8,138 downwards.
GATAGGAATCAGAAAATAGCCGGCTCGAAAAGCAAGCTTGCCAAGAATCTTTGAGGAGGAAAAATCTCTTCTGATGCTTTTATAATGCAGTTGTACCATTGTTGGCGGAGCAATTCAGTCTGAAAAACTATGAGCTGCGAGAAACCGACTATACTTTGAGACCACGGCCTCGTCAAGAAAGATCGCAATGTAAATTGTGAATTTCCGAACGCAAGACATCTTATCCCTGCCAGGATAGAAACCGCATGTCTGTCTTAAGCAAAGAAGAAATTGCAGCGGGTCTGAAGGCCGTTCCTCTTTTTGCCGTTCTCGACGACCGGCAGATTGAGACGCTGGCTCAGCGCGCTGTCGTCCGCCGCGCCGAACCCGGCGAACTCCTTTTTTCCGAAGGGGACCCCTGTATGGGTTTATACGTGGTTGTTTCTGGGGTGGTCAAGATCATGAAGGAATCCGCACAGGGAAGAGAGCAGGTGCTGGCCATTGAGCGGAAAGGCGGGGTCGTAGCGGAGTTGCCCGTTTTCGATGGAGGGCCATATCCGGCTTCCTGCATGCCCCTGGAGCCTTCCCTGTTGCTTTTTATCAGCAAGCAAGACTTCCGCCTTTGCTGCCAGCAGGATCCGGAACTGGCTCTGAAGGTGCTAGCCTCTGTAGGGAAACGTCTGCGACATTTGGTAGGCATCATTGAAGAACTTTCTTTTCTGACGGTGCGCACTCGTCTGGCAGCTCTGCTTTTGCAAATCGCTCAAGAAGAAACACGCCAGAAAACCAAAAGCCCTTCCTCTCCCGGAGGAAAAAAGAGAGAAGTAATTTCTCGACAAACTTCCGAACCCTTGCGCGTCCCGCTCCGCATGACACAGCAGGAGATGGCCGCGCGAATCGGAACCGTACGGGAACTCGTCTCCCGCAATCTCAGCCGGTTGCAGGCCGAAGGCATCCTTCGCCTGGAAGGGCACGCACTCATCATCGCCGATCTTTCGCGGTTGGAACAGGAAGCTCTTTCGCAAGGATAGTCTATAAATCAACCTATTCGCGAGTGTGACCTTTGTCATTTTTGCAGGAGTAATAGCGAAGTATCCTAACAACTGCTAACGAGAGGCAGGCATGAACGTAAGAACAGAGGTATCGGAAAAACCGCGACGGGTCCCATCACCCATACAAGAGCGTTTCCACCAGCCTCCTGATTCCCGCCGGCGTCTTTTGCTGCCTCGAGAGCATGGAGCCTGGGGCATGATTTCCCTTCCCTTTCTGGCGGGGATGCTGGTGGCGGGCGATTGGCTGCATCTGCGGACCGTGGCCGCCGCTCTTGCTGTATTTTCGATTTTTCTGCTTCGGGAACCCTTGCTGTTTTATTGGCGTCAGCGCGCCGCGGCCCATAAATATAAAAACAACCACTTTCCCCAACCCCTGGAAGCACAGAAACTCCAGGAAATTTGGGACGCCCGTTTTTCATTGTGGATTTATGGCTTGGTTGCTGCAATATCAGGAGCTTATCTGATGATGATCCTGCCTCTGCGACCGCTTTTGCTCTTGGGAAGCGGAGCCGCGCTCCTGACCCTGCTGGCCCTTTATTTCACGGCACACAACTATCAGCGTACCCCTGCCCTGCAAATTGCAATCGCCGTCGGTCTGACCTCTTCTTCTTTGCTGTCCTATCTGGCAGGTCGGGGACAGTGGGAGGAACCGGCTTTGTGGATCTGGGCGCTGAGTGCAGCTCACAGTTCTGCTTCCGTGATGGTGGTGCATGCGCGGTTGGAAGCAATTCTGGCCGCCCGAAGGCCGGGAACGGCGTCGAACATTGCCCGGCGCAACGCCTTGCTGGCGCAGGCCGGACTTTGCCTCTTTTTGGCTCTATTAGTGGCCTTCGGAAGGCCTTGGCTGGCCCTCCCGTTTCTTCCTCCAACTGCCCTCCACTGGCGGGAACTCTGGCAATTCCGCTCAGGCCAAGTCCTACGCATTTCGATGCACCAGGTAGGGTGGACGCAGTTGGGAGCTTCGATTGCTTTTTTCTTCCTTCTCGTGGCTGTCTTGTATTGACAACAACCAATACGTTCCATGAGCAGAGTCGCTCGCTTGCCTCCACTGGGATTGTTCTGTATGATGGCGTTTGCCGGCATACAGAGAAACTCCGTTTTCCCGCGGCGTGATTTTCGAAATCTCCTCTATGCAGCTTCAGGAAAAAGCACACCTGATGAGCGCCTCGGAAATCGAGCGCACCTTGGTCCACCTGGCCCATGAGATTGTCGGAAAGACCGAATCCCTTGAAGGCTTGGCGCTGGTGGGCATCCGAAGGCGAGGAGTTTTTTTGGCGGAACGGTTAGCCAGGAAGATTCAAGAAATCAGTTCCATCCAATTGCCGGTGGGGACCTTGGACATTCAGTTCTACCGCGACGATCTCTCCAAAGTGGACATCAAACCGGTCGTCCTTCCGAGTCAAATTCCTTTTCCGGTGACCGGCAAAGATGTCATTCTGGTAGATGATGTCCTGTACACGGGCCGCACCAGTCGGGCTGCGATGGACGCCTTGTTTGACCATGGACGACCTCAGCGCGTTCGCCTGTGCGTGCTGATTGATCGCGGTCACCGCGAATTGCCCATTGAAGCCGCTTTCGTCGGCAAGCGGGTGCCGACCAATCCTCGGGAGTTCATTGAGGTCAAACTTCGTGAGGAGGATGCGGTCGAAAAGGTTTTGATGCTGGAGAAAGTGGAATCTTAGGGTAGCCGGAGAGGATTGCGAAGGTTAGCAGTATGCACAAACGGGGCTTGCTCGGCATCGAATCGCTGGCGATTGAGCAAATCCAGCAAGTTCTGGATCGAGCGCGATTCTATCAGCCCCTTCAGGCCCGCACCGGCAAGAAACTGGACACGCTGCTCGGCAAAACCATCATCCACATTTTTTACGAGTCCTCCACGCGAACGCGCACCTCGTTTGAAATTGCGGCCAAGCGACTCGGCGCGGATACCGTCACCATCACCGCCAAAGGTTCCAGCGTGGATAAAGGAGAATCGCTGCTGGACACTCTCAACACGCTGGCCGCGATGCGCCCGGACGCTATCGTGATGCGCCACTCGGCTTCGGGAGCGCCGCATTTCCTGGCCCGCTATCTAGAGACGCCGATCATCAATGCCGGGGATGGTTCCCACGAACACCCTACCCAGGCTCTGCTCGATGCGCTGACGATTCTGGACCATAAACCCACGCTGGCCGGGTTGCGGGTGGCAATCATCGGCGACATCGTCCATAGCCGCGTGGCGCGCTCGAATCTGCATCTGCTGACGAAATTCGGCGCGCAGGTAGTCCTATGCGGCCCGCCGCCCATGCTGCCCCAGGCGTTTGAATGCTTCTCGCCCAACGTGAGTCGGACATTCCACATCGAGGAAGCTATCACGGGCGCAGATGTGATTATGATGCTCCGCGTGCAACTGGAACGGCACGGCGCTTCTTTCGTTGCCTCCCCGAACGAATACTTCCGGTTCTATGGACTCCAGTTGGAACATTTGCAAGCGGCCCGCCCGGATGCCATCGTGATGCACCCTGGCCCGATTAACCGTGGCCGGGAAATCGGCTCCGAGGTCGCCGACCTCCCGCGCTCCGTGATTTTGAACCAGGTGGAGAATGGCATCGCCGTACGCATGGCAGTCCTGGACTTGCTTTTGACGAGGAACTTCTCGCAGCCCATAGAAGAGCTTCAAAAGACGGGAACTTGATTTGTTACAGGATGTCTTCAAACTATGTCCGATTCTACTCAAGCCCTGTTGATCCAGAATGGCCGCATCATTGATCCTTCCCAAAAAATGGACTTGCAGGCCGATGTCCTCATCCGCGAGGGGCAGATCGCAGCGGTTGGCGCTAACTTGGCATCTCCTCAGACACAGCGACTGGATGCTTCCGGCTGTATTGTCGCCCCCGGTTTTATTGATCTTCATGCCCATTTGCGGGAGCCGGGGCGGGAGCACGCCGAAACCATCGAAAGCGGTGGGCGCGCCGCCGCCGCCGGAGGATTCACTTCGGTTCTGGCCATGCCCAATACTCGTCCAGTCAACGACAATGCTGCGGTAACCCACTTCATCATCCAGAAAGCGCGGCAACAGTCCCCCGTAAATGTTTTTCCCGTAGGGGCCATTTCAGAGGCCTCTCGAGGAGATCGGCTGGCGGCTATCGGGGAGATGCGTGAGGCCGGGATCGTCGCCATCTCCGACGATGGGATGCCCGTGATGAACAGCAGCCTGATGCGTCGCGCCATGTCCTATGCCTCCGGTTTCGGCCTCACGGTCATCGACCACTGTGAAGACCTGGACTTAAGCGCCGGCGGTTTGATGCATGAAGGCTATACCGCCGTGCGCTACGGCCTGGCGGGAATCAGCGCCGCCTCCGAGGCAGTGATGGTAGCCCGCAACATTTTGCTGGGGGCAGAGACAGGCGCCAGATTCCATGTGGCCCATCTTTCGACTGCCGCCTCTCTGGAGATAGTTCGGGAGGCCAAGCGCCGCGGCTTGCCCGTCACCTGTGAGGTGACGCCACATCATTTCACGCTCATTGACGAGGACGTTAAAGATTATGATGCCAACTATAAAATGAAGCCCCCTTTGCGCAGCCGCCAGGACCGTGAAGCCTTGCTCGAAGGGCTGGCGGATGGCACCGTGGACGCTATTGCCACCGATCACGCGCCCCATGCGGGAAGCGAGAAAATGCAGGAGTTTGAGTTGGCTCCTTTCGGGATCATCGGCTTCGAAACTGCTCTGGCGCTGGCCTTCGAGCAGTTGGTTCACAGCGGCCGCATCAGCCTGACCCGGTTGGTGGAGCTGTTTTCCGTTAACCCCGCCCGCATCGCCGGCCTGGATCGGGGAACCCTGAAGGTAGGAGCTGCCGCTGACATCACTATATTCAATCCAGAGCGCCGCTGGAACTACGATGTCAACCAAAGCCAGTCCCGCAGCCGCAACACGCCGTTTCACGGACGTTCCTTCCGGGGTGGCCCTGTGGCAACTATCGCGGCTGGGAAGATTGTTTGGCAGGTGGAATCGAATCCATCGGCAGCCCACGAATGAGGTTCTTGCGCGATTACCAGGGGACTTCTTTTCGTCTCACGGATGAGCGGTTGGTCCATATTCTGGAACATCCCGAGATGGGTGGCCTCGAGGCATTCATCGAGGAGACATTAGCGCGCCCTGAATACGTAGTTCAATCCTTGAGCGACAGCCAGGTGCGCTTGTATTATCGTTTCTATGAGGCAACTCGCGTCAGCGCAAAATTTCTTTGCGTGGCCGTCAAGGCAGACGCGAGCAATCCATTCGTGGTTACTGCCTACTTGACAGACAAGGTGAAGAAGGGAGACATCGTATGGCCCGCCAAGTCGTAAGATTATGGTACGACCCGGAAGGCGACTATTTGGAAGTGATTTTTGAACAAAAGGAAGGTTATTTTCGAGAAACCAAAAACGACCAAGTGATGGAAAAAGTGGATGCCGAAGGCAATATCCTGGGTTTCTCTGTTCTCCGGGTTAGTGCGCTGAAAGCCCGGCCCCTGGAAGTGGTGCTCAGCTAAGATAGCCAAAAACCTTTTTCTGGAAGTCATGTGATGGGACGAAAAACCATGGTGGAGCTTCCTTGGGAAGATTCTCTGCTGGAGCGAAAGGTCGAGTCCGATCTGAAGGACTTACTCAAGACGTTGGTAGCATTTGCCAATTCGGTACAGCCCGGCCATACCGCCACAATCCTGATCGGTGAAAAAAACGACGGGACAGTAGCGGGTGTCACAAATCCAGATAACATACAAAAGAGAGTCCGCGAGGATTGCGAAAAAATCTATCCCTCTATTGCCGGTTTTTGGCGTCAAATTGTCTACGAGAAAGATGGGGGATTCTGTGTTCGTGTGGATATTGAATATAGCGGCGCGACACCCCACTTTGGGGAGGCCGCCTGGGTGCGGCGAGGATCGGAATCCATAAAGGCCAGCGATGAGGTTTTCCAGCGGTTGATCGAATTCCGTCTGAGCAAGGTTCGGGAACTGGCAAAGTGGGTTGACAAGGTAATTACAGTGGAAGGAGACGCAAGTTCATGGGATTTTCGAGACGGCGCGGTCCATGACCACCCTCGCTGGCCTGGGCAATTCTCAGCAAGATTGAGATTCGTAAACAGCTTCTGGGCTACGTTTGAAGCGTTTGAGGGAAAGTTGCCTGAGGGTCCAAAAACGTTATCCGAACCCCTGGAAAAGCTGATGCTAAGCTGGGACGACCACGCTAAACGGCTGAAGGTTTTGGTCAAACTCTGAGCATTCAATAGAGAAAGCTTCCAGTGAAATTCTAGTGAAATTCTGTTGGGCCTATTGGCGGAAAAGAACGGCTAGGATCGAAAAACTTTAAGACTCATGGCTACGGACCCTCAATCTACGCTCATCACTCCCGCCGGTGGCCTTCTTTCCCGCACTTTCCAGGCTTTTCGTTACCGTGATTTCCGCCTTCTCTGGTCGGGAGCCTTCACCTCCACGACTGGCACCTGGATGCAGCAGGTGGCGCAGGCCTGGCTGGTGTTGGATATTACTGGCTCCGCTTTTTACCTCGGTCTGGTCAGCTTCCTGGCCGACTTGCCCATTCTGCTTTTTTCTTTACTCGGCGGAGTGGTGGCGGATCGTGTGGACCGCCGGAAGTTATTATTGGCATCGCAATATACACAGATGACCAGCGCCTTCATCCTGACAGCGCTGGTTCTGCTCGGCCGGGTTCACATCTGGCACATTCTGGCTTTGGCCTTTATGTCAGGCACAGGGATGTCCTTCGGCGGTCCAGCTTACCAAGCGCTGGTTCCAGGCCTGGTCAAACGCAAGGACGTACCCAACGCCATCGCCTTAAACTCCATCCAATTCAATCTGGCGCGCGTGGTCGGTCCGCTGCTGGCTGGCGTGGCCTTGGCCGCTGGGGGTGCGGCGTTGTGTTTTGGGCTTAATGGCCTCTCTTTTCTTGCTGTCATCGTCAGCCTGTACTTGATCCGAGCCACCTTCGTTCCTGAGAAGACCCACGAGTCCGTGCTGGACGGCCTTCGGAATGGGTTCAAGTACATGAAAAAGCATGGAGCGCTGGGACAGTTGAGCGTGCTGGGCTTTGTGAGCACCTTTTGCGGAATTCCTCTTCTAACTCTGCTTCCGGTCTTCGCCAGAGATATTTTCCATCTCGGAGCCACCGGCTACGCCAACATGATGGCCGCCTCTGGGGCCGGCGCCATTATCGGCGCGTTATTCTATGCGGCAATCTCGCGCCAGAAAGCTCACGGGTGGCTGGCTCTTCAGGTGCAATTAATCTTTGCACTGTTGCTGGCCGCCTTCGCTTTTTCCCGTAACCTCCTGCTGAGCTACGTCGTGCTGTTCCTGGCTGGAATTTGCCTCATTACGCTTTTTGCTGCTATTACTTCCCTGGTGCAATTGAATGTTGCCGAGAACATGCGCGGGCGGGTAATGAGCATCTTTATGTTGGCTTTCCGGGGCGGCATGCCTCTGGGCAGCTTAACGCTTGGTTATCTGGCGGAGCAATTCAGCCCCTCCGCGGCGCTCGTAATAGGCAGTATAATTCTGGCAGCCACAGCGCTGGGGTTTCTAATCGCTTCCGGCAGCATCAAAAAATTGTGACCACGCAGTTCGTTCCTCGCTCAGGCCGGATATTTCCCCCCAATGTAGTTGCTCAATTGTGAGATTGTTTTTTCCTGTACGGTGATGATCGCCTTCACCACGTCGCCGATCGAGATCATGCCTACCAGCTTCTCGCCTTCCAACACCGGAAGGTGGCGGATGCGATACTCCGTCATGATGCGCATGCAGTCCTCCACGGTGTGGTCGGGGGTAGCAGTAATAACCGGACTGCTCATGATCTCCCTCACGAAGGTCTCTTTCGAGGATCTGCCTTTCAGGAAGACCTTGCGCGCATAATCCCTCTCGGAAATGACCCCGATCAACTTCTTGTTTGCCGCAATGACCACCAAGGCGCCAACTCCTTTGTCGGCCATTTCCGCAATAGCTTCATAAACCGTGGCACTAGTGTCCTGAGTCAGAAATTCGTTGACAAAATCTGGCGACATTAGCCAGGATTTCGTCAGCGGTTTTGGTCCATACAAAAGGTTTCGGTTCGCGATTGTAGGTCTCCAGGTAGCTCCGG
>JACQGE010000072.1 GCA_016199675.1 Acidobacteriota bacterium | reverse complement strand
TTGCACATGCCGGTCTACACCATTTGTGAAACCGCTATTAGTTCAGCCGCTTTTCCTGGCACTCAGAATCGGATATGGGGTCCGAACCAGTGGCGCCATGCCGGAAATAGCAACCACAATGCCAGAGAAAGGATTGAGAAGGATTTTGACTAACCATTTCAGAATCAAAAAGAAGTCGATTCAACAACAGATAGAGAAATGGCAAAGTGGAATGGATATGCTTTTGGTAGAAAGAAAGTTAATACCTTTAGGTATCCTTAGAGGAATTTGAATTCACAGAGTGGAATCCTAATTCACAGATCGATTTGCCTCCCAATTACTAAGTTCTTTCTTCTCATTGTTGGAATTTGGCGGGCCAGTTGCCCTTTCGAAAGGGCACCTCAATGTCACAAGGTGCAAAGCACTGAAGGGCAAGAACTGGCGTTTTTTATTTGCTGGGCCCGGACGGCTTCGAGAGGAGGAAACAGTGCTGAGAAAGGTAATCGTCTTTCCAAAGGTCAAAGCGAAGCCAAGCTCCTTATGGTTTCCGCGGTGTAGAACGCAGGCTATGAGCGCATATGCCATGCTCGCGCTGGCAGTTCTGATCGGCGCTTCGTCAGCCACAGCCCAGACCATTAACACCTTTGCAGGAAATGGGATCGCTACGTACAGTGGCGACGGTGGGCTGGCCGGCTCCTCGTCTCTAAACCGTCCGAGAGGGGTTGCTTTTGATGCCTCCGGAAACATGTATATCGCCGATTACCTGAATCATCGAATCCGCAAGGTCAGTGTTACTACACAGACGATTACCACGGTCGCGGGCAACGGGACGGCGGGGTTTGCCGGAGACGGCGGCGCAGCGGTCAATGCGCAACTGAATCAGCCGGAGGATGTTGTAGTGGATGCTTCGGGCACGCTCTATATCGCTGATTCGAGCAATCATCGAATCCGCAAAGTGACGTCGGGCGGGATCATCTCGACTTTCGCCGGCACGGGCTCTTTCGGTTTCAACGGCGACAACATGGCCGCCACAAGCGCACAACTCAACCGTCCAACGAGCATCGCCATAGATGCTTCAGGAAATCTCTATATCGCAGACGCTTCAAATCATCGAGTCCGCAAAGTGACGAACGGCATCATTACCACGATCGCCGGTAACGGAGCCCAAGGGTATTCCGGCAACGGTGGGTTGGCCACATCCGCGACGCTGAGATTCCCGCTCGGCGTGGCTGTGGACGGCGCCGGTAATTTGTACATTGCCGATGCGGGAAATCACGTCATCCGAAAAGTGACTGTGCCCAGCAATATCATCTCCACAGTCGCCGGCAATGCCGTAGGAGCTGGAACCGACAAGGGAAGCTTTTCAGGAGACGGCGGATTTGCCACTTCCGCCGGTCTGAATACTCCCCAGGATGTAGTCCTGGACATAGCAGGCAACCTCTATATCGCCGATACGGCCAACTACCGCATCCGTAAGGTAAGCAGCGGCGGCACAATCACCACGCTCGCCGGGACGGGTTCGGATGGCTATTCGGGCGACGGCGGTCTGGCGGTCAATGCGACATTCAATTTGCCTTGGGAAGTTACCATGGATGCTGGCGGTAATCTTTTGGTCGGTGACATGTTGAACAATCGCATCCGTAGGATTGTAGGTGCGGGCAGTGCGGGTGTCAGTGTTGGCACCGTCACTGGAGGAGATGGTGGCGGCGGTGGAGGCACTATCTCCAATAATATCTATTATTTGCCACACTTGGCCCTGGGAGGGGGATGGCAAACGACGATTACCTATGTGAATTATTCCCCGCAAACTGTCACCTGTGAGACCTTTTTCTTTTCCGACTCAGGCGGTCCGCTAGCCGTTGCCTTTGGCGGAGCAGCGGCTTCCAGCCGCACTGATACGCTCGGGGCGGGAAGAAGTATTCACACCGAGAGCACGGCTAACCTGAGCGCCCCCGAGACAAGAGGCTGGGCGAGGGTGGGTTGTACTGGGCCGATTAAAGCCAGTTTGCTGTTTCGTTTCTACCAGGGCGCGCCCACAGGAGAGGCCTCCGTGAATGCGACGACAACTCCGGCAACCACTTTTGTCACCTTCGCTGATCAAAATACCGGTGTTGCCTACGCAAATCCTTCTACCCAGACAGCCACGGTCACCTTTACGGCCATCAGCTCTTCAGGAATCACACTGGGCAGCAAGAGTCTTACGTTGGCTGCCGGTGCGCACGGAGCGAATAATATGGGTCCTTTCCTCGGCATCAGCAGCTTCAGAGGTTCGATTCGGATCACCTCGACCGTGGCGATTGTCAGTTTATCGTTAAACGCCGAGGCATTCCCCGTTTTCTCATCCTTGCCTCCAGGAGAACTGGACGGTTCTGCGGCGCTTACTTATTACTTCCCGCACCTAGCCCTGGGAGGCGGCTGGCAAACCACGCTGACCTTTATCAACTATTCTTCGGGAACCGTGACCTGCACGACCACGTTCTATGCTGATTCAGGTGCTCCGCTGTTGGTCCCATTTGGTGGCGCCGCCGCTTCCACCCGTGCGGATACGCTTGCGCCGGGAACATCCATCCATACTGAAAGCACAGCCAATCTGAGCGCTCCAGAGGTGAGAGGGTGGGCGCGGGCGGTTTGCAGCGGGCCGATCAAGGCGAGCTTATTGTTTCGGTTCTATCAAGGCGGGCCAAAGGGAGAGGCTTCTGTGAATGCGATGACAACTCCAACGACCAAGTTTGTCACTTTCTCTGATCAAAACACCGGCATTGCTTATGCGAATTCTTCCGGCCAGACAGCGGAGATCACCTTTACGGCGGTCAGTTCGACGGGAGCGAAACTGGCCACCAAGAGTTTGCCGGTGTTGCCGGGAGAACATGGAGCCGTTAACGTAGGTCCTTTTCTCGGCGTCAGCAGCTTTAAAGGCTCGATTCAGATCGTCTCCTCGGTGCCAATTGTAAGTTTGTCACTCAATGCCGAGGCTTTTCCCGTTGTCTCCTCTTTGCCTCCGGGAGATCTGGCTGGCTCAACAGGGCTTTTTTAATCCGCTGCGTCGCTAGCGATGCATAGCCACGATGAGGTCTAATCGCTCTTCGTGGCTATTCTGTTGATGTAAAAAGGCACTAATGAGGCGTTTCTAGAATCCAAGGAGGAATAAATGCCAGAAAAGAATCCAAGGAAGCGCGCTCGCAAGGCTGCGCGGAAGGGCAAAGCGCCGAGTACGCAAGCCAGTGAATTTGTGCGCGAAGAGATGGAGCACATCCGAGAGGGCAAACACGGCGCACGGTCCACGAAGCAGGCCATTGCCATCGGACTATCGAAGGCACGACGCGCCGGAGTTAAGTTGCGGCCGCCGAAAGGGAAATCAGTAGCAACACGGGCTAAGGCGGTGAGCGATTACCGGAAAGGGCAAATGTCCCCGCGACACACTCCTTCCGCTACGCGCTCGCGCGCAATATCCGGAGTTCTCAAACGCGAATCGCATGAGGCAGCTTCTCCTGCGGCCCTTTCCCGCCAAGCCTCCTCCGCTGCCCGAAGCCGGGGAGCGACAGCCCGGAGCCGCGCTGCCAAACAGGCCGTCCGCACGCGTAGGGCAGATTGAGCGGAAATTCACGGCCATCAGACTTTGCTCTGCACCACGCAAGTTTTAAAAAACAGGAAATTGTTAAACAAGAGGCGAATATTATGATTAAGAAAGTCAAAAATGGCTATAAAGTAGTTTCCGAGAAGACAGGCAAAAACTTGGGTGGCCCCTACAAAACCAAAGAGGAAGCCAAAAAGCGCCTCCAGCAGGTAGAGTTTTTTAAACGCAAAAAGGGTTGAAATTCTGCAAACCAGGATGCTGCGCTGCGCGATTCGCACCCGCCACTCTAAAAGCACTCCTAAGTTAGTTCATTGCTGCTGGCGGCAATTCCATGCGGAAGTCAGCGATGAGCGGCAAATGATCCGAAGCAATGAGCGCGAGGCGGTCGCGGCAGAGAGTCAGCTTCTCCAACTTCAGTACGGGATCAAAATAAATATGGTCCAAATGGAAAATTGGAAGGAAACCCGGATAGGTCCTGGAGCGCTTGAGATGCTGGCGGACATCCGCCGCCTCAAAGAGCGCATTCAGAATGCGCGATGCGGAACCGCGCGTCCATTCATTCAAATCCCCCAAGACAATCCGTGGGCCTCTTACGTCGTGATGGTCTAGAATGCGGTCTTGCAAGAGGCAGTGCGCCTGGTGGCGGCGTTCGAAGTAGCCGGTCCCCAGGTGCAAATTGAAGATGTGCAGCAGCATGGTCGCATCTAACCGAACATCCGCTCGCAGGCAGCCGCGCGGTTCGCGGATGACCTGCTTCCGAAACGAGATGTTGTAGTTCCGGCTCACGTGGATAGGAAAGCGGGTTAACAGGAGGTTGCCGTATCGTCCGCCCTTCATGCGGCAGTTGTGGCCAAAAGCGGAATAGAAACCGAGTTCCTCCGCAATGAACCGGGCTTGGTCTGCCTGCTTCTTCCCGTTTTCAATGCTCAGAACTTCCTGAAGGGCGATGATGTCGGCGTCTATCTTTCCCAACACGTCCACGATGCGTCCTGGACGTACCCGCCGATCGAGGCCGCGGCATTTGTGAATGTTGTAAGTAACCACTCGCAAGGAGTTGGTTCTAGCTTTCATAGTGCTATTATAAATGGAAAAATGGGCAGAGCACAACTCCAATCCCTTCCTGGTGAGGGGAAAGAAAGGGAACTCTAGGTAATTCGCAATGGCACGGTCCCATGCCAGAGCGGCTCATCAACTATCGGATCAGGCGCTTTCGCGGGCGGCGGGAGCTCCGCTAATTCCCGAAAACCGCGTCCGGCTGCTTAAAGACGCTGCGGAGAACTATCCCGCATGGATTCATGCGATTCAGTCAGCGAAGCACTGGATTCATTTCGAAACGTATTTTATCAGCGATGACGCCGTGGGGCACGAGTTCGCAGACGCTCTTTCCGAAAAAGTAAAGCAAGGCGTGAAGGTGCGCCTCCTCTATGATTGGCTGGGGGCTCTTGGCCACGCTTCGCAAGGTTTTTGGCGACGCCTGGAGGAGACCGGCGTGGACGTCCGCTGTTTCAACCCGCCGAGATTGGACAGTCCGTTGGGCTGGTTCAGCCGCGACCATCGGAAATTAGTCGTCGTAGACGGGCGGGTCGCCTATGTCGGGGGCCTGTGTGTCGGGCAATTATGGGTTGGCGATTCCGACCAGGGCATCGAACCGTGGCGCGATACCGGCGTGGAGATCGAAGGCCCTGCTCTGGAAGAATTGGAGCTGGCGTTCGCAGACTCCTGGCGAGCCGCGGGACCGCCACTGCCCGCCGAGGAAATTCCTCCCGCCGATTCGGTCGAGCCCGCAGGCGACGTGGCGCTGCGCATCGTCGCGAATGTTCCCAGCTTCGGCGGCACCCTTCGGCTCGATCAGTTATTTGCGCAACTTGCGCGCCGCTCCATTTGGATCAATGACTCTTACTTTCTGGGTACTCCGTCTTACGTGCAAGCGCTCCGCACCGCCGCTCAGTCCGGCGTGGATGTGCGGCTCATCGTGCCCGGCCTGACCGATGTCTTTCTGATGCGTACTCTGTCGCGCGCTGGATTCCGTCCCCTGCTGGAAGCCGGTGTGCGGGTCTTTCAGTGGAATGGCCCTATGATGCACGCCAAAACGGCCGTGGTGGATGGCAAGTGGGCGCGGGTCGGCTCTACCAACCTGAATCTGGCCAGTTGGCTGGGCAACTGGGAAATCGATGTGGTGGTCGAAGACAGCCGGTTCGGTCAGGCCATGGAGGGGCTCTTCACGGGCGATCTGACCCGGACGACCGAGATCGTTTTGAGCCGGCGGCGACGCCGCCACCGGTCAGCTAAAGCCGCCCATCGCTATCGGAAGCGCCTGCGAGGAGGAAGCGCACCCCGGGTCGCCGCTGGCGTGATGCGGCTCAGCAACACAGTGAGCGCCGCAATGACCAACCGCCGGGAATTGGGACCGGCGGAAGCCAACGTGATGGCGCTAGCTGCTCTCTTGCTGATTGCGTTTTCCATCGTAGCTGCTTACTGGCCCAAAGCGGTAGTGGCGCCGGTTATCGTCTTGTGCATTTGGATATCTCTCTCCCTGCTGGTGCGCGCCTGGAAGCTGCGCTCGAAAAGACGAGAGTGATTTGGGGCGCTGTCTGCTGGATGGAAGGAGTCAAAAAATGGCTGGAGCAGTTTCACATTTACTGTAGACCAAATCCGAGCCGCGACAGTGATGGAGCGGCCAGCTACGGTAGTATGGGGGCACACCGTTCGGGAAATGGTAGTGGTAGCCACGGCACGCATTTGTGCCGTGGGGTTTTCCTCGCATAACGCCGATCTGAGCCGCGATAATAATGAAGCGGCGGCCAACCTGACACCC
>JACQGE010000063.1 GCA_016199675.1 Acidobacteriota bacterium | reverse complement strand
GAGTACGGGATGCGCCCGAACAAACCGATCAGGATTTTCCGCACCAGCATCTCCTGCCCGATGATGACTCGGTGTACTTGCTCTTCAATCCGGTGAACGGTCTCCCAAGCCTGCTCATTGCTAATTCCGATTTGCTCTTGCTGTTCCTGCAAAGCGTTCCTCCCTTCCTCGACCAGAAAACTATATAAAGATGCCTAAAATCATGCACACGAAGGCGGCCCAAAGAAACCGCTCGTAGAGATCCTGGCGGACCGAATAGGCCTGGTACCCTGCCACGGGCCTGCCCCGGAGCAGGAGTTCCTCGATCGCTTGGTTCACCTGTTTGTTGTCTTCCCCCCGGAAAAATCTTGCCTTCGTTAGTTCTGCGATATCTCGCATCGTTCTGGACTGGGCCTTGCTAATAATCCGAACCCCTGCCTCCGTGGTCAGGTATTTCATGGGTTTTCCCTTGGCCAACACCAAAGGGACATAGGACCCGTTGGCGGTTCCCAGGCCAAACGTGTAAATGGGAATGCTTTTCGCCACGACGCGCGCCAATGGTTCGATCCATTCCCCAATATTGTCATCCCCGTCGGACAGCAAAACGAACACCCGCCGGCGCTCCGTCGCTTTTTGCCGATTCGCTGCGTCATCGAGAGCAATCACCCGCAGGGCGCTGGTGAGCGCGGAACCCATATTGCTTCCCAACTCCGGTTCGCTGACCTGATTCAGGTAATCGAAATACACCAAAACATTTTGTGGGTCCTGAGTCAGGTAGGAAAGCACCACGCTGGTATAGTGAAACACCACCAATCCGTAGCGATCTTGCGGTTGTTTGGCCAGGAGAAACTTCTGGATGATCTGTTCGGCTCTGCCTAGTCGGTTGGGGTCCATGTCGTTGGCGTACATGGATGGGGATATGTCCAGCAAAAAAACCACGTCGGTGGGCATTGGCACTGCGCGCAAATCTTGGCTCACCATCCGCGGCTGAGCCAGGGCCATAGCCAGCAGAAAAAGGCTGAGAAGAAACAATCCTCCCCGAATCCACCCTCGCCCAGACCAGGAAATTCGGGAGATCGCTTTCAGATTGCGCAAGTTGCCAAACCGGGAGCGCATCCGCTGTTGATGCCACACCCCCAGCACCCACAGTAACCCTAGCAGGGGAATTACCCACAGCAGCCAAAAGGCTTCTTGGCGTACAAACTCCATTCAAAAATCATCCTCCCCAGGCTTGGTCAACCGTGATCTTCTCTCCAACTCCTGCGCCTGGGCATCCCCACACCCCGCAAACCTGGACTGTTTAGTTAGCCCTGTTGTTCCGGGCGGAGGACTGGCTTTTCTTGCATTTGCATCTTTTCGAGAATCTCGAGTTTCCCCTCGTCGCCCTTCTCAAACATTTCCTCGCGGAGATAATTGATGAACTCCAGGTTGAACTTGGCCTCCCAGTCATCGGGACTTAACCGCAGAGCTTCTCGCAGGCTATCTTCGATGCCCAGCAAAGTTTCATCCAGCACCTGCGGATCCTTTTTCTCAGCGCTCAAAAAAGTATCAATCGCTTTCCGAAAAGCAATTTCAGAGCGCACCACTAGGAACCTTCCATCCATAAACGCGCCCGCAATCTCGCTCTCCTGATCCAGGCACTCCGCCGCTTCGTCGTAGCGCTTGAGTCCATATAACAATCGTGCTTGGTTCAAGAATAAATTCTGCCGGTCGGTCGCGGGGATATAGCGAAGCACACCCACCGACCGCAGGCTTCGTTCCACACTCCCGTACTGTTGCAATGCCGTTTCGGGATCTCCCTGTTGGAACTCCTGATCGGCCCGATCCATTTCCCGTAGAAGCGAGCCATAGCTAATCCCAACCACGGCGATAAAACCGAGTATCATAACAGCTAATATTTTCCAAGCCTTGCCACTATGGCTTTGGGTTGCCATCTTTTTGTCCTCCTCCGCCGGCCGTCTTTCCGAAGTCCCGCGCAAGAATTCAAGCGGCCTCGTATTTCACACGCCTTTGCAAACACTCTATCCCAGAATTGCGGCATCGTACTCTCCCGCTCGGAAGCGCATACTTTTGTTTTTCCTGTTAGTGGAAAACTGCCTGCTTTGCAGGATCGTGAACAATAGCGAAAATCGAATGGAAGCAAAACCGTAATCAATGGACGTCCAACATCCCGGCAACAATAACTCTAGGCTTCCGGCCCGCTCAGGCCACACAGTTCTTTACCACCCTCAGGGGAAAGATATTAAATTTCTTATTATAAGTCAACCTTTCCGATAAGCAATTTCTAATTTCCAAGATATTGCAATTCCCTGCAACCTAATTGAGTTAGCATGGTTTAGCCGAAAGAAGCCCGATGGAACGAGCTAAACGGAATGCAGTCATTGGGTGAATCTAACAGTCTGAAAATATAGCGAGGAATTCTTGGAAACTAAACCTGAGTTATGTCCGATATCGCGCTAGAATCTGTTCCCATTTGCCCTGTGCCCGCAGGATAAATTCGATGGCTTCACGCACCGCTCCATGTCCCCCTTCGCGCTGTGTGATCAGGTGGCAGGCTTTTTTGACCTCTGGCTGCGCATTCGCCACTGCAACGGCCAAGCCGGCACGCTGCAGAACGGGCAAATCCTGCAAATCATCGCCGATGAATGCAATCTGCTGATCCGAAAGCTGAGTCGTTGCACAGATTTTTTTGTAGGTCTCCAATTTGTCCCAGCTTCCCTGTTCTACAATCTCCATGCCCAACTCTTTAGCCCTAGCCGTTACGCTTTCCGAATGACGCCCAGTGACAATTCCCGTGCGAAGCCCTCCGCGATGAACGAAGGTGATCCCTACGCCATCCTGCACGTCAAAGGTTTTTACTTCCTGGACCCCACCATGACCATTCGAGACCAGAGTAATCTGGCCGTTGGTCATGACGCCGTCCACATCCATCAAAATCAACTGGACGTGACGAGCGCGTTCTTCGGCATCCGGGCTGTGAGGCGAATGGTTCACCAACAGATTTTCTTCCGCTCAAGCGGAAAGCTTGCCGTGAACGGCAACCGCAGCTTCTGCGAATGCCTGCACAGCGCGGGACAGATGGTGATCGGTCCGATACACCAACCCTAATCGCCGCACCAGCTTCATCCCTTGCAGCGGGACCAGTTTCAGAATGCCGGCCTTCGTCTCCATTTCCGCGTAGGTACGGCTCAATAGGGAAATTCCCAAACCCGCTCCCACAAACTTCTTGATGCTCTCGACGCTGGCCAGTTCCATTGAAATGTGGAGCTGGTTCTGATACTCGCGAAAAATCTTGTCGAGCAACTCCCGCGTGTGGCCTCCTTTAGGGAAGATCAGAGGCTCCGGGATCAAATCCTCGATTTTCACAGCAGCCCGCTTTGTCAGCGGGTGTTTGGCGGGGACCACCACCTGCAGTTCGTCCTCGAAGATTGGCATCACTTTCAGGTTGTTCTGCGAGACAGGCAAGGTTACGATCCCAATGTCCACCTGGTGTTCGGCCATCTTTTGAAGAATCTTGTGGCTGAAATTGCGGTAAATGCTGATTCCTACCTGTGGATACTTCCGCTTAAATCCCGCAAAAACGAGTGGAAGAACATACAAACAGGTGGCCTCATTCGCTCCCACCACCAGTTTCCCCGCTACGATGTCCTGCGCCTCGCGCACGCGCTGCAAGGTCTCCCGGTGCAAAGCCACAAGCTTTTCTCCGTATTCGTACAGAACCTCCCCCGCAGGGGTTAAGAAAATCTTGCGTCCTGAACGATCAAACAGTTTCTGCCCAAATTCTTGCTCTAGGGCGCGGATTTGGGCGCTGATAGCGGGTTGCGTCCGATAGAGTTTCTCGGCGGCCCGTGAAAAACTATGCTGGCGCGCTACCTCCAAAAAAGCGGTAACTTGGTCTAACTCCATGATGGTTATTGCAACCGCTATTTCCCTATCGAATGATAAATATCTGTTATTGAATTGATAAGGAAATCATTATAACAAGATTGGCAGCCAATTGCACGGATAGGGGGAGAAGGAGGACAATGATACTTCCAGCGATAAAGAGCATCGCAATCGCCGGCTCGTCCTATGGGGTTCCAGTTATTCGTCAGAACTCTTGATCTACTTGCTGCGGGGCGTGGTTATTGCCAGAGCATGCAATATTTTTATTGGATTACGCCGCAAGCAAGTCGGGGCCCGGCATTGCCTGCTGGCTGACTCTTCAAATCGTCCTCGCCGCCGTGGACCACGACCGCCTTACCGATGATTGAGTTCGGTCCTTCCAGACTTAGGGAATTGGAATGGATATCCGTCATGACCATTCCAGTGGCATCCGGCTCCACGTTCCCCAAGTCTCCAGCGTGGTGCTCAGCAGCATCCGGCGCGCCGTGGGGTTTGCCATCGGGGTTAAAATGGCCGCCCGCGCTGCTGGCATCAGGGGCACTGCAATCTCCCGTCTCATGAATATGGAATCCATGCTTTCCGGGAGCCAATCCAGTCAGGTGGACTTCAATGTGCATCTCCCCCATGTCTTCTTCAAAATGGACCGTGCCTTCCACTTGACTGCCTTGGGTGGGTTTCAGGGTCGCTTCGGCAGTTTTAGCCGTCGGTTCCGGTGCGGGGGTTGCCGCCTGTTCGGCGGGTTGCTCTGTTTGCCCACATCCAATAAGAACGATTGTCAGTGAAAAAAAGAAAATCATCATCCGGGTTCGATATTTCGACATGCCATCCCCCTTTACAAAAGAATTTCGGAGTTTCTCCCGTTGACTTGCCCCGTTTATAACATGAGCAGCATGGTCTTTCAAGATTGGAAATCGATCCAAGACGAAGTGCAACAAGCAGAACGTTACGCAAACGATTCTTCTGTGTCCGCTTCGGAAAGAATTCTTGTCAAAATATAAAAATGGTGCCCCATAATAGCCAGCGTCATTGCGCGGTCAAAGGCGTGGCGATAGCGCGTGGCGGCCTCCAAGAAAAACTTCCAATAGCTTAGCCGGCAATCTCCCAAAAGGCCTTGTTTCACGATGGAGCGAAGCAATGCTGCATAGTCGGAGAACGCACGCGGGTTGCGGTGTATGGCGTGGGGAGTCTCGGCGAGAAACCGGCGGACGCGCTCGTAGTAAGCATCGGGATGGTAGATGCGTTGCAGGATGGAACGGTAGCCTTCCACCAGCCGCTGCGGATTCATCTTGGGAATGAAGTTCAGGCTCAAGTCCATATTATCCCCGCTGGGGGTCTCCAGCAGGCGGCCCTCTTTCTGCAGACGGCGATAGAGCTGTGTGTTAGGGAGGGCGGAGAGCAATCCCACCATCGCCATCGGAATCGCGCTTTCCTGAATGAACTCCACCTGCTTGTCGAAGATCTCCTCCGGGTCGCTGTCAAAGCCCACAATAAAGCCCGCCATAACCTCCATGCCATAGCTCTGGAT
>JACQGE010000064.1 GCA_016199675.1 Acidobacteriota bacterium | reverse complement strand
GTAAGCATTGCCCGGCCCAACGATTTTTGAAACTGGAGCAATGGCCACCGTTCCATAGGCCAGCGCGGCAATCGCGGGCGCGCCGCCTACAGTGTAAATCTCGGTAATCCCAATCAGGCGGGCGGCGGCTAGGATTTCCGGCACCGGCCGAGGCGTGCAGACCACAATCCGCTTAACTCCGGCTACCTGGGCGGGGATCGCCGTCATCAGGAGCGTTGAGGGCAGCGGATAGCGCCCACCCGGAATATAGCAACCAACGCTCTCAAGGGGCCGCACCAATTGCCCGACACGAACTCCTGGGTGGATTGTCCGCTGCCAG
Source organism: Acidobacteriota bacterium (assembly GCA_016199675.1). Classification (GTDB taxonomy): domain Bacteria; phylum Acidobacteriota; class Terriglobia; order 2-12-FULL-54-10; family 2-12-FULL-54-10; genus JACQGE01. The sequence continues at coordinate 6,033 of JACQGE010000064.1, read as the reverse complement.
GGCTTGGGCATTTGCATCCGGCAGAAGCGCCGGATATTTCGCGCCGCTTGACGCGCCGCTGAGCGAAAGTGGGGTGACACAGCCTCCACGGCCGCTTCGATTTGAGAGGGGGAAACCGCCAAGTCTACCGGTGTTCCTCGAAAGCCATCCCAGCGTCGAGCATAGTGCACTAAAGCCTTGTCGCCTTGTTTGCGCACATTTTGCATAATCGGCACTATGGCGCGCTCGGCCTCGTCCAGTCGCCGGACACGGCGGGTAAAAAGCCGCGCCAATTCGGTTTTGTTCCTGCTGGATAGAATACGAATTATCGGCGATGTTCTCATGACATTCTCAGACCACTCTAAGTCTCCGGGCGACGTTACATGACGATTTTGTTGAGTGGGTACTCCACAATCCCCTGAGCACCCGCCTGCTTGAGTTGCGGGATGATGACCCTCACGAGCTTCTCTTCCAAAATCGTGTTGACCGCCACCCAGCCAGACTCGCTTAACTCGGAAATCGTGGGACGCTTTAAAGCCGGCAGGACTCCCAAGACGGCGGCCAGATTGTCTTTATGCACATTCAGCATTAAGCCCACCTTGCCAAAAGCCAGCATCGCCCCTTCGAGCAGTAGTTTCATGTTTTCGAGCTTCCGACGTTTCCAACTATCCTGCCAGGCTGCCTGGTTGGCAATCAGGACGGTGTTCGATTCCATAACGGTGTCAATGATCTTCAGCTTGTTAGCACGGAGCGAGGAGCCAGTTTCGGTAACCTCTACGATGGCGTCAGCCAGTAGCGGCGGTTTCACCTCTGTAGCGCCCCAGGAAAATTCAACTTTCGCCTCGACTCCGTGGCGGGCCAGGTACCGCTCCGTGGCCTTCACCAGCTCTGTTGCAACTACTTTCCCTGCTAGGTCTTTCGGCCCCTGTATGGGCGAAGCCTCAGGAACAGCCAAAACCCAGCGGACCTTGCGAAAACTTTGCTTGGCATAAATCAGGTCGGCAACCTCGACCACCTTGGCGTCGTTTTCCAGAACCCAATCGCGTCCTGTCAGGCCCGTGTCCAAAACTCCGTCTTCCACATAACGGGCCATCTCTTGAGCACGGATCAACACGCAGTCCAATTCCTCGTCATCCACAGTTGGGAAATAGGAGCGAGCGCCCGCCTGAATCTGGAAGCCAGCCCGCTGGAATAACTCAATCGTCGCCTCCTGGAGACTGCCCTTGGGAATGCCGAGCCGTAGCTTGGACATGTCATGACTCCTTGTCTGGGATTGATGGCGTTTCCGGAAAACCGCTCGCTGAGGCCGAAGACCCGCCGTATACCTTTTCCGGATCAAAAGCACGAGGCTCGACTTCCACCAGCTTGTTCCCCTCAAGGCGACGGTAAAAACAAGAGCGGTAGCCCTTGTGGCAGGTTCCCGGGCCGATCTGTTCGGCCACCAAAACCAGGGAGTCCAGGTCACAATCCACCAGGACATCCCGGACTTTAAGCCGATGGCCTGAACTCTCCCCCTTGACCCACAGGGTGTTCCGAGAGCGGCTGAAGAAGGTTACGTAGCCCGTTTTCAGGGTATTGCGCAGGGCTTCGTCGTTCATAAAACCCAACATCAGGACTTTCCCACTACCCGCCTCCTGAATGACAGCGGGGAGTAGTCCATCCCCTTTCGCGAAATTCAGTTCCATGCCAACTCCTTGTTCTGCCCAAACGTTTCCATACAATAAAAAACCCGCTGGTTGTTCTGCCAGCGGGTTCCCTGTTTCCGACCGAAACAAAATTACTCAGGATGCATGGTTCCGCCAGCACACCGCTTGGTGCGAATGGTGATGTCGGTGGTGGTGCCGCGTTTGAACCATTATCATTAAAAAACTCACTATAGAAGCGCTTTCAATTTTTGTCAACTTAAAACGACTACTCTATTACTCTCCCCGACCTAATCTCTTCCGGGGGCGGCTCATGGAACGTTGTCGTGTACCTCTGGTATGCATCGTTATATCCCAAATTGTAGCCATCGTAAAAGATGGTGTCGTACCAGTTGGACGGCACGTACTTCTTCAAGGGCAATTTCTCCATCTCCTTTGGGATTAAAGAAGAACCGACCTGGAGCGGACCTTTCACCCCTACATAAAGCGAATCGGCTTCCTTCATTAACCGGTTGTATTCGTCCACCTTCGCAAGAACGTGGAAATAAAGGTCATTGAGGTTTTCTTGGTATGCGGCCAGCGGCGCACCAAAGCGCTCTTTGGCGGCTTCCCATTGCGGCACTTCACTTGGCTCAATCGTCTTGCGATTGGCCCACTGCTGCTTCGTCTGATCGGCCAGCTTGCGGACTTCCGTCGCGGATTTCTCGACATCCTGGAAGTGGCCGACCATTTCCTGCACTTCGATATTGGTCAGGAAGTGTTCCAGAGGCAGGCGCGAGGTGACTAATTGCAGAGGGGAGAGTTCGAAATCCATGCTGGCGATTTGCAGGATGTCGAACACCTTCGTTTCCTGGCCGATCTGCACCGTCACCTGCCCTTTTTCCACCTTCTGGACGACGCCTTGAATCTGAGTGCCGTCTTTGAGTTCTATTTTGTCGGCCCACAAAGTTTGTGTCATGATTCCGATTTGCATCAATGCGAGAACCATCATCACGAAGAAGAAACGCGGTTTCATACAAACCTCCTTTCGAGTTTCGTCCTTTTGAGGCGTGCCAAACAGTGATCCTTCATGGCAGAGCTCCTGATAATCGTCAGTTGACCTTCAGGCTGTCGCCCGTCTGGTGCTCCCTGACTTGGAAACGAAGGAACTGATAAATGGCATCGAGGGCCTGGGGGTTCGCTGTCTTAATAAGGACTCGGCCACCCTGCGGAGTTTGTTCAAAGGTGTAATGGATGTCTCCTTTCAAGCGCTGCATCACGGGGACTCCATCCGGAACTTTGTCGTGCACGGCCAGAGGGTCCGAGAAATCACCGGCAGCAAAGGCCTGAGAGATGTGAGTCAAATGTGTCCGGATCAGATCGCGGTTGTGCGTGTCTTTCGGATCATTTGCCTCCACCTGAATTACTCCCCCATCCTTTTTCAGGAAGAAGTGGTGCGTGGTTTGCGTTTGGCTGAAGCCCATCGCTTGTTCGCCATGCTGCATCATCATGGAATGCTGGCTCATCTGACCCGTCTGTGCCATCTGTCCCATCATCCCCATCATTCCCGAGTTCTGCTGAAACTTGCTTTGTAGCTGTTTGAGCAACGTGTTGTTTTCCGCCAGTTTCTTTCTTAAAAGCGCGGTGTCCTTCTCGTTTTCCAGGGCAGAGAAACTCTTGACCAGTTGGTCAATCAATTTCCCCATCTCCTGGTGTTGCGTCATCATCTTCTGGTGCTGCGCCATCATGTCCTGGGACATCATGCCCCCAGACATCGGCGATCCCGACTTTTTGGGAGACTGCTCGGGATGATGTTCGGAGCGTTGGGCTGCCGCTCCAAAAGTAAATAGAGACAAAACAAACAGAAGCATTGCGGCGATCATTGTCTTCAGTTTCATAAAGGCTCCTTTCGGTCCTAGAGGGTGCAATCACTCATTTCATTAGCTCCTCTGTCCTTATTGATGAACCCACGAACCAAGAGGACTCTTTTAGAAACGCCGCTTCGCTTCCCCTAGCAGAAAGCGCCTCCTCTTCTGCGTTCATCCTCCCGAAGATTATTTGGCTGGTTTCCTCATCAACTTAATTAGCACGTTCATTGCCACGCTTAACAGTCGTATTCCGCGGCAGAATCGAAACTATCTTCTTCTGTAAAAGAGTGTTACAGAATTTATAAGGTTTTATACAAGCATATCAGAGGCCAGAATTGAGTAATTTTCCTCAATGATTGCGAGATTTCAGTCAACCGAAAAGATGTGGCGACAATGCCACCGGCGCAAACGCAGGCAAGTTGGTAACAAGATTCCCTTTGTGGACCGCTGCTGCTTCTTTCCCCATTGGAGACCAACTTGCACATCGGAAGAGTAGGAGTAATGGAAGGAGGGTCCCATGAATAGAGTCAAAGGGAAAGTATGCATTGTTACCGGTGGGGCTTTAGGCATTGGTCGTTCCGCCTGCCGCTTGCTGGCTCAAGAAGGCGCCAAAATTGCCGTCACGGATCTCCTCGAAAAAGAGGGCAGTAAAGTTGTCGAGGAAATCACAGCCACAGGCGGAACAGCCCAATACTGGCATCTTGATGTAACCAAGGAATCCGAGGTGAAAAAAGTTTTTGCTGATATCCAACAGCAGTTCGGCAAGATTGATGTTCTGGTCAACAATGCTGGAATCGCCGGAGTCAATAAGCCCACCCACGAAATTACAGAACAAGAATGGGACTCTTTGACAGCGGTTAACGTCAAAGGCGTCTTCTTTTGCACCAAACACGCGATTCCGCACATGAAAGCCAACCGGAAGGGAAGCATCATTAATATTTCTTCTATCTACGGCATTATCAGCGCCCCGGACGTCCCTCCATATCATGCCTCAAAAGGCGCGGTTCGGTTAATGACTAAGACCGATGCTCTTTTGTATGCAGCGGACAATATCCGCGTCAACTCCGTTCACCCGGGATACATCTGGACTCCCTTGGTCGAGAAGCTGGCAAACGAAAGTCCCGGAGGAGTCGCGGCGTTTCGGGAACAACTGAAATCGCTTCACCCCCTTGGTCATGAGGGAGAACCGGATGATATTGGTTGGGGCATTGTGTACCTGGCTTCCGAGGAGGCCAAGTTCATGACCGGCAGCGAACTGGTAATTGACGGAGGATACACGGCCCGGTGAATTGCCGATGATGATTCGACTGTTATCGCAGCAGCGCTGCTAGCTTCTCGGGGTCGAAGCCAAGCACCTGTTGCTGTGCGCGGCGTATGATCGGACGACGAATCAAGTTAGGATTCTGAGCCATCAACTGGATGGCCTCCCGACGCGAGGGAGGATTTTCTTTCATTTTCCTGGTTCGATAAAGTTCATTCCTGGGATTCAGAAACTCCAGATACGGCCCATCGCCAATGAGGCGGTCCAATTCCGCCACATTGAGCGGCTCGCGGGTTAAATCTCTTTCCACGAGTTCGACTTTGCCCTTGAGCAAGAAACTTCTTGCTTTGCGACAAGTCGTTCAAGTAGGTTTCCCATAAAACTCAACTTTCCGTGTCGCCATCTCCGCACCCTTCCTGAATGCCTTGACTTCTTTCCCACCTCAAGTGAAGATGAAAGCATAAACGATTTGGCTGGAGCCAATATATAGGCAAAGGAAGGCGGCATCAATGGCCCCCGCTAGAAAAGGCGATACTGTAAGAGTGCATTACATGGGAAAACTAGAAGATGGCAGTGTTTTTGATTCTTCTGCGAACCGGGAACCGCTGGAATTCACCATCGGCGCCGGAACGGTCTTGGGAGGATTTGAGCAGTCTGTGATTGGCATGAACCCCGGGGAGACAAGACAGCAGAAGATCTCGGCAGAACAGGCCTATGGACTTCACCGGAAAGAGATGATGATCGAGCTTCCTAAGGATGAGGTTCCTTCTGACTTGAATCCCAAAGTCGGCGACCAGCTCTGGCTGGAAGATCCAATGGGGCGCAAAACCAGCGTCATGGTGACCGACGTATCCGAATCCGGCATCACTTTGGATGCCAATCATCCCCTGGCCGGGAAAGATCTTTACTTCCAAATTGACTTGGTGGAGATTCTGACCTCCTAAGTGCGCTAGCAATAAAACTATCCCGATGACCGCCTTTAATAACCCGACTCAGACATCTGTAACGCCATCTGCCAGCCCGCAAGTGTCGGATGACCTGGAATTGGTCCATCGGGCAAAGCAGGGGAGGCTAGAGGCTTTCGATGAATTGGTGAATCGCTACGGGGGGAAAATTTTCCGGCTGACCCAACATATCACCGGCCATCGGGAGGATGCCGAGGACGCACTCCAGGAAGCATTCCTAAAGGCGTTCTCGCACCTCGCGCAGTTTCAGGAAAACTCCAAGTTCTATACCTGGCTGGTGCGGATTGCCGTGAATGAATCGCTGATGAATCTGCGGAAACGGAAAGCTACCCAGGCCG
>JACQGE010000077.1 GCA_016199675.1 Acidobacteriota bacterium | reverse complement strand
GGAACCAGTTCTCCCAATACGACATGCAGAAACGTAAGTCCAGCGAAAACCAAGGCAATGGCCGTGCCATGCACGATCACCGCGCTTTCGGCTGGCAGGAAACTCAAAAGCGGCTGGAGCATGCTGGCCAAAGTGATCTCGCCCACCCATCCCAAGGCGAGGCTGGTCATCGTAATGCCAACTTGTGTTCCGCTGACAACGCCGTTGAGATTGGCCGTCAGCTTCAGAGCGGCTGCGGCTCGGGAATCTCCCTGGGCCGCTTTTTGCTGCAACCAGGTTCGGCGGACGCTCACCAGGGCGAACTCCACGGTCGCAAAGAATGCATTGGCAAGGATAATCACTGCAATGATTAAGAAATTAAAGAATGGGAAGGCAGGCATAATAGCTCGCCGCCAAAGCGAGAATGGCCAGCGGGTAGCTCCGTCATTGTAGCACGCAGCGGCCTCCCTAGGCCTGATCGAAGGAAAGCCCGGATCGGATTTGAGTTTAAGTAATTTTATTCCTGAATGAAAATCCGCCTTGTTTTCGTGCGGCTGCGCCGCGTTTCAACGACCCGAGCTACATATTCCCGCAGATTGCTTGCCACGCGGGGATCAGCGGCCAAATCAACCAAATCATTGATGGGCAATTCGGAGAGTATCCCAATGAAGCGGCCCAGGGAAAGATGCTGGTTGCGCAGCAGGGCCACCTTGACGAGATACCGGTTGGACCAGCGCGGGTGCGCTACCACCGCTTCGGTAAGTTTCTGGATGGCTTGCTCTCGGAGCAATGCTGCGGCTATGGAGTGTTCTGTTAGAGCCGGATTTAAGAGCGCCGCCTCAATCACCTCCCGGTTGGAATCATTCAGCAATCCTGCCGCAATCCGCTGCGAGCCACGGCGGGCTAATGTCAGTCGCTGCCCTAGAGCAATCCCCTCCCGCTGGGCGAGAATGGCATCCTCGGCTAGGCGTTTTAATTCTGCCGGAACACCCTCGGTGATAGCGATTCCCATTAAATCAAATAGATAGAGAAGTTTAAGCAGCGGCAATGCAAGATGCCGTGGTGTCCGGGGATGCTTTACCAGCGCCAATTTGAGACGATAGCTTTTCATCCATTCTTTGTTCTGAGCAATCCGTGCGACAATTTCTCGGGAAAGGTCTCGCCGGGAAAGCAAAAGGGCTAGTTGACGCTCTCCCAGGTGGGGATTTTCTAAAAGCGCCTCCAGCACCTCTGGCGCACGATGATAGAGTAAGTTTTCCAGCAGTGCTCCTGTAACGGAGCGCGCTTTGTTTGCTTCCTCTCGCAGTTGGGACTCACGGGATGGTTTTCTCACGAAGCTGACTACCTCGCGGCTAGGTTCTTTTTTTGACGTGTCCCTAGTAAGAAATGCTACCATTTCACGGAGCTTTTTTTCGAGATGGCGTTGGTTGGTCGGACTAGCGGGGCTAGGTTCCTGGACTAGACTTTCTCACTTCATAGTCTTCAGGCGCTCATAAAGAGGCGCTGCTCGCTCGTCCCTGTCTTGGGCATGGTAGAGATCAGCAAGGCTTCTGAGTCTCCTGGCTACCTTGGTGTGCTTCGGTCCAAAGATTTTTTCCACGATCGCAAGAGATTTCTTGTAGAGCATTTCCGCTTCGGCATACCTCTCTTGGTCATGGTAGAGGGTGGCGAGATTATTGAGGATACTGGCCACTTCTGGGGATTGGTTTCTGGAGACTTTTTCGGCGATCTTTAGGGCCTGTTTGTAAAATCGCTCTGCCGCCTCATACATTTCCTGAGAGTGATAGAGCGCAGCCAACCGGTTGAGCATAGCGGGTGTCTGTGGTATATCGGACAAATGCCCCAAGCCTTCAGGCTTTGGTAAAAGCAGCATCAATGCTTCTTCCTTGCGGATCGCAGCAAAGTTCGTCGAAAGGCGCTCGACCGGGGAATAAGGCAGAGTCACAGCTTCATCCGAGCCTAATCGGGGGTCGGCTTCCTCTGTCAGAACCAGACACTTCATTCCTGGAGCAAGGCTTCTTAGCATCCTCACCATCTGCTCGGGGCCGTTTCCCTCCAGCGAGGAGTCCCCTAGAAGCAGGTCATAGGTTTCTTTTTTGACAAGCTCCCCAGCTTCTTCTACGGAACTGGCCATAGTGCAGCGATTTCCGGCAAATTCCAGCACCAAAGCTAGACCATCTCGTTCGCGTGATGGCTTCCCAACAATTAGAATTTTCCCCATACCTACCCCTCATGGGGCCGAAGCGTCTTCTAGTAATGTACTATATCGCAGAATTTCTACCCTACGCCAATCTTGTCAATTGAATTTGTGTGCTCGATCCGGCCCAAAGAAAGTTATCATCATAGTGGCCCGGGCGGTTAGCTCAGTCGGTCAGAGCGCCTGCCTTACAAGCAGGAGGTCGCAGGTTCGAGCCCTGCACCGCCCACCAATGCATCCAAATAACTTATTGGCGCGCTGCTTACGGAAATGCCAAAGAGACGATGAAAAATTGGCGTGCTTCTCATCGCTTCGGCTCGCTTGATTTTTGGCTCCGTCCGAAAGGATTTGTAGATACCAATCAATGTAGGCGCGCTTATGCCTGTCTGTCCAACCATTCATCGCGTCCATTTTGCCAGTACTAGGACACAGCTTAGCAGAAATGCTTACTGTAGTAGAGGCAGTTTCTCTTCCTCGCCGGTTTCGCCCTCCTCCTCCGGGATGAGGCAGGCGGCGGCGATTTGGTCTCCTTCTTCCAAACGCACGGTGCGCACGCCCTGGGTGCTGCGGCCGGCGGCGCGGATCTCATTGGCTTCCAGGCGAATGATCTTCCCTTGCTGGGTGATAATCATCACTTCGCTGTCCTCGCCGACGTGGATAATGCCAACCACTTTCCCCTTACTTTCTGTGGTTTTAAGGTTGATAATGCCCTTGCCCGCCCGCGACTGTATGCGATAGTGACGGAGATCGGTACGTTTGCCGTAGCCGTTCTCCGTAACGGTGAGGATAGACCCTTCTTCTCCTACAGCTTCGGCCCCCACCAGATAATCTCCTTTTCCGAGGTTCATGGCCCGAACGCCCCGCGCTTGCCGACCCATGGGGCGCACATCCTCTTCCCGGAACCGGATAGCTTTGCCCCCGTGCGTACCCAGGAAGATGAACTGGTCTCCGGAGGTCCGTCTCGCGGCAATCAACTCATCTCCTTGATCCAGGTTGATGGCAATGATTCCCCGAGCGAGTGGATTATCGAATTCGGAGAGAGAACATTTCTTGATGACACCATCGCGCGTTACCATAACCACGTAATTGTCCGGCTCGAAGTCCTTCACCGGAAGGAAGGCAGCGACTGCTTCGCCCTCATCCAAATTCACCAGGTTCACGATGTTTTTACCGCGTCCTGCGGTTCCCGCGTCCGGGATTTCATAAACCTTTAGCCAATAGACTTTGCCCCGGTTGGTAAAAACCAGGATATAGCTGTGGGTGGAGGCGATAAAGAGATACTCAACGAAGTCCTCCTCGCGCGTTTTCATCCCGATGCGTCCCTTGCCGCCGCGCCCCTGATGGCGGT
>JACQGE010000062.1 GCA_016199675.1 Acidobacteriota bacterium | reverse complement strand
GCATGGCTTCAGCCATGCCGTAACCGCCGCAGAATCAATACGGCTTTAGCCGCTGAGGATGCTATAAGAGGCCGTTAAAAATAAACCGATGATGTCATTCTGAGCGTAGCGAAGAATCTGCTTTTCATTCCGACCCGGGGACTTCAGAATCATAGCCCATCGCTTTTTTCAACCGCCCGCTAAACCAAATCTATTTTTTGTGGCTTTCGAGATGCGTCACTGCGGGAAACGAAATTAGGTTCCTGCGAAGAGCGTACTTAATAAGGTCGGTCTTATCGTGGAGGTCCAACTTCCGCATGAGATTGTACTTGTGCACGTCTATGGTTTTCACGCTGAGGTTCAGACGCGAGGCTATATCTTTGACGGAAAGGCCGTCAGCAAGCAATTTGAGGATTTCGCGCTCTCGGTTGCTCAGGGTGTCATATTTGGTTTCCAGGGGGGCAGAACCATCAATATATTGATTGACTACCTTTTGCATTGCCCGGGGACTCAGATATTTGCCGCCTTCGTGCACGATATGGATAGCCTCGATTAATTGACCTGCCGGCGCATCTTTTAAGATATAACCGGAAGCTCCGGCATTCAGGCAAAGCCCTATGATCTCCTCCTCCTCGTACATAGTGAGGACGAGTATCTTTACATTTTTATCCGCTTTTGAGATGCGACGGATCGCCTCATATCCGATCATCTCAGGCATTGAAACATCCATGAGAATAACATCGGGATGAAGACGGCCCGTATATTCGACAGCTTGCCTGCCATCGGCGGCTTCCCCGATAACCTCGATAGACGGATCCCCGCTGAGTATGGACTTGATCCCTTCCCGAAACAATGTGTGATCGTCGCAGATTAACATCCGCAGGGTTCCCTGGGCCGTTTTTTTAACCGACCGGGATCCGCCGGTGCCTCGATTCTGTCCATCACTGTATTTCATGAATTGACCCCAGATGATTTTCTCGAACGCGAACTCGGACAATTTTTCAGAAGAGATTCCTTCTCTAATTATAGCCAGTTTCAGGGATGATTTCCCTGTTGTTGCGACATCGTTGCTTCTTCGGGTTTCGGGCGGAAGAACATCCCGCGCTTCGACGCTTGCGGCACGCTAATTTTCGAATCGCTATACTCCTTTCGGAGGACCACATCCACATTCATGCTCGGCACTGTGCCGAACAACCGGTCGGATAATCGGAACAGCGCAGCCAACAGGCGCTTGGTTCTCCGATAGTGGTCCGGATCGGTGCAAGAAAGCCAGTAATCGGCGCGATCCCTTAATCCGTTTTCATGGGGCCTCAAAATCCTGGCGGCTTTGGAGTCCCCCCTGCACAGGTCGTGGATGATGCTCTTCTCCGTTCCGCCGCGAATCCCTCCGCGCAGGAGATCTTCCCAATAATCCGACGGCTGAAGAAGCTTTCGTCGAGCTACTTTCCTGGCAAAAAAGTAAGCGATCCGGTCCGGCAGATAGTTGATCAGCCACAGTCCGGTGCTGTGATGTTCATAGGGAAAGTAACGGTGCGGGGTCTGATTGATAAAAATAATGCCGCCCGGTTTTAGGACCGACCAGAGTTTTGGCATTAAGTTCTTTCTTTCGTTCGGGAGCAAATGCTCGTACACGGCGCACAACATAACAAAATCAAACATCCCCACGTTCGGCGGAAGGTTTTCAGCATCGGACGATTGGAGAAACTGCGCGTTCGCAAGTCCTCGGAAATCCGCAATTCTTCGGGCCACTTCAATCAATGCTCCCTCTAATTCAATTCCGACGACCTCGGTCTCCGGCAGGGACTGGGCGATGGCAAACGTGGAAGCTCCCGTCCCGCATCCGAAGTCGAGAAGGCGTTTGCCGCGGTACGCCGAGACAGGAAGGTACGAGAACAATTGTCGCCGGATTATGGCTGTTACATATGCCGGATCTTCATGGCGCGCAATGGAGTCACATAACCAGGAGCCATCCATTTTCTCGATGAGAAACTGAATCAGCTCCAGAGGAAATGTGGTCTCGCAGCTGCGCCGGGGTAAGAAGCGGTTCGGATCGTGGGGCGCGAGGGTCACACAAAAACGGCGATTCGCCGCGCTGGTTATCTCGATCTTCCCTTCCGGCCAAGAGTATTGAATCTTGTTTCCGGTATTCATCTTTTCTCCCTGATCCCTGGTTCTCCTTCTGCTGGCGGGTAAATAATCACTTAGGTTTCTATACCCGCAGCGGAAGATCCACTTCGATGCGAGTCCCGTGTTTCCGGCTTCCGGCTCGAGCGACCCAGGATTCAATATGAATTTTGCCTCCGATTCTTTCGATTCTTTGGCGCATCGCTGTCAGCCCGAAGCCCTGTTGGAGCCGTGAGCCGGCGACATTAAATCCCTTCCCGTCGTCCTCGATGCTCATCATCAGAACCGTGCTCTTCACGCTTCCCAGTCTCACCTCGACCCGTTTGGCGTGGGAATGTTTGACAATATTGGAGAGCGCTCCTTGGAGGACTCGGTACAGCGCTGTCTCATAGCTCGACGGCATATCTTCGGGCAGGTTTGCCTCCTCCACATGAACCTGGATTCCCGTTCTCAGGGTGAACTGGCGCGCGTAGATTTTTAGCGCGGGCAGGAAGCCAAATTGAGCCAGCATTGCCGGGCCCATGTCCAACATCAATCGCCGGACTGAATCCACGGCATAGGCCACCAGCGCCTGGGCTTCTTCCAATTTCGATTGCAACTGGGCGATGTCGTCGCGTTTCAAATCCGTTGCCATCATTTCCAGATACAGCTTCAGGACGAGCAGATTGTGCCCAATGTCGTCGTGGAGATCGCGCGAGAATTTCTGTCTCTCCTGTTCCTGCAGCCGCCGCCAATTCGCGGCTCCCTCCATCGAGCAACTGGATAGAATCAGAAACTCGGCGGCGGCGACCAGTCGGGCCAGAGCCAGGGCCAGTTCTCTCCCTTTATGGTTTGCGCTGAGCAGAGGGGAGAGGCAGCACTCTAGATAAAGACCGAGGGCGGCGGCAATCGCGGCTTGGGGAACGCCGCCTCTCTCCAGAGTCTGCCCTTGCCGCTCGAGTTCCTGTTGATAGCCTTCTAGGTTCCCAGCCTCCAGATTCTTGTATTGTGCCTCCAGCGTGAGCGGAGAAAGTAATTTAAAAGCTTCTTCTCCGATTCCTGCATTGGCCAGCTTTTTTCGCCATGTGGCCCGAATTTCCGCAAAGTGCGGACGGATAAGATCCAGGGCCTGCTGGACAGGGACCTTGATCTCCGAAAGTAGTCGTTGTATCGGCATCACTTCTCAGAGGGAGAGGGTAAGCAGACGTGCTACTCTCCATATCCATAACCTTTCTGCGGTTCTCTGCCTCTCAAGTCTCTCTCCTAGTTCTCGCCTCACGGCATACAACTTTTCGGGATCGCGTTCCCACTGATAAACTCTAGTCACCATTTGGGAGACCTGTTTGTCGGCAAAATCGGAAAAACGCTGCTGGGAAAGAAGAACCAGGTATTCATAATCTTCTAGTCCTTCCCGAATCAGCTTTAACCGAATGCTCTCGACCGGGATGTCTGTGCTCCCGCCGATTTGTTTGGATCGGCCAGGATAGAACAAGGTCCCATCCCCGTTGCCTCCAAACAGATAAATGCTCTCCCACGGATCAATCTCGTGGGCAAAGGCTTCATTCATACTGAAATAAAGCTCGCCTTCAACCTTGTATTTCCAGGCCAGCCAAGGCATGATCCGGTTGGCTACTGCAGAAACATCCACCGCATAGCTCGGCCAGCCCCGGAAGTAATCTCCTCCCGACCCTTTACTGCAGCCGTGACTGGCGCACGACTGATACCACCACAAGCCTTTCCCTTGTTCGATTTCAGCCTCATAAACCTCTCGCCTTACTGCGCGTCCCTCACAGTAATCCCCAAATCCCGGCTTGGGATCTATGCAATTAATCAACGGAGCCCAAATATTAATGACGCCTTTCAGGGAGTCATCCAATGAGGTTGTAACCAGATTGCGGATTCGTGCATCGGCACGGCGCGCTAGGGTGGCCCGCTCCGCGACCTGAGGATAATTCTGCAAGGGCGGCTCATCCCAAACATAGTAAAAAAGCCGGTCCAGCCAGCCCTTTTCCGCGAAATGCTCGACCCATTCCCTCCAGTAGGCCAGCTTCTTTTCGTTTGTGTCCGTGGTTTTATGGGTGCGTATCTCCACGGTCGTAGCCCTCGCGCCAAAGAGGGGTTCGTCTTTGCTAAACACTTTGCCGTCCAAAAACGGCCCGACTTCCTGGTCGTACCAGCTCCAATCGAGCCGCATACCCTCCGAGAAGGGCGGCGGAGCCATGTTTCCACCATGAATGCTGATTCGATGCCAGAGGGCTGCTTTCGCATAAAGATATGTGATGTCGTGCAGTTCTTCGTCATCGGTGTAACGACCGCGATGTTGTTTGAGAGCGGTTACCCCGTTCAAACCGAAGGAGGTCTTCAGGCTGGAAGTCGAGGGAAGGACAAAGTCCCATACCGTTAAGCGGATCGGAACTGAAATGTCCGGCAGTCCGTGGGCCGTAATCGTCGCTTTGCCGGAATAGACCCCGGGAACCGTGTCCGGCGGCACATAAACCTCAATCCAGAGTGGTTGGTTGCGGCTGCGAAGCAAAGAAAAGGGAAACGCATTGCGCTTCTCTCCTGCATAGCGGTCTATTCGCGGGATCAAGGGATCGGGCCACTCGCCTGTTCCTCCTTCCGCAGAAGAGGGGAATTCCAGTTTCAGATAGCGTTCCAAATAGATTGTAACGTTCTTGCTGGCAATGGAACTGCCGGAAGACTCCCGCAAGTCGGAAATCTGCAGGTCCACTTTTTCCACATCATGCCGATCCGACCGCAATACGATCTGGAAGGACTCGAATTCATTGCGCCCGGCGAATAGCTCCGCCCCTCGCATGTTTCCCGCTGGAGGAGCGTCATTGGGTCTTACTTTGATTAGAGCATGAGTAGTCCACCAGTTCAGGTCCTGAGCTTTGGCTCGGTTGGCGAAAAACGCCGGAAAAATCAAAGCGTCAGCGATCAGAACGCTAAAGAGTAATATCTGCTGCAACCGAATGAGCATCTCAACTGTTCTCCAGCCAGGATTCCTGAAAGCTGGGTGATGAATGCGATGGCGCTTGTTCTCTTGCACTCATTGGCTTTGCTTGGATGATGACTCTGCACATCTCCGCCACTTTCTCTTCCCAGGATTCGGAATCCATGGCCTGCGACACGGCTAGGTGGGGACCGCCTCTCCCTTCCCCGAGCAAGGCCTCGATTTGTTCCAGAAAATGCTGGTGGCCTTCTCCGATGCGCACCACGCTTCTCTCCATGGTGGCCAGCCTTACCGCTTCGGGAATAGCAGTCGCCACTATCGGCAGGCCGGCTGCCAGGTACTCGCGTAGTTTCAGAGGATTGGCTGCCAGCGTGAGTTCATTGACCCTAAAGGGAAGAATGGCTACGTCGAAGCACTTGCAATAAGCCGGCAAGGACGCATAATCTTTTCCGCCCGCCAAATATACATTCGACATCCCCCGTAGCCGTTCGGTGTTCGTGTCTTGTTTTCCAACGAGTACAAAAGACCATTCGGGCCTGGCGGATGCCAGGAACCGCACAAGTTCCAGATCCACCCAATCGGCCACAAGACCATGAAACCCGATGACCGGAGATTTCAAGTTGGCGATTTCTTCCGGGACAACCGTTTCCGGATCGCAGGCTTTACGGAAGTGTTGCACATCAACACCGTGCGTAACCAGAAAAGTATTTGGGTTATAACGCCGCTTGCTCTCATAGAGTGGGCTTGAAGACACAATTACCAGGTCTGCCTTCTTCATCAAGCGGCGCTCCATTTCGAGCAAACCTGCCTTGTCCGTTCCAGTGAACTCCGAAAACTCATCCACGCAGTGATAAATGATGAGTTGCTCGCCCAGGGTGCCCACAACATCGGCAGAAGTGGGGAGGAAACTCCAGGTGATTGGATTTCTGAAACCCAACTGACGGCAAACCCGGCGCAAACTCCAGGACAGCCACTTCCGGTTGACCCACTGCGCTGCCCGGTTGCCGTGAAACGGAATCGCCAGAGGAGAGAACAGGAAGAGATTTTCTCCCCGGCGCTGGCATCCATCGAAAAACTTCTTCAATTTATCGAGAGACCGCCGGAAATCCCGGACCGAAACCTGAGGGTTCCGCGTGCCGATGGAGTTTACCCACAGGACGCGGTTTCGCCGCGCCAGCCGCAGCATGATGTGTTTCTTGCTCAGCGGATCGCTGTCCCAGTCGTTGGCGAAACAAATGATGTCCTGCCCTTCGATCATGCTATTTACACCATTCTGTTCCATTGCGCCATCTCTACCGCTTGTTCCTTGCCACGCCGGAACGCTCAAATTGATGCGCCTTAGCCGTTGAGATTCGTAGTGGGCAGTTTTCACACGCATTCTATAACCTCCTTGGCCACGGTATGCATTTCCCTCCCCGCGGGTCTGTGTTTGTTTTCCAGGAACAGGCGGTGCCAGAATTCAAAGATCAGCAAAGTCCAAATTTCCTGTTCCCGGTTCACCCTCCCGTTCTCATGCTCTAAGACCATCCCTTCGAGGACCGAAGAATTCAAGTAAGTCCGGCAGGCCGAATTCGGAGACAGCAGGACATCGTGCGCGAACTCTCTCATCGGGATTCGAAGCCATTCCCCCGTGGGCACCGGAAATCCCTTCTTGGGGCGTTCCAAAATGGGTTTTGGAAGCACTTTGCCCATCGCTTGGCGTAAGAGGAACTTATCCTGGAAGCCGTGGAGCTTGAACTTTGTCGGCAGCCCGGCGCAAAACTCTACGAGCTTGTGATCCAAAAAGGGGACTCGCAACTCTAAGGCATTGGCCATCGTCATTTTGTCGGCTTTTAACAAGATATCGTCTGGAAGCCAGATTTTAGTGTCCGCATAAAGCATACGGTCCAAAGGAGAACGTCCCTCCACCTGTCGGAAGTAAGGGAGAAAATGCTCGCGGAGCTTTTCTTCCGGATCCCTGGCTTTGCCGTCCGATAATAGCCGCCCTTTCAGTTCCGGTCGGAATCCTCTCGACACACCTTTGTATCGACTTTCGAGGGGCAGTCCCGCCATTTTCAAATAGCTTCGGCGCGCCTCTCCCGGCATCAGATGCGCCAGACGGGGAGCTAGCAACGCTGGCAGCGGAGCGAAGGAACGATAAATCCGTTCTAGCGCCAGCATTTTTCGATAGATGTAGTAGCCACCCAAGAGTTCGTCGGCCCCTTCACCGGACAACACGACCGTGATGTAATTCCGAGCTAGCTTGGAAATGAAGTAGAGCGGGATGCAGCTTGGATCGGCCAGGGGTTCATCCAGATGCCACACCAACTCCGGAATGAAATCGGCGAAGTCCTGGGCATTCACCCGGAATTCATGGTGTTCGGCGCGAAAAGCTGTTGCGGCGAGATTTGCGTAATAAAATTCATTGGATTTCTCCTCGGCGGCGCCTCCTCCATAACCCACGCTGAACGTCTTGATCCTTTCACCCTGCGTGATCTTGCTCATGACCGCCAGGATCGTGCTGGAGTCCAGCCCGCCGCTCAGGAATACCCCCAGCGGCACCTCCGCCATCAATCTCAGCCGGACGCTCTCCTCCAGTAGTTGTTCGAACTCCTCGACCGTATCCGACCAGGCGCGCGGCCGGGGATGCGGATCGTAGGGGACATCCCAGTATCTTTGAATACGAACTCCGCTCCTGTTGAAAAGTAGAAAGTGCCCCGGCTGTAACTTATAGATCCCCTGGAACATAGTCCGTGGCCCAGGAACGTAGCGCAAGGATAGGTACAGATCGAAAGCTTCCGGGTCCAGTGCGCACCGAGCGGAAGGCAACTCCAGCAACGCTTTTATTTCCGACGCAAATGCAAAAAAGCCCGCTCCCTGATAAAAATATATTGGCTTGACTCCCAATCGATCTCGGGCCAGAAAAAGTTGCTCATTGTGGCGATCCCAAATGGCGAAAGCAAACATGCCACGGAGTTGCTGCACACATTGGCTGCCGTATTGTTCGTAGGAATGAAGAATCACTTCTGTGTCGCAACGGGTTCGAAAGGTGTGTCCCTGGGATACAAGTGGTGGTGTGAGATCGGCGTAATTATAGATTTCGCCATTGAAGACAATCACTGCGGAGCCGTCTTCATTGAAGATGGGTTGTTTGCCTCCGCTCAGGTCAATGATGCTCAGGCGGCGGTGTCCCAGACCGACGTTGCCGTCGAGGAAGTATCCGGCGTCGTCAGGACCGCGATGAGCGAGAGTGTTCGTCATCCTTTCAAGGAGTTCGGCGTCTATCCGTTCCTCTTTGTCGAAATTAACAATTCCGCATATCCCGCACATAAACCATTTCCCCCATTTCCAGTTCGGCCGGTTCGACATTGGCCGCCTCGGTTTCCTCGCAAATCTCGTGCCACACAAAATCCATTGGATCGCTGTTTTGAAAGACAGTTTGTCCGTTGTATTCCAAACTATGGGCGTTGAGCGCGAAAAATTGTTTGAGGATATCGCGGTCGGTGTGGAGCCAAAACAATTCGCCGCGCATTTTGCAATCGCTGACTTCCAGTTCGGAATCCCGGAGTGAAAAGACCATTAGGTCGTTTCGGCTTTGGTTTTTCACAGTGCAGGCAATGGCTTGCTCACACGCTTTCAGTCCGGAGATTTCGCAGCTCTTCTGATCTTGCCAGCTTGCCGGGGAGCCGGAATCTGCCACGAAGGGCACAAGGATGGAGACGATGGCGGCAGGCACTGGGGAACAAAAACTGACCCGCAAAGTAAGCGCCGGCTTTTTTTTTCCATAGCGGCTCGATACCCATCCTTGAATGGGAGTGCTTTGACCGCTAACGATTTCGGCTTTCAAGGGAACCGAGGCGCAAAGAAAGAGTCGGAGGCCGGCACCGGGGACGAGGGCACGAATTTCCATTCCCGGCTTCAGCCGGTCGGAACCATCAAACGACAGCTTCGCATCCGGACTGAAGTGATAGTAAAGATCGAAGTTGTGTTTCCCTTCTCCCCGGAAATCATCTATAACCATCCAGTAATCCGGCTTGCAATAAAGCAGTCGCCGCCGGTGGACTACCTGCTGGGGGAGCCGTTCATAACCATTGTGTTCGCCCTCGATATACTCGATCCCGGCATCCGCGAGTTGTTTCACACGCCGTGACTGGGCCACCTGACGCCAACGAAAAGTCTCCCCCGCTTCCGACTGATCCTGCCCATCCACAAGGGCCGTGTTATGAGCCACTGTGGAACGAAAGAAATTGCGCCATTCCGGAGCTGTGTTGTAGGTATAGGTGCCCGGATCCACTAATAATTCCTTGCCACCGGCAGAGAGAACAACGGAGAGGGAGTCTGCATGACCATGGCCACCGTTGATGATTCCTATGCCGCCACAATCGAATATCAAATGGCTGGCAAGGTTACTCCAATCCGAGCGCTGGATAAAATAACCCGCAGCGGGAAAAGAAGCGCTCGATTCCAGCGGAGGAGTTTTCTCCAAAAACAGGTAGGTCTGCCAAGCCGGTTCGCCCAGCATCCAGAATGTCTCTTCGCAAAACTCACCCGCCTGATGCTTATAGTCCGGCCGGTGAAACAGGACTGCTCCCGTGCAAAGGCCATCGCGGAAAGAACGGTAGTTCGTCTGGTTAAGGGCCAGCGCGCGGCCGCCATCGTCATCCCCCAGCAGAGGAATGGATCCATCGGGTCTGGTAAGATGCATCAGGAAATCCAGCATCCGACTCGATCGCCTCCAAACCCGATTTGGAAAAGAGAACCGATTGCGGCTCGCCAAGATTAAGGCCTGAAGATAAAAGTCCAAGGTGTAACAGTGATAATAGGAAGAGAGTTCGCCGTGGATTCCCTCTCGGAGAATCTGCTTCTTCATCTCCGCGATCAGCAGGGAAGCGCCCTGCTTCTGCCAGGCAGGAGCGTGTTTACACTCCGAGAAAATCAGTCCCCCGATGAAAAGAGCCGTAGCTTCTCCAATCAGGTGTGTGTTGGGGCTGCTGAAAACCGAAGGATAACGGTGGACGTGATCTAATTGAGCCAACAACGAACCGCCGATAGACAGCGCTGCATCTTCGTCAAAAGATTCCGCCGGCAAAATAAAGAAAAGGGTCCACAGCCAGGAGAGGACCCGAAGGGAGATTTCCAGGCTAGAGTGCCAGTTGATGCCGCTGCCCGGCGGGTTTTGAGCGATCCAAGTTTTGATTTGCTCTATTGCTTCACGGGCATATTTTTCCTCCCCGGTCAGGAAATAGGCTTTAGCCAATCTGGGAAGATGCTGGTGCCGGTTGAGCTCATGAATCACCTTGGGGTCGCCCGCGCCGGCATCACGAACCAAATCGTAATCCGCCCAATAGCGGCGCGGCCAGATTTGCCCGGTAATGGGGTCTTGATGCCAATCAATGTCCCGGCCCAACTCGATCTCTCCATAGCCGAGAAGCTCCACTCGATGCTGGCGGAGGCGTTCGGCCTCTTCGACTGCTTTTTCCCTCCATTCCGGGAAATATGTATTTGCGAATTCTTTCAGTCCTTCTCGTTCTTCCGGGATAGCTGGAAGGTAAAATCGCTGTGCAGGGCCTTCCTGGAGGTACTGCTTGAAAGAAAAACCATGTTTATCGGAGAAACTCTCCTCAGGCGTCCCGACGCCGTTCCAGTGGAATCGGAGCCGGTCTGTCTCACATCGGAGTCTGTCGCGTATGCGGTAAGCCATCTCATTCGCAGGCATCCCGCGCAGCTTTTTCAGTTTCTCGAGAGTTCTTTCAACCATGTTTGCTCGACCCCTTTGACTGCTTGCTCACGCGCGCGGCTCGGATTAGTTTGTCCGCTCCCTTCCGGTCGCGGCTCGGACTTCCATTCATGGCTGAACTCCAGGGACTGGTTCACGATTTGTTTTGCCCGCTTGCTTACGCACGCGGCTCGGACTTTCAAACCGGCTGTATAGTTCGAGCAGCCGAGGGGTGTCATGAGTCGGGACTGGGGCTGGAACCGGGTGCGAGACTGACTGAACCGCCGCACCGGTGCGCGTCCACAGTACGTGGCGAGAGCAGCCTCCATTTTGGAAACCAGGTCGTTCCGATCCCCCGCCCGGAAGAGGAGGGTCCCTGGCGGCCGATGGCCAACATCGCTCACCACCGTAGGAATGCCCAGCGAAAGGGCCTCGCGCACCGAGATGGAATCGGCATCTTCCAGGGTCGGGCGCACGAAAAGATCGGAAACAGAAATCAATGCCAAACAATGTTCGTGGGGTAGATCCCCCAGGAGCTTGATGGTGTCCTTCATTCCCTCTTCCTGGATCAGCCGCTCTGCTTCCTCCTGCTGCTCCCCGCTGCCCATGAACAGACACCGAAGATTCGGATAGCGGTATCGCAGTCTGCCCAGCGCATGAATGAGCAATTCGAAGCCGTATTCCGGGCGATAGAAAAGGACGGTCGTGATCAAGGGCTGTGATTGCTGCACCAATTCTTCAAACATTTCCGGAAGCGATGCCGAAGGAGCGGTGGAGAGATGGGCCGGAACTACTTCCAGACGGTCTGGTGAAATTCCCAGAGAAATCAACGCTCCCTGAATTTGGTGATTTACGGCTACGATCCGGTCGTACAACCAACCGGCGATGCGAGCCAAATGCCGCCGCCAAAGACTCTCGCCATTCAGATAGAGGGGCGCCATTCCAGAGTGCACCGTCAGCAGGCAGGCGGGAGCCAACTGTCCGATCAGGCCGCAAGCCAGGGCCAGCAGCCAGCTTTTTCCGTTGTGTCCATTCGTATGGAGATGGAAAATCCAACCGCGCCGCGCATGGAAAAACAAAATGCGAAGCAACCCCAGGCTACTGCGAAAGCAAATATATTGGTCGCTTTTGGGAGCAGACCGGTTCAGGTTGAGGACACAGCAGGATACCCCCGCTTGCTCCAGTTGCTTTTTCGTTTCGGCCATGTGGACGGAAATTCCACCGTGCGGCGGAGGATAGGGACCGATGAGCAGCAGTTTCATGGCTGAACCTCCGTAATAGGGCGGGGCTGTTTCTGATCCGCACCCTCCCGATCGCGGCTCGGATTCAAGGCGCTGCTTAGGTTCGTCTGCTCCAACAGTTGCAGGTAATGTTGTTCGGTCTGGCGAACCATCCGCTCGAGAGAGAAGTGCTCGGTCACCCGCTGTTTTCCTGCCTGACCATAGCGGTGGGCCAGTTCCGGGTTCTCCATCAATGAGCGCATGGCCCGGGCCAGAGCCTCGGAATCGGAGGGCGGCACCAGGAGGCCGGATACCCCGTCTTCGATCACCTCCGGGTTGCCGCCCACCTTGGTGGCGATCACCGGCACTCCTGCCGCCATGGATTCCAGCAGGACATTGGACAATCCTTCGCTGAGCGATGGAAGCACCGAAATAGAAACTTCGGACAAGATTTTGGGGATATCGAGCCGGAATCCGGCGAACAACACCCGGTCGCCCAGTCCGAGACGAATAGCCGCGTTTTCCAAGGCTGTCTTGTAAGTGCTGTCTCCACAACCGACATCTCCCACAATGAGGAAACGCACTTCCGGGAAACGCGATGCCAAAGCGGTGGCGGCTTGCAGGAAATATTCGCCGCCCTTCAGTCGGTTCAGCCGGGATAGCATGGCCACCAGAGGCACATGCGCGGGCAGTCCCAGTTCTTGGCGGATCGTCGCTCCGCCGTCTTTTTTTTCAAAGCGGTCGAGAGCGATTCCATTGTGGATGACATGAATCTTCTTTGCGTTATATCCCTCCGCGATCAGCCATTGCCGCACTGCTTCCGCATTGACCAAAATAGAGTCAGCGAACCGGCACGCAAATTTCTGTACGCGTTTTTGGAAGGGGGTCAAAAGTTCACCGATATCGCGAATGGAGGCTATCACAACAGGCACATGCGCCAATCTTGCGGCTGGAACCGCGAAGACCGTGGAGTAAATACCGTAAGTGTGGACAACTTGAATCCGATTTTGCCTTAAGAAACCGGCGAATCGAAGCTGCTGGCGAACCGTTTGAGGATTGTAGAAAGAATTGATCTTGTATACGGAAATCGGTATAGCGAGGGTTTCCATCTCTTCCAGCAATTCGCCCCAGCGTTTGAAGCAGGCCAAGCGCAGTTCGAATTTGGAGGCATCAAGCTCCCGCGCCAAGTTCACAACATGTCTTTCCGTACCGCCAATCGCGAAGAAGGAGAGAAACTTCAGCAATTTAACCCTGTTTGACTGCCTCGTGGGGTTGCTCCGACAAATCATGCTCGATCCTTTCTTCCTACCTACTTCACCGGCGCCTGGAGCACTAACTGAGATGGATCGTTTTCCGTTTCGCACTCGCAGGTTTCACTGACTCTCCCATCCAGAAAGGTCCTGCACCACATCTCGAAAGAAATGAGGGTCCACAGTTGCAAATCGAGGTCTTTCCCCTTCTTATGAAGTTCCAGAAGGCGCTCAACGTAGCGGGGACGAAGTATCCCCCGCTGACGAGTTTTCTCCGAAAGCAAAAGCTCCCGGACAAAGCCGTCCAGCTTTCCCCGGAACCAGCGGGCGAGCGGGATGGCGAAACCCTGCTTCGGTTTCTGAATGATTTCCGCCGGCAAGATTCCGCGCAGGGCCTGCTTGAAAATGTATTTTCTGGTGCCGTGATGCAACTTCAGCTCTGGAGGAATCGTTGCGGCGAATTCCACGAGCTTGTGGTCGAGCAGCGGGACGCGAACTTCGAGG
Source organism: Acidobacteriota bacterium (assembly GCA_016199675.1). Lineage (GTDB taxonomy): Bacteria > Acidobacteriota > Terriglobia > 2-12-FULL-54-10 > 2-12-FULL-54-10 > JACQGE01. The sequence continues at coordinate 30,888 of JACQGE010000062.1, read as the reverse complement.
GAATGCGCCATGCTCATGCGATCCACTTTGGTCAGAATATCCAACGGGAGATAGCTCTTATGATCCAGATATTGCAACGTCGAAAGCCAATTGCCATTGGCCTGAGCCATATGCTGGATCTCCCGCTGCCAGGGGTCGTGAGCGGAAAGGGTCTCGAGGGCGTCATCCTGAAGAAGTTTTGTCTTTTCTTCGCTCCGGAATAAAGTCGAAGCATCCAGATAGCGTTCCGCTCCGGTCAGCGACAGATGGCGCAGCAGATTCCGGCCCCGGACTCCTTCCGGAATCATTCTCCCCAGGCTGCCGAGGAGTTTGCGAACCGCAGCCGGCAAGAGCCTGTTTCGTTCTCTGTCTTCCACCGCGTATTTGTCGTATCCAGCGAATAGTTCGTCGCCGCCGTCTCCGGAAAGCACAACTTTCACGTATTGAGAAGCCAGTTTCGAAACCATAAAGGTGGGAATCGCCGAGGAATCGCCAAAGGGTTCGTCCAGATGCCAGGCCAGGTCTTCCATGATCTCGAACACATTCGGTTCGAGCAGGAGTTCGTGATGCTGCGTGCCAAACTTCTTCGCTATCGTGCGCGCGAACTGGAGTTCGTTGTAATCGTCCTCGGGGAAGCCGATAGAAAAAGTTCGGACGCGGTCGGGAGTGAGACGAGCCATGGTCGCCACGACGGCGCTGGAGTCTATGCCGCCGCTCAGAAAAGCCCCCACCGGCACATCGCTGACCATGTGCAACTGGACGGATTCTTCCAGCAACTCCCGCAACTGTTCTGTGCAACGCTCTTCGGTCAAACGGGGGTCCGGCTGGAAATGGACATCCCAGTAGCACCGGATGGAGGGTTTTTGGCCGGGCGACGTCACGAGGGTATGCCCCGGTTCCAGTTTGTGGATTCCTTGCACGATGCTTTCGGAAGCCGGAGTGCACAAAAACGTAAAGAGGCGGTTGAGCGCCTTCCAGTTGAGCGTGCGTTCCACCTCCGGCAGTTGGAGAATCGCCTTTAATTCGGAGGCGAAAACCAGTCTTCCGTTGACCTCGGCGTAATATAAGGGTTTTATTCCGAGCCGGTCGCGGGCGATCAGAAGCTTGCGGCGGCGTTCATCCCAGACGGCAAAGGCAAACATACCCCGCATTTCCTCGACGCAGCGCTCGCCGTATTCCTCGTAGAGATGGACAATGGTCTCCGTATCCGTGGTTGTCGAAAAGCAGTGGCCCTTTTGCTCCAGCTTCCGGCGCAATTGCTTGTAGTTGTAGATTTCGCCGTTGAACACGACCCAAACGGTGCCGTCTTCGCTGGAAATGGGCTGGCGGCCCGTTTTGAGGTCAATAATGCTGAGGCGGCGCATGCCCAGGCCAGCCATCTTCCCCAGATAAAATCCATCTTCATCGGGGCCGCGGTGCGCGATGGCAGCAGACATCCAACGCAGTTCTTCCAGGTAAACCGGCTTCTTTTCTAAACTTAGGATTCCGACGATACCGCACATGGTTTTTCTTCCTCCAACTGCTCTCGGACTTTTTTCTTAGGACTTTTTTCCACAGTAAATCTTTGTAGCCAGATCGCGATTCCCGACTTCTCGCGGCTATTCAACAGGTCAAAGCGCATCAGCAAGACAAGATAAGAAACCATATAAACAAGCCCAACGACCAACAGGCGAAGCATGACGGAGAACCCTAATGTGGATTCGACTGACTGGGCGATTAGGAATGCGGCAAGCGATACCGCTCCCACAGCGGCCAGGCTCCCCCAAGGCAAAAGCTGAGCGATGCTAATCTGCATCAATTGTTTCAATCGGAATAGAGATAGCGCCTTGGCGATGGCCAGCGACAGGAGTGTGATCAGAACGGCGCCGAGGAGGCCGAAGCCGGAGAGAAAAACCGAAATCAGCCCGACAATGATTAACAGACGGAGGAGATGCAGCATAAAAAGGAAACGGGTTTGCGCATAGACGCGCAGGGCGGCGTCCGTTTGAAACGCTGAAAGAAGGACAGTCAATGACCAGACCATAAAAATGGAAACGCTCGCCACATAGCTTTCCGTGAAGAGAAAAACAATGAGGTCCCGCGCCGTGACCACGAGAAGGCCGAACAGGGGAATGAAGATCAAAGCGAGTTTGCGGGTCGTCTCATGCCAGAGAGCAACGACGGAATCGTTCCGACCATCCCGGATTTCCTCGCTCATTCGCACCATCATGACGTTGCCGGCCGGAGAAGCCAGAAATTCCACCAGGGGTATCTGGAGGCAACCTACGGCATAGATCGCAAAAGTAGCCGCGTCGAAGTAGTGGGAGACCGCATATTGGTGAAAATTCATATGCAGCGTCTCCACCACGATCGCCATTTCAAAAGGCAAGGCGTAAGCAAGTTGTTGTTGCAACAAGCGAACGTCCGGCCGGAACTCATCGCCGAACTCTCGCCAGAAATAGAAAAGGGTGATCACGAACCGGAGCAGAGCGAAAGCCACCGCCCCCAGAAACAGGCCATAAAGACTGCGCAAAAGCACCGCCGGAACGATCAGGAACGCCGCGCGTAGCACGTCCGAAACGGCATAGGAAAGCGCTGCCCGGCGATACTGTTTCCGCGAGATCATGACAATCTCCAGGGTCGCGGACATCGTCATCAGGAGCAGGTACACTGCCAGGAGAGGGAGATACTGCGCCAGACCGCTATTGCTGAGCCATTCGGAAATCCTAGACTTTTCCTCCATCAGCAATCCCGAGAACAAAACCGCTGCGGCCAGCAACATCAGCAATGAGTTCATGGCGTAGCGCCCGGCCTTCTTGGGGGCGCGCGGAAGGAAATAAAACAGGCTTTCAGCCATTCCGAGTTGGGCGATGCCATATACGGTCATGTAAATCAAAAACGCCTGTTTGTAAGTGCCGAATTCACCGGGCGCGAAGAGGCGAACTAGCACCACCGGTATGAAAAAGGTGGCGATAAAGGAAAGCATCCGTCCGGACATCAAGACCAGCGTTGGCTTGAAGATCGAACCGGTGTCGTCTGTTTCGCGCAGCAAAGTAATCACGGCAAGCGCCTCTCGTTTTGTGTAATCCTCTTCAAGGACGAAGTAAGTCCAATTAGAATGTAAGGAAACCAGCTCAGAGCAAAGCCTCCCGACAGACCACAGATCACAAACCCCCAAAGTGCAATTTCCAGCCCCGTGGCCAGGCGGCCAGTATTACCGGAGGCCGGTTGGGAGCCGTGGCGCGACATTTTATGAGCATCGTAAAGAGCCACGACCAGCAACAGCGTAAAGGGAAGAAATCCCAAAATGCCGGTCTCACTCAATGTCTGCACAAAAGTGTTGTGGATGACCAACCATCGTCCGTAATAAATGCCTGGAGGAGCGTAAAGAGGCCAGGCAATGACGGAGTTTCCTACTCCCACCCCCGAGATGGGATGATCGGCGAACATCGCCAGTCCCCCTTGTATCGTTGCTAAGCGCTCCTGCAAAGTGGAGTCAGTGCCAAGCTGGGTGAACCCAACATCTCGGGACCAACCGTAAGAGATCAAGGCCAGGCTGGCGGCCAGCAGCACCAGCATCAGTGTTCGGGTGAAAGCGCGGCTCCGCCGCAAGACTACCAGCGCCAACACCGCCAGCAGCCCTAACATGCCGCCCCTCGAAAACGAGACATAAATGGCAGCTATATAAACGGCAATGATGATCCAAAGCACGGCGGCCTTCCAGGGAGGTACCTCCATGGCCAGATAAGCCGCCAGCGGAACCAGAATGACCAGGCTATAAGCCAACTCATTGGGATTCGCAAATATGCCGACCCAACTTGCCCGCCCTTCTACCAGCTGTCCTTGGGAGTAATTTTGCAATGTGCCGATGGCAGGGAAAAGGCCGCCGAAGACCATAACCAAGAGCAGTCCCTGCAAGCGCCGCCCGCTACTGACGGTGACGACGATGACAAAATACAGGGCCACGGCCTTGATGAGATCCAGGGTACTGTCCACCGCGTAGTGCGGCCAGAGCGCACCGAAACAGGAGAATGCAACCGCGACCAGGAAACCGAGTAGGAGATGGCTCTCCGGCCAAACCAATTCCCAGCCACGCTGCGACATCATCCTTTCGATGAACATCGTCAGGATCGCTGCCGCACCGACGATATAGACCAGGCGGATCGTCGCTAAAACTGGCACGAGCGTCGGCAATTGGGAATACAGCAAGACAAAAAACAGAAGCAGCAAACTGTAGGAAAGAATCGTGCCGGTCAAAGCCCGCGGCTGGGTAAAGCTGATATCTGCGGTCGCATACTTCGCCGGAGCGATGCCCTGTTCTGCAACTCCATACGAATTTGCGATTTTGAGACTATTCATGGCAACGCCCCCACGCTCCTGTTTTCCGCCCAGCGGACCGGATCCCTGGCTAAGGAGCGGTGATCTTGCTCGCAACCCGCGTACCAATCAAAGAGATTGCTCATTTGGCAACTCATCACGGCTGATGAGAACAATCCACGGTTATCCACACAGGAATTTTCCCAAAGAACCCTGCGAGGAATCGTCAGCAGGGGATAGTCGGGATCGCGGTGGCGACAGATGGTGTAGCCGTAGCGATAACCTGCGGCGGCGACTGCCTGGACGGTTTGGCGATTAAAGCGGCCATCGGGATAGGCGAAGTGCCGAATGGGAATCCCTAGTTTCCCTTCCAGATCCCTCCGAGAGCTTTCCAATTCCTGCTGAACGGTAAACCGGCTTTCGTTCGTGAGAAGAATATGGGTCTGAGTATGCGAGCCAATCGTGATCCCCGCCTGAATCATTTCGGCGAGCATTGCCTGAGTCAACGGTTTTCCCTTGCAGAGGAGCGCCTCGATCGGAGGAAGTTTCTCCTCCAGCACATCCGTGATTCGGCGTATCTGGCTCTGCGATAATCTCGTCAGCAATTCTCGTGTTGCCGCGAAAGGATTATTGGCAGCGGCGGTCAATTTCTGGATGGGCATGGGCCCGATGTCGAAATCCTGAAGCAAGCAGGTCAGATCTCGGGATGCGCGAGGCCACTGAGAGTAGGCACAACAAAGCAGCCCATAAAGCTTATCGTGCAGTAAAGGTTGTGGAGCATTGAGTAGTTCGGTTACTACAAAGACGGCGGCGGGGATTCCTTTTTGTTTCAGGACCGGAAAAGCATTGTAGTAATTATCCTCGTATCCATCATCGAAAGTAATCGCAGCGACTGGGCGATCAAACTTTCCTCCGCGCTCGAGCGTGGCCCCGAGTTCGTCAAGAGAAAGGAAATGAAACTGCCCGCCGAGCCAATCCAAATGGCGTTCGAACATCTGGCGGCTAATGAGCATTGACGGGATCGAGGACTTTTTTTCGGAAGAGAACTCTTGAACCACCCGGTGGTAACCGAGTACCACCGGAAGACTTATCTTTCCTCTCAGGAAGCTATCCATCCCGATCAAATGTAAGGCGTGGGAACTGCCTGTCTTGACGAGGGTACGCAACATAAGGGCCCTTCCATGCTCTCTTTCTTCTGGCTTCACTCAGCCTTTCCACCACCGCAGGAGGAAGCACATTTCGGGCCATTTTCTTGAGCCCTCGGCCAATTTCCCGGACCTGTTTCCAGACCGGACCCAGCGCTCCTGGAGGATAGAGTTCCAATCGCCCCAGTTCACGAATCTCGCGCGCCCAATGGGATTTGTACCCTTCGTTTCCATGCAGCAAGTCGTACTCTTGAGCCCCTTCCGCGATGGCGCTTTGGATCGCCAGCCCCATGGTGATGAGGCCGAGGCTATGTTTGGCATAACCCGGATCGAAACCCGACTGGTAAAAGTAGAAGATACGGTTGTAATAGAAACCGTAAAGAGATGCGACCGGCCTACTATCGAGCCGCAAGGTAAAAAGCCGCAGCCAGCCCTGCTGGAGAGCCAAGGCGCTTAACTCGTCGTGAAAAGAAACCAACTCTGGAGTGACGAATGCGTCCGAACGCTCTCCCCACCGTGAGGAATGCAGCGCCAAAAGAATCGGCAGCGCCTCCCGGCGCTGTTCTTCCGTGGTTGCCAGTTCGAACCGGACATCGAAGCGATGGGTCAAGTTCTTCAGCTTCCGCCGAAAGTTATACCGATGCTCTGAGCCGAGGGTGGCAAGATAGGACTCCCAGGAATGCCCGGATAGATTGATGGTTGGGCAGACATTGGTGCTCGCTTCCCGAAGCGACCGGCCCTGCTCTTTCCAGTGCCGGGCCAACTCTCCAACCAAACAAGACTGCCGCTTGATCTGAGCCAGCGTCAGGAGCGACTTCTTGCGGGCCAGGCATTGCGCCAAGACCGGCAAACATTCTTCTTCCTGATCCCGCCGGATAATGAAGTCCAGATAATCGGAACCAACGTTTCCGGTTCCCAGGAATTCCAGGGTCCCGAACGGCCAGAGGCGAGAAAAGCGCGGCGATTTGCGCGCCAGCGGCGCAATAGCCACGAGTTCTTCTCCATGGCGTGCTGTTACCAGAAATAATTCTCGGTTCCCGGACAGGTGCTTCCACCAGGTATAAAGCCATTCCCAGGTTAGAAAGAAACAGTTGGAGGAGCTCGCTTCCAGGACTTCATTCCACCCGGTCCGGAGTTTCTCAAATCCAGCAATGCTTTGGATAGTCTGGATCATGGGAGTTTTCAAAAGTGCAATTTCAGACGGAGGATCTGATCGGCCATATAATCCATTTGAGGCGGCGTGACATCCGGATGGATCGGTAACTCCAGAACGTGAGCGCGGAGAAAATGCGAATCCGGGAAAACTTCCGGGTTCACTTCCGAGTCGCCCTCATTCCAGAACTCCACCGCCCCGATGCCGCGCTGCCACAAGGCCCGTGCGGCCGCGTGCTTATCGGGAACCAGAATCGGGAAGAACAGAGGACAAATCCCGCCTTCCAAGTCGGTGCGCAACAGGGTCGCCTTGTCTGCCAGTCTGCCGGCTAAATATTGATAATTGAACCTTCGCTGCTGCCGAATCTTTTGGTAATCAAAGTGTCCCAAGAGCCAATGGCTGAGCGCCGAGGCGCCGATATTCGCATGGGCAAGATCAAACCCCGAGTTTCCCATGGGCAGCCGTCTGATTCCGAATTGGGCGGAAACCTTGCCGAAAGCTCTTTTAAATGCCACCAAGGCTTTTCCCAGATTGTTATAACGGCTTCGCAACCATTCCAAAGTCAGTTCCAGGCTCCTGCTGGTCAGAGAGGCGGAGCCGCAAGGTTGCAGTTCCAGTCGGTCCAGCTCGGGGAGAACGTTGTGGTTCTGAACCAGGAGTCCGCCATTGGGAACCGGCAGCGTTTTGTAGAGACAATAAATCGAATAGTCACCAAATTTCCCCAGGGGTTTCCCGTTACTTTCGCTGAGGAGCGAAAGCGCGCAATCTTCAATCAGAAGCATCCCCCGTCTGCGGCACAACGAAAGGAGTTCTTCCATAGGCTGCGGCCATCCCAAATAGTGGATGACATATAGCGCGCGAGCGTTGTTGAGATTGCTGAGGCGCTCCAACTGGTCAATATCCGGTTCTAAGTTGCGCCGGATCGGATAGAAGCAAATCTTGACTCCGGCCGCCCGAATCGCACGGACTTCATTGCCATGATGATAATCGGGCACGAGAACAACCTCGTCCTTCTGAAACCGCAGCGCGCGAAACAACTGATAAATCCCATAGCGGGCCGCAAAGAAAGTCCGTTGAGAGGAGGCATTCAAGGGAAAAAGAAAGGGGCCTGCCGCCTCCGAGGGAAACAGATGCCAAGGACTTAGACCTGGCCACGTGGAAACGTACATGATGGACTGCCTTCCTCAGAGCATTTTTCCCTATTCTGAGAGAGCGGTTTCTTTTGCGGGCCGGGCACTCCGCCACAAACTCACGATCCTGTCGCGCAAGACTTGATAGACCCGCTTTTGCTGGAGACCGGGGATTAGACGGAACTTGGCCAGATGGACCAGTGAGGCTAAAGGAGCTCTGGAAAAAACATAGACCCAATAATGACTCCGGGTCATTCGGGTCCACTGCAATTTCCATTCGTCATCCACGCCGAGAAAATCGAACTCGCCCAAACCGTTGTCAAAAGCCTTTTGCAGAAACAGGAAACAGAGCAGATTAACCGGAGAACAGGCGGCATGTTCGGGGTCGTAGCCCGGCTTGAGCAAATAGACCTTATTGTTGTAGCCCAGAGAATAATGAAAGGCGACTCGTCGGCCACCAACGGTCAGGAAGCACAACTGCAGCCAACCCTGCCGGAGGAATCTTTGCCCCAGCTTGGTATAAAAAAAGCGAGACTCGGGTTGGGCGTGGATGGAGGTGCCGTTGCGATCCTTCCAGGCAGCTCCTTCGATCCGAAACCCCTCCTCCAACGCGCTTTCTAATGGCTGTTCCGAAGATATCCGCTCCATTTCCACCTCTCCGAGTTCGGAAAGGCGCTTCAGCCTTCTGCGGACATTGGCCCGATGCTTGGAGTGAAGTTGTTTGAAATAGTTTTCCCAGGTTCCCTGCACCGTCAAATAGGGAGAATGGGCAGAACACCACTGCCCGTAATGTAAATTTTCCTGTGCGGCCAGCCTGGCTATTTCCTCCCGAGTTCGAGAATCTGAGGGGACCTGACACAGCAACAGCACGTCCCAAAGCCTTCTCTGCTCCGTCAAGGAAGCCCAAATGGCGCGATAAGCTTCCGCGGGGCGACGTGTGACGATGAAATCGAAACGCGGGGTATGGACGTTGGCGATGAACTCCAGGCAGCGCAGCGGCAGGCCATAAAACTTCCGCCGCGTCAGCATCAAGGGAGCAATAGCGATGACTTCGTCTCCGTCTTTCACTAAAAGGACATGCAGTTTTTTCCCCGCACCAAAACACTCCCACCAGGTGCGGACCCATTGGTGAGTCAGGAAGGGGTAATCAATCCCGGCTTCGTCCAGCAAGCGATTCCAGAGAGATTCCATCCCGATAAGGGAATCAGAGTCAGAGATGATCTCGATGCTCAGCTCTGATTCGGCAGTGGGATTGTCGATCAGTTCAACTGTCTCACTGCAGTCCATAGCGGTTTGTCCTCTCCTTGGGGCGGCTCCGAATGAGTATGCGTGTGAAAAGGCATTGTCCAGATATCCTGCCCAATGTCATTCCCTCGCCGGAGGAAATAATAGAGGCTGACGACGGCTGCCCAATTCATCAGTACGAAGGCATACGGTATGCGTAATGCGTTCTTCATAAAAAACCCTCTAGCGATGGCCGAATACAAACGGTTTGGCCACATGGTTCATGCTGCGGCTTTGAAGAGCGAGCCGCCCTGCAAAAGCCGACAAGTACCATGCGACTTGCAGTCCAAACAGGACCAGATAGAAACCTTGCAGCAAAAAACAATTGGCCAGGAATAGTGCTGCCAGGAAGTAAGGAACCAGAAGCCTGCCGACCTTGTGCGATACGAACTGCAAGAAAACGGGATTTCTCCAAGGAAACAAGAGTTCCGGCAACTGGGTGAGAAGCTGATAGTTTCCTGCCAACGTTCGGACCTTTCTTCCAAACTCCACTTCCGGGCAGCACGCTACGAGGTCATAGGCTCTGGCCGACGGTTCAAAAACGACCCGTTTTCCGAGGAGCACAATGCGCATGGGGATCAGGACATCATCGAGAATCGTGTGGTCGGGCAGAGGCGTGAAGAACTCGCGCCGGATGGCGTACAACGCTCCCGTGGCGCCGACGACGGAATGGATGTCGCTTTCCATGGCCCGGATCCACTTTTCGTAACGCCAATACATGCCGACAGCATCGCTGGCTTCACCAGCTCCTTGAGATGTTCCATCCAGCAGAATCAGTTCCCCGGAAACAACCCCTACCGAAGGATCATGAAGAGCAGCCACCAACTCTCGTACGGCGGGAGGATTGATCTGCTGCCTTGCATCGGCGAACACGATCACTTCCCCTCGCGCGGCGGCCAAAGCACGATTCAAGGCGGCTGCCTTGCCCGCGTGAACGGGCCGGTGGATGACAGTGACTTCCTTTCCCTCGTAGCGGCGCGCCACATCCTCCGTCCCGTCCGTCGGCCCATCGAGGGAAACGATAATCTCCAGTTTGTCGCGAGGATAATCCAGTTCGAGACAGTTACGGATTTTCGCATCCAGATGTTCTCTTTCATTGTGAGCGGCAATGACCACGCTGACGAAGGGTTCCCAATCGGCCTTATAGACAGGCTTCCGGATCATCCATCGCCAGAGCAACAGCAGCAGCGGGTATCCGCAGTAGACATAAAAGACAGTCACAAAGGAAATCCAGAAAATCGCCTCCGCCATGGTTTACTCCCAGCAGCAATAGCTGCTTCTCTGTCTCACGACGCAACTCCTAAAGCCGGACTACATTCTCCGCGCGCAAGCCGTTCGTGGCGTTGCGGGTGTCGAAGACCAACGGCGTATTCTTCACGATGCACGGGACATCGAACTGGGCATGATCCGTCACGATGATGGCCAAGTCGCAACCGCGCAAGACCTCGGGTGTTACGGGGAGCGATTGGAACTCTCGCCCTTCCAGCGCCAAGCTCGGCACCAGTGGATCGCTGTAGGAAACCAGAGCGCCCGCCGCCAAGGAGAGTTTCATGATCTCCAAGGCCGGAGACTCGCGCGTATCGCCGATGTCGCGCTTGTAGGTAACTCCCAGAATATGCACGCGCGCACCCTTGAAGGGTTTCCCTTGCTGGTTCAGCAATTCCATAGCGCGGATCGCCACCATGCGGGGCATGCTGCTATTGATCTCGTCCGCCAGATCAATAAAACGCAACGGGAAGCCATCCGCCCGCGCCTTCCAGAGCAAATAGATCGGGTCAATCGGAATGCAATGCCCGCCGAGGCCGGGACCTGGATAAAACGGCATGAACCCAAAAGGCTTCGTGGCCGCCGCTTGAATAACTTCCCAAACGTCAATGCCCGTGTGCGCGCACATGAGCGCTATTTCGTTGGCGAGCGCAATATTCACACTGCGGAAGGTGTTCTCCAGGAGCTTGACCATTTCCGCAACGCGGGTCGAGGAAACCGCATGGACCTGCTTCACGCACTGCCCGTAAAGGAGAGCGGCCAGTTGCGAACAGCGTGGGGTTGTTCCTCCAACCACTTTGGGAATATCCCGAGTGGAATAGTTTTTATTGCCAGGATCAACCCGTTCCGGAGAAAAGGCCAGGAAGAAATCCTCACCCACGCGCCAGCCAGTCTCTTCCAGTCGGGGGAGCACCAATTCCTCCGTGGTTCCAGGATAGGTGGTGCTTTCCAAGACAATGAGCTGGCCCGGACGCAACCGCTGGGCAACTGCCTCAATCGCTGCCATGATGTAGGACAGGTCGGGGTCTTTTGTTTTCCGCAAAGGCGTGGGCACGCAAATGCTCATCGCATCCAACTTGGCAATTTGATCGAAATCCGTAGTGGGAACCAGATGGCGCTCTCCAATGGCGGATGCGACCTCGGCATCCGGGACGTCAGTAATGTAAGACTGCCCGGCCGACAAGGCGGCAATCTTCTTGGAATCCAGATCAAAACCTGTAACGGCGAAGCCTGCGCGACCAAATGTCAGAGCCAGCGGCAAGCCCACGTAGCCCAGGCCGATGACGCCCAATTGAGCCTCGCGCGTGCGGATTTTGTGTTCCAACGCCTGGCAAGCATCGGGGACGCTAACCGGGACTGTTGCGATTTCTGAAATGCTCATAGAACCTCCTACTCCACCGTTATGGTCTTGGCCAAGTTGAGCGTCGAGCCACTGCCATCTTGCCCGCCTAGATACCTAACAATTCCGCACATAACGTCCCCCGCTCCGGCAATCCGGCTTTCTCGCCCGGAAAGAATTTCGCGCGCGGGCTGAACACCCAGGTAAAGGACAGAATCGAGCGAGCCAACCGGATCGGATCATGTCGGACTTTCGTTTGGCTTTCCTCCAAAAGATCCGCGATGGCTGGCACGACACCCATTCGAGCAATTTCATCCTTGCTCCAACGCACCGGTTCCGATCCGGTTTCGAGATACTTTTCTTCGACGGTTCGTGCGATGGGTTGCGAATTCAGAACACAAACATCTATCACACCGGCGCCCAGGTAGGTTTCCAGGGCGCGCAGATGGTCTGCGGCGGTAAATCCGTCTGTCTCTCCCGGCTGGGTTACCAAGTTACAGACGAAAATCTTCAGGGCGGGCGAGTTTCGCACCGCTTCAGCCACGCCAGCGACGAGCAGATTGGGGATGATGCTGGTATAAAGACTTCCTGGTCCCAGGATGATGGCATCGGCATCGTCAAGGGTCTGGAGGACTCCGCAGGAGGGGGGAGGATTGCCCGGTTCCAACCAGACCCTTGCGATTCTGCCTCGCGCCGCCGTGATTTCTGATTCGCCGCGAATCTGATCGCCGGATTCGAATTCGGCACAGAGGGACGACGCGATTTCTGTAACAGGGAACACACATCCCTGAGAGCGAAGGACTTCTTTTGACAACTCGACCGCCCCTCCCAGACTTCCTGACATCTGGCAAAAGGCGGTGACGATCAAGTTCCCCAGAGCATGTCCGTTCAATCCATTGCCGCCAGAGAAACGATATTGAAAGAGATCGGCTAGTAAGGAGTCGCCATCAGACAGGGCGACCAGGCAGTTCCGCAAATCGCCGACGGCCGGAATGCCGAAGTGATGGCGCAAAGAGCCGCTGGAACCGCCATTGTCAGAGACACAGACAATGGCAGAGATATGCACGGGATTCTGCGCGCTCGGTTCCAAACCTTCAGAGAATTGCCGCAGGCCCCGCAATAACACTGGCAGGCCCGTCCCGCCTCCGATACCCACTAAATTCACCATATGGGTCCCCCCTTAACGACCCCGCCCGAAAAGCACGATCCTAACGGTGTTGAGCAGGATCCGCAGATCAAAACCCAGCGACATGTGCTTGGCGTAATACAGGTCGTATTGCAGCTTTTCGTAAGCGTCCTCGACCGAAGCCCCGTAGGGATACAACACTTGCGCCCAACCGGTGATGCCCGGCTTCACGTAATGACGGAGACGATAGTAGGGAACCCGCTGGCGCAGCAATTCCACAAAATAGGGTCTCTCGGGGCGCGGTCCCACCAGGCTCATCTCACCCCGCAGCACGTTGAAGGCTTGCGGCAATTCATCCAGGCGGTACTGGCGCAAAAACTTGCCAACCCTTGTGACCCTCTTGTCTTGTTCGCAGGCCCACACGGGTCCCGTTTCCTGCTCCGCGTCCTGGCGCATGGTGCGGAACTTGAGCAGAACAAAATCCCTGCCGTGGAGACCAACTCGCACCTGCCGGAAAAGAACAGGGCCCTTGGAATCCAATTTGATGAGGATGGCGATCAGCGCGAATAAAGGCGCGGCCAGAACAACTAACAGGAGCGAGCAAAAGGTCTCAAAGAACCGCTTGAGCGGCAAGTAATATTTGGGAGGATTGAACCCGTCGGAATAAACCAGCCATTCCGGACGCAAGGCCTCCAACCAAATCTTGCCATTGAGTTGTTCATAGGATTCGATGGCCTGTTCCACTTCCAATCCCCGCAACTTGCAATCCAGCAGCGCGACAGCCAGGCCCTCACTGTTTTGGGCATTTGCTTCTGCCACTACAATGCGTGAGATCCGGTCCCGGCGCGTTATCTCGCGCAGTTCGTCGTAGTTAATCACTTCTCCTGAATCCGGCCCCTCCAGAGAATTGATTGGGAAGATTGAGATGGTGTGGGGAGGGTCCTTGACGAGGTGGTTTTTCCCGTTGACCAATTCGTCATAGAACTTTTTCGCTAAATCCCCGCTGCCTAAGATCAACAGACCTTCACCAAATTTCCTCCGTTCGATCAGCCAATGAAGAAGGGACCGCAATCCAAAAAGCAAGAGCGTCGAGAAGATTACAGCTACTCCGGCCAATCCATAACCCGGAAAGAGATTTGGGAATGTGAGAAACAAAGGCAGGATCAAAAGCAGCCCGATTACAACGGAACTCGCCGTCCGGATCAGGAACAGCCGGAAGTTGGGATTCAGAATCAAAGTAGCGGATCCGTTGAAGTAGAAGCACATGGGAAGGGCCACCAGCAGAAGAATTAGCCCCAAGTTGTTCTGGAGGACCACGGAAAGAGAATGCGCTTGCGAGCCCCAGAGAGAAGGGGAAAGGAGAGCGACCATCAGCATGCAATGAGAGGCCATGATGAAAGCCTTCGGTCGAGCGATCCAGTAGTGCCAAACTCTGATCATGCCCGTGCCCTCTTGTTTCCCTTCTCTTCGGCCAGGTAATGATGGGCGTAGTACTCGTAGGCGTAAGAGTAACGGGAGCGTTGGATGTCCACGCCGTTCAAGACGACCCCAAGAAGATTGGAGACGCGGAAGTTCTGGAGAGCGTGCTGGAGAAGCTCACGGCGAGTGTGCCGCGCACGAACCACGAGAACGACCCCATCGGACAAACCCGCCAGAATGCGAGTATCGGCGATGGGTAAGAGAGGAGGCGTATCCACGACGATGAAATCAAATTTCTGACGGAGGCGAGCAAAAATTGCCTGGGTCTGGTACGATGCCAGCAAGTGCAAAGGATCTTCCAGGACAGGGCCGCCGGGGATGACAGAAAGTCCATTGATTCGCAGAAGATAAGGCTCAATGGAATCCTCCGGTTTCTTTAAAAGGTCACTGAAGCCTTTTTGGGGGCGGAATCCGACGTACTCCTGGAGGCGAGGTCGGCGCAGGTCGCATTCGAGAAGCAGAACTCTTCCTTCCATCGTCCGTGAAAGCGCAATGCTCAAATTCAGCGACGTAATGGTTTTTCCCTCGCCGCCGGCGGAACTGGTTACAGCCACCACCTTAGAGGAATCTCTCCCCAGCCGCTCGCGAACCTCCATCGCCAGGATGCCGTATTGCTCGGCGGCAATCGAGCGGGGATCGCTCAAAGCCACCACGTAGTTTTGCTCCACAGTCCTGATCCCTAGCGGCAGCATATGAGATCGGCTCACGGGAACCGTACTAACCGGGGTCGACGAAACAATGGAAGGAATGACCGTCAGAACCGGCAGATTGGTGGAATTCTGAAAATCATCTGCGCTGTCATAAGAGGTGTCGCGGGATTCAGAGAAGATGGCCAATCCCAAGCCCAGCCCCAGACCGATGAACAACCCCAACAGGATAATTCTGGCCCGCTGCGGAGCCGAGGGTTCCAAGGGGAACAGGGCCCGGCGAACGATTCGAAAATCGGAACTTTGATTAACCTTGCTCAAACGTTCCTCTAGTTGCGCTTGTTGTTGTTTTTCGAGAAGCGCCTGATATTCCTCCCGAGTCAATTCATAATCCCGAACCAGCACTGCCAGGGTTCTTTCGCGTTGCGGAGCCGAGTCCACCTTCCGCATGGAAACTGTAATTTGGGAGGAGAGCTGCTTTTCTTGCTGGCGATAACTTTGCAGCCGTTGATCGATTTCCTCCAATTCCGCCTTCAAGGCCACATAGCGCAGTTGGGCTGTAGAAGGTTCTCCGATAATTTTCCCTTTGGTCTTGCTGCCAGCGACGACCCGCTCCAGGTCCTGAATTTCCGCCTTAACCGCTCTCATCTCGGGGTACTGTTCCGTGTAGGTTGCTTGCAATTGCTTCAAGCGGGTGCGCAGTTCTTCGAGCCTTCTCTCCTCCGGCGACTTCACCGCCGATTCCAGCGCCCCCTTCTCCTCCAGTTCTTTCATTTCTTGCGAGACGGCGGAACGCCGCGCTTGCTCATTGGCAATTCGCTCGGTCTTGAGCTGGAGTTGTTCCTGGAACGATTCCAGCAGCTTTACATCCATCCCCAAGCGGGTGGAGACGTCGCCGCCTTGCGATTGATATTGCTGAATCTGCTCATTTTGCTGGTCCAGTTTTCGTTTGACCTGCTCTACTTCTTCTTGGAGAAAGCCCGCCGCCCAAGCCGCACTTTGTTCGCTGGCGTCGGAAGTTTTCTGAACCAGTATGTCGGCAAGCCGATTGGCCACATCCATTGCTTGTTGCCGGTTTTGTCCCTCAAAACCAATGGCGAAGGCGTCCGCCGCTTCCACCTGGATTAAGATCTTTGACTTCAAGTCCTCAATTTGGCGTTGTCGGCGAGCCTGCGCGGTGGGTTCTTGATGACCGGGGAGGGCGCGAACCGCGGTTCGCAGCAGAAGCGCAAGCCGAGCCTGTATGTCCTCCAGAAAGGTCTGCGGAGGCTGATAGCGGTAGAGATCAAATTCTCGAATCACGCTCTCCAGCACCGGGGGATTGAGCAAGCGTTCGCGGATGAGCCACAATTTTTCCTGGATATTGACCGGAGCAGGGGATGTTTCCCTTTTGACATATTCCGGAACTGCGGGTTCGGCTGCCAGAAGAGCCTCCGCCCGAAAACGGTCCGCTTGGCCAAAGGCATAAATCATAAAGGCAGCGGTTACCAGCAGCATGGTGATTGCTACGGCAAACTTGCGTTTGCCGAGCATTTCGAAGACTGCAACTATCGAAAGTTCTTTTGCCCTACCCTGAACCTGCATGATTCGTTATCTCCCACTCGTCGAATTTCTACTGCTACTTCCGGAAGTCGGTAAGGAATCAGACTCCGACCATTCACCGGTCCTGGGCGGTACCCCCTGCCACTCTTCTGGCCGGGAGAAAACGATGGAGATTCCCGCGAAATAACGTCTTCGAGCCAGAGAGGTGAGAAGGAATTCGCTGTAGCTTTGTTGATAAATATCAGCGCCAATGAACGGATAAATGCGATTGGTCAAACCGTATGACACGCAAATGTGGCCAAAGAGACTGTCAATATCTGTGATCTGAATTCCGGAATTGCTCCTGCCGACCTGGGCGCGGAGTTCCAGACCCCAGCGGTCTCCCAATCTCCCTTCAAGATCCATCATTGCCATGTGATAAAAATTGCTCGGCAACACGCCGGTGGACAGCCGTGCCGCTTCGCCAAAACCGCTCAATAAAGCGATCTCGCGGCTGTAACCGGTGCGGAACACAAAAGCCGCCCAGCGCTTCTCGAAACGAGCGGCAACCCGGTAAGTCGTGCTTCCACTGCGGAGGGCTCCTCCAGAGAGTTCTACGGATATGCCCCGGGGACGGAAGCCGTACCGATAACCCACGCTGATACCGTGGGTCCGCGATCCCTTGAGAAAGGGGAAATGGATTCCTCTTTCCAAGTCTTGTACGGAAAAAAAGGTATAGGCTCCAAATACTTGCTGCTGCGGATCCAGCATATGAGAGAGGGAGACGCCCGCAGCAGCGCCCTGTGTCTCAAAGCGGCCCGTAAACAGATCGGTCTCCCTCAGCTCCGGCAATAAAAGCTTGGAGACGGTGTGCAGAAAGGACGGGGTCAGTCGGGTCCTGGAGGTCATGTCGTAATCCACATTCAGGCTGAACGTGTTCTCCAAGAATTGGCCGCGCGGCAAAAGAAAAACACTCTCTCCCAATACCCTGCCTGGATCTTCGGTCTGGAGAAACGAATTGGTCGCGTCCCACATCCAGCGCGAGGTAGGTCGGTGCACCAGCCGAAAGCGGGCCGCGTTGTCCCAAGTGTTGAGGTGTGGATGGTGCCGGAAAAGCTGGACCTCCGGCTTGTAGCCGATCATAAAGTCCGCTCGTTCCCCCACACTCCGGAAGGAGAACTCCGGAGCCGTAAGAAGCAGTACCTCGTCTTTGAAGCGACTTCGGCCCACCGGGATGTTTTCTTCGTGCACCGCATTCATGCTGAGCGGTGAGTTGAAATAAAAACCTCTGGGAGCCGGAGCCTCTTGAATCTGAGCTTCGCGGGCGGCTGGCTCTTGCGCAAGAGCTTCTCGGGTGGAAGGCTCCTGCGCGGAAGTCGCTGCGGCGCAGACAACAAGCCCTCCGATCAGCCATCCGAGTGTCATCGCCTTTTTCCGGTTCTTGGCTTCCTCGGTAATTCGGATCCAAACGTCCTGCCCTCCTGCTTTCATATCGTTTTCCTTTCCTCCAGCCGGAAGCTCCTCATGCCGGCTTTGGGGACCTTTCGATGGTTCTTTTTGCGGCTTGCGACACCGGCATGCGCATAACGCTGTCTCTGCGGGTCTGTGCCATGGATCATCAGGAACAACTCTTCCGGCCGGGTTTGCGGGGGGACATAAACCGAAACGCCTGCCTTGCGGAATCGCATCGTGGAAGGCAACGTTTCCGAGATGTTGGTTGCCAGAATCCTGATTTCTTCTTGAGTTTTTTTGAGGCGCCGGATAGCATCCAGGATGCTCAAATCCGTCAAAATGCCATCCAACAGCACGACCTGCGGGCGCAGACGGATCGCTTCTTCTATTGTTTCCGCGAGCTGGCTGACTTCTCCCACAATTTCGATGGAAGGGTCCTGGCGAAGAACCGCTCGGATTCCTTCCAGGAACAGGGCGTTCTTGCTGGAAATCAGCATCGTGACTTTACCGTTCTTTCTCACGTAACATTCTCCGGTCATAGGTCTCCTGCTTTGGTTCTCTACTCCACATAGACTGTGTCGAAGGGTTGCAAATAAAATGAGTTTTCCTCGCCCGGATGTTTGAGATCGAGTTCTATTCTTTGCTGCCGATTCGAGTTGTTTCGGATCACGATGACCTTGCCCCGCTTGGCATAATCGGTGAATCCGCCTGCCAGGGCGATCGCATCCAAAACCGTAATTTTCTGTTTGATTTTGTACATGTCCGGTTTATGAACCTTTCCCAGCACGGAAACCTTGGGATAGTTGATTTCCTTGACGATCACCGTGACCACCGGCTCTTCCAGGTAGCTGCGGAGTTTGTTGCGGACCTCATCCTGCAATTGCAGAGCAGTTTTGCTCTTTGCATCCAGTTCGCCGATCAGCGGCAGCGAAATTTTGCCATCGGGCCGGACGATTGCGGTGGTGGAAAGATCCGGTTCTTTCCAGACCCAGACTTGCACCACATCTTCCGGACCCAGAAAGTATTGGCCATCCCCAAAGGAAGCAGACGTCGGCTGCCTTTGTGCTTGTTGCCCCCATGCCAGAGAGGTCAGAAAGAAAATTGCAATGAAAAGGTTATTCCAACTCATACCACCCTCCTTGATTCGGCAATTGACATAGTGCAAGAGCTATGCCGAATGTCCGGGCCTGTACTGGAAGGTGAAGTAGCACAGTGCAGAGAACAACTTAGAGTCGAAGTCCAAAGCTACGACGGTCGTGAATTCATTCGGGAGGGATCGTTGAAGTGGTATATGAAGTAATTATTCGGTGGAATTGAGCTTCACTCCGAAGTACGAATAAGTGGAGGAGGTGCATTTTCCTGAATCTTTATAGAAAGTTGTGGCCAGTTCATTTTTCACCACAGGCTTTGGTTGATCCATTAATAGGGAGTGGTTCTATAAGAAATGGGGTAGGATCGACAGGAAGCGTTGAAAACAAAAAGAGTCTGCGCTCGTTACAAACTCAGCGCGGCTCGGCTGGATTCGTATTTTTATCCACGAGTTCCCGAAGCTGGTTATCGGCATCGCTGGTCAGGGCGACAAATTCCACGCCCATGCCAACACCCGGCTCTACGCGCCGCACAATGGCCTGCACGACGATTTCCCCTTTCCATTCCTGTGCCTGGAGACGCAATTCCATCTTTTGGCCCACGGGCAAAGGATGGTGATCCTCGATAAATGCGCCTATCCGCGACAAATTCCGAACGACGGCATGAAGTCCAGCGTAGGCGGCGACAACTGGTGATGGAAGGAGGATGCGGTCATAGGACCGCCGGTAAAGGTTTGTCGTGTCAAGGACCTGATGGAACTGAATGGCTACAGCAACACCAAAACGATTGCGGAGCCTCTCGCAGCGGAGAACCCAGCCCTGGCAACGAAACATCAGCGACTCGCGCCCAGCCGGTTCTGCCGGGTAGAGAATGTCGAATCCTACTTGCAATCCCACAGCTAGAGGATGTTCGATATAGCAATACATGCCACGGTCGGAAATGTCACGCGTCACACCGCGAGCGCGGAGAAGCTCTCCGCCGACCGTCAGCCATTCGAAACGGATAGGAATCGCTCCCGACACCCTGTGTTCGTCCCGACGCTCCGTCCAGAATGGAGAAGGCAAACTCATTCGCGGTTCTCGCTTCAATCTCTAAGACCTATGGCAAATCCGTTCGAGTTCACGGGTCACGCACTAGGCATTGACGCGTGCATTCACGGAATAATCGTCGGTTCATCGAGTGTTTGTATGCTCGTGGATGGCGAGGCATGGATCAATTCCACCTTCCTTTCCAATCCCAATCCGAAGAGAATTCTGATGCCATGTGTGCACCTATAGGCAAAGCATTTGGATTGCCAGAGGCATCTTCCGTTCTACCGCGCGAAAAGAGAGATTCTCATTAGGAATTAAGTATTTGGATTTGTGATGGTTATTTCGAAACGAAGAAACGGGCAGCTACGACACGGACTAGTTCTCTGGGATTATTAAAATGACCTTACTTTTACAACCCGCTGGAATCGGAATTCTTCTCCTGAGGAAATCATAGCAATTTCAGACAAGTTGGCGGCAGCGGTGGCCCGGATTTAGAAAAAGTCAAGTCACCGCTCCCTTTTTGGTCGGGGGCTCACGAAAAAACCGTTGACTATGCTGAGGGCAGGTGTGGCTCGGATGAGGTGAATTTCTGAATTGTCGCTACCAGTTCGTTCAGCTCGACGGGCTTGCAAAGATGGGCATTGTATCCGGCCTTGAGAGCTTTCTCCACATCCTTACTCATGCCGAAGCCGCTCAGGGCTATGGCTGGTACAGCAGCTAATTGAGGGATTTGTCGGAGTTTCTTGATCAATTCGTACCCGTCAAATCTCGGCATTTTGATGTCGGATACAATCACATCGGGTAGTTCCCGTTCAGCGATTGCCAGTCCGGTCTCCCCATCTGCGGCGGTGAACACGGAATACCCTAGCTCTTCCAGTTCGATCCGGAGCAAATTGAGAACATCCTTGGAGTCCTCTACAAATAAAATCCGCAGCGGCTTGATCCCAGAAAGGAGGGGGGAAGGTTGCTCAACATTCTTCTGCTGCTCCGGAATTGGGGCCAGAGGAAGCCGCAGGCGAAATGTGCTTCCACAGCCCCGACCGGGACTCTCCACCCAGATGCGGCCTCCATGCATATGAACGATATCGCGGGCAATGGCCAGTCCAAGCCCCAATCCGGAATCGGATTCGAACCAATTCCGGGTACCTTGGCCAAAGGGCTCGAAGATGCGTTCCTTAAATTCCGGATCAATGCCAATCCCCGTGTCTTTCACCTCGATTTCCGCTTCATTGTCTATTCGGCGCAAGCCGATGGAAACTTCGCCCCCGTCTTCAGTATATTTGATGGCGTTAGTTAACAGGTTCAGCAGTACTTGCTCCAGCCGCGTCTTGTCGCCGGCCACATAGAGGCTGGATGCCAAAAATTGAGTTCCGAGCTTGAGCCCTTTGACATAAGCTCGTTCCCGGATGGATTCAAACGCCGTATTGGTAACCTGATTTAAATCCACAGCCTCCTTTTGAAGCTGGAACTTGCCTTCCGAAATGCGGGCAATGTCCAGACAATCTTCGACCAACCGCGTTATGGTTTGAGCATTGTGCTCCAAGGACTGGACACCATCGCTTAGAACCTGATCCCCCATGATTTGAGGCTGCCGACCCAGAATCCGCGCCCAGCCCAGAATGGTCATCAATGGGGTTCTTAACTCATGGCTGAGAACAGCCACAAATTCTTCCTTTGCCTGGCTGGCCTTTTCCGCCTTATCCCTTTCGACAATCACCTGGTGGTAAAGTCTTGCGTTTTCCAGAAACAAGGCACAACGACGCGCCAACTCGTCCGCCAAGGCCAGGTCGTCGGCCGCATATTGGCGGCCCGATTCGGAGGCCATGAAGGTAATGGCCCCCAGAGGAAACCCGCGCGCAATGAGCGGCACCAGCAAGGCAGACCGGAAATTCATCTTCCGCAAAAGTTCAAAATTTTCTCTTCCGCAGGCAAAAGTCTCCAGCCAGGTTTCCGACAATTCGGAGAAGATTTCCGGCTTGCCTTTGCGCAACACTTCCGCCACGGTGGAGGGCACTTCCATGGGAGCCAGGCTGAACTGCAGGCTTTTCACCAACTCGGCCTTTTCCGGGTCGCTGTGGGCCGCCGCAAAATGTCGCACAACCATGAATTCATCGGTCAGGTAAACAAAGCAATAATCGGCGAAATAGGGGACGGAAAGAAGAGCAATGAGGTCGGGGATGCTGGCGTAGTCCAGCGAGCCTGCCAGGGCCGTGCTCACCTCCGCGAGAAACTTGAGCCGCTGAGCTGCCTCCGTCTCCGCGCGAGCCAGATGTTCGCGAATCAGCAACTGCGCCCTCTCCTCCTCCAGTCGTTTCCTTTCAGTGATGTCGCGGAGCAGGCACCGCAGGCCAATTGGATTGCCCTGGAGATCACGAACGATTCCCACCGTGAGGGAAACCGGGATGGACTCCGTAGGGGACCGCTGAATCGTGATCGGCCAGAACTCGATTTTCTCCAACTCTCCCTTCTGCAATCGCGCTAGTTGGTTGTGGAAAAAAGGCCGTTCTACCTCAGTCACAAAAGAGGAGAAAGGTTGGCCCACCAGAAGGTCTTGGCGAACCTTCAGGAGGTCGGCTGCTGCATTGTTGGCTTCCTGTATCGTCCCATCCACTCCGGTTGCCAAGTAGCTATCGGGAGCAAAATTGAACAGTTCCTGATAGCGCCGGCGCTCCGATTCCAAAGACTGCTGCGCTTCCACCAACTCCCGGTATTGGCGATTCAGGAACTCATTCGTTTCGCGGAAGCCGCGCAGCACCATTTCAAAAGACGACAGGCTTTCCGCAAAAAAGGCCGAAGCTCGCTCGGCCATCTGCACGGATTGTTCGCGGCTTATGTTGTTGGTGAAAATCGTCGTGAGGGACTTGTTATGGATAGAAGCCATCTCCAGGACGCCTACCCCGCTGGCGATGGCTTTGCGTCCCAGTTCATAGGCGAGGCGCAAGGGGGTTTCTCCCCCCTTGACGAGGTAATCCCCCAGGGCGGCTGCATATTGCTCCGCCAATTGATCCAGGGTATCCATTAGGAACCATCTCCCAGATAACGGGCCACCAATACCAGGGCATCATCCGTCCCCTTGCTGTGTCGGGTGCAAATGCTGTCGGCGATATGTTGTAAGGGAGCATTCAGGGTCAAGTCGTTGTCAAAGCCACTGGCAATGCCATCGGTGGCAAAAATCAAAACGTCACCGGATGAAACCGTCATGACCGAGGCTCGCAGTGCAGGGAGACGAAAACCGACCACTCCACTGCGCATCAAAATGTTTTCGCGCTGCGGATTTGCCTGTGGATCCGCGCGCAGCAAGATACCTTCCACATTGCCCACCGTGAGCCAGGTTACGGTTTCGTCCTGCGCATAGAACGCGGCCAGGCTCATCACCGCCCCCCGCGTCCCCTGCATTTCTTTGTGACAGCGTTTCATCAAGGAAATGATAGGTTCCCCGGCGTAACGTTCCAGCGTGGCCACGGCCACTTTGGCAGCCTCCGCAGCCTCAGCCCCATGTCCCAGGCCATCGACCACCGCCACCAGGGTCCCGGTCCGGGTTGGAACTACAATATGCCGGTCGCCTGATTCCGGCTCCCCCGGAAGCGTCAAGGCCGCGAAGGCGTAATCGACTAGCGGCACCGTTTGTGGAGTCCCTTGTGGCATATCATCTCTTCCACTTCTTCATCGTCACGGTGGTCCCGATCCCTGGCGCGGAGGTGATCTCAAATTCATCCATGAGACGACGGGACCCCGGCAGGCCCACTCCTAAGCCTTTCCCCGTGGAATAGCCGTCCTGCATAGCCAGAGCAATGTCCGCTATTCCAGGCCCCTTGTCGCGAGCAATCACGACCAGACCAATCTTTCCGGGGCTGTTGACTGTTCCGGGACTGTTGACTGCATTGAGGATAATTTCGCCTGACTTGGCATGCTCGACGATGTTGCGAGCAATTTCGGAAATCGCGGTGGAGATGACAGTCAGATCGCTGCCATTGAAGCCCATTTCCTGGGCCAGTGCCCGCCCTTGCTGGCGGGCGGTCACAATGTCAGAGTCGGAATTGATGGGGATATGGATTTCAGCTTTGGCTGTCACGGCTGCCACCCTGCTTGGTCCGGAGTTCCAACAATGCCAGGCCTTCTTCCAAATCCAGCGCGGTTTCCACTTCACCCAGCGCCAGGCCCAACTGCACCATCGCAAAGGCAACTTCCGGCTGAATGCCGACGATGACTGTCTCCGAGCCCCGCATGCGGGCGATTTGGGCGATGGCCCGCAGGGTCCGGACAGCGAAGGAGTCCATGATGTCCAGCACAGTGACATCCACGATGACGCCCTTGGAACGGAAGCGGCCCACCTGCGCGGCCAGGTCGTCGCGGAGCTGAAGCAACTCGTAGTCCGAGAGGGCGGACTGAATGGAGGCAATTAGATAATTGCCTTGTTTGAGGATTGGAACTCGCATCGTTTATTTCGCAGCCGCAATTTGATCCGTGGATTGGGTTACCATGTTGACCTTGTAACCCAGCAGACGTTCGGCCTCTTCGATTCCTCCTTGCAAATCGCCGACGGTCTTCATCTTGGTCAGATCCACACCAATCGTCACCAACGTTTGGGCAATCTCAGAAGACAAGCCGGTAACAATCACGGTAGCGCCCATCAGCCGCGAAGCATCCACCGTTTGCACCAAGTGGTTGGCAACCATGGAGTCCACAGCTGGGACGCCCGTGATATCAATCACAACCACCTTGGCGCGGTTGGCGCGGATGCCCCGGAGGAGCTGCTCGGTCAACTGGCGGGCGCGTTGCGGATCAATCACACCGATGATCGGCAGGATGAGCAACCGCTCGCGAACCTGGAGCACCGGCGTGGATAGTTCGCGGATGGCCTCCTGCTGCTGGCGGATGATGCGCTCGCGCTCTTGCACGAAACCTACGCCGACGGTGTTCGCAATACGGTTGGCGGCAGGCTCGTAGGCGTCCAAAACCCGGTTGAGGAGCGCAAAATCCGCCTGGTACTTCTTAAACAGGGAGCGGGCCAGCACGTCGCGCAGCAGCAACACAATGCCCAACACCTCGCGGGTTTCTACTCCCCGCGGGATGATGCGTTCCGACAGATCGCGAGCGTAAGCCTCCAAGGCTTCGACGCTACCTGTCTCCAGCACGGCTATGTAGTTGTCGTACACGGCGGTGGCTTCTTTGAAGATTTCCTCTTTAGTCATCGCCAGCAGCAATTGGGATTCGGTGATGCGCCGCGCCCACTCCTCGCGCAATTGGGTGCGGTTCTCCCGCAGGTGGGATACCAGCTCTCGGAGCAACGCTGCGGTGGATTCTGGAATGACTGGACCGGTGAGCGATTCATAACTGGATTCTCGTTTTTCCGGGTCCTGATTTTTGGTTCGTGTCTCCCTCTCCCTCTTTTTACCGTCCATAATTACCTTGCCCCCCCTCGATGCTCGTTGCTCTTAGGAACCAGCGTAGGTTCCCAATCTCTAAGTTCAAGAAATTCTAGTGGCTATCGTTTCTTGGTTTTCATTTTGAAAATTAGACGATGCCCCCGCATTTAAGTCGTTTGACCCTGTCTCTTTCAAGAGATTAGCGCATTTCTTTTCCAAAGACTAAGATTTTTTCCGAGCGAGAAGAGGCAATCTCCTCACGCCGTATTCCCCTTTGTGAGGTCTCGCCGGGTATGAATTATGCCGATTTCTTCTGCGCGTTCCAAACCATCGCCAATCTCTGACCTAGAGAAGAATCCATTCGCGGTTGGACCAGCTTTGGGGGAGGAATCAGGAATGGATCCGGCCAGGACCAGGGAAGCCGCTCGCCACATTCCAAGCAGCGACAGTATTCCCCCTCCTCATCCCGGCGCGGAGTCGTTTGACTCCGGTGGCGGCACCAGAGGTTCATGCTTCCCCCCTTGTTGCTTGTTCCTCTGTTTCAGCTTGCTTTTGTCCTCGAGCATGCTGTGGCGTTGTGTAACCGCCGCGCTTCATGGGACGCGACGGCATGTTCCAGAAGCGGGAGCACATTGCCTTTCATATAAGGTGCAATCAGCAAGTCAAAGGCGCCCGCTTCCAGCGCCTCAACCCACTCTTTTTCCCCACCCGCCCGGCAGAAAACAATCACTGGCAAGTCGGGGCAGCGCTGTCGCACCTTTTGCAGAGCATCGTTCCACGTTCCTTGGTGAAAAGACCAGCCACAGAAGATGGCATCATATCCACCGCCTTGCAAAACGCTTTGCAACTCCAATAGATTCCCGACGCTTTTCAGAGCCACATATTCACTGAGAATTCCTTCTAATGCATTCGTTTCCACTTGGTTATTACTTAAAAGAAGAATCTTTGGATAGTTCCTCATCGTGCACCCCGCCCTATGTTAAATTGTCTTACGATTTCAATGGTGAATCGTAATTCCACCTCTTTTTGCAAATTTCTGTCGTGATCCTGCCCGGGGGGATTTCAGGAAGAATCTGGGTTCGCTTTTCAGAATGAGCTGCAAAGGGCATTGCGACCCATTTGGCAAGTCAATGGCCAGATTGATTCGTGAAATAAGATCAACAAAGCAAGGGACTTATTATTTCGTATTTTGTAAAAATGATGTTAGTAGAGGGAAGTTACATTCACAGGGGTGGTATTTATGTGCTACCAGCAAGTGGAAATGGAATGCATTAAAATTTTGAGACAGCCGTCCGAAAAAGATCTTCAGCCATCGGCTGATAATCCGAAAATTTGTTCCGGCAACTGATACACAGCCATACTGGCGCAGCATCATCCACAGTCTGCTGTTTGCATTCGCAAATTCGTTCGCAACCCCAACATAATTCTAAGGCATTCACACTCCGGCGAATGTTCTCTTTCATTTCCTTCAATTCCTTGAATTCCATTAACAATTCGTTCATGAGGAACCTCCATCATCTTGAAGAGACATTTTCTTTTAAGGCAATTAAAGAACCATCATATTTTCAAAAATTAATCTACATGGAATGAATAAATTAAGATTGAAAATTTAAAAAAATGCAAATGCGTATGAGTATTAATAGCAAGAAGTGGAATCCAACTTATAACTATTTTAAGTACAGATGATCCTATTGTCCAACCATGAACTCCCCTCCCAGATTTTTCAAAATCTTGCGGTAATGTTCAGAATCTTGCGGAAATGTTGGGCAGCGAACACTTCCTTCCTAAAAATCCTACATTTCTTGATCTTCTTTTAGGTACTGTATTTGTCTTTAGCTCTGAGAATTAAAATGCCATTAGATGAGAATTGGATTGCAATCATTCCAAAATCTGAAATATTTCAGAATCAAATCCAAACTTGTTATATGTCTATAAATTTTGGAAATGAAATTGCACTGAGGCTAATTGTAGAAGCCCCAGTTCAATGCGAAGAAATAATGGAATTTCTTCGGGGGCATCTCAAAGGAGTACAGGGATGCAACATACAGAAAGGGGATTTGTGAAACTTTTTGGGGGATTCTCCAAGAAGAGCGAACACCAGGGCGGATTGCCTCCCGCTCGACTCCGCCGAGTGATGGATTACATTGAAGCGCATCTGAAAGAGGATCTCAGCTTGCGTAGAATGGCCGACGTTTTAGAGATGAGTCCTTATCACTTCGGACGTCTCTTCAAGCAGACGACGGGCCTCACTCCGCATCAATATCTTATGCGCCAGAGAATCATGAAGGCCAGAGAGTTGCTCGCCGATGACCGGCTCTCCGTAGCCGAGATTTCCCGACAGTTGGGCTTTGCCAGCCATGCCCACTTCACCACGGTATTCCGCAAATTGAGCGGGATGACTCCCACGAAATATCGCCGTAAGAATGTGAAGTAGCCCGTCAGACTCTCTATTAATAATCCACGCTTATCCGCCAATCAGCGATCCGCTCGAAACCTTCTTACTCTCAACATTGAAGTCCGGTCAAACAGCGAGAGTACTTCAATTCCACCATCGCACTCTCGATACTATTTCCAGATGGCTACGCGCCGGAGACATTTCTTTTCTGAACGGATTCGATTGCGGTTCTAAGTGTTTTTTTTCGCTGCGTTTGACTTTCCTGTTAGGACTGTCTCCTCTTCTTGGCACGCTATTTGCAAATGTGAACTGCTGCATGCACCAAATGAAAGATCAAAAACGCTTCGAGGGAAAGGAAGAACCTATGCAAACTGCGATTCAACCACCACTGGAACTTGTGTGTTGCGAACAATGTCATCTGATAACTCCGGCATGGAAAGGCCGGTGCATTCATTGCAAAACGACACTGCTGCCTCGCAAGGCAAGAAAAAGAAAGCTCCAACTTGTCGCAAACTCCGTTGGAAGTGCATAACGACAGTTGTTGAAAGATGGTTTTCTGCTGGCGTGCCATATCCGGCCAAGGAGAATGCGATGGATCGGAGTAAGAAACAACGGTGGCTGGCCGTTCTCTTTCTTCTATTGTTTTCCGGAGTCCGTTTGTACTCCGGGGACGAAGGAGAGGGTCTCGCAACGCTTCCCGATTCAGGTTCGGAAAGCAATCCTTCGCCACGTCCCTTCCGAGCCCATGCGCAACTGGTTCTAGTGAACGTAAGCGTTATAGACGTTTATGACCGCTTCGTCACCGGCCTCCAGAAAGAGAATTTCCAGGTTTACGAAGACAAGAAACCGCAGCAGATTGAGGAATTTTCCAAAGAGGATGTGCCGATTTCTGTTGGCATCCTCTTTGACGCCAGCGGCAGCATGGCCGGCAAAATGGAAAAAGCGCGCATGGCGGTAAGCCAGTTCTTTCGCACCGCCAACCCTGCCGATGAATTTTTCCTGATCAGCTTCAATAATCGTCCCAATAAAATTTCCGATTTCACCCAGGATTTGGGGACCCTGCAAGACAAGCTGAACTTTACCGAAACCAAGGGCCAAACCGCCCTGCTCGATGCCGTTTATCTAGGTTTGCACGAAATGCGGAACGCCCAGCACTCCCGCAAGGTGCTGCTGATCTTCTCCGACGGCGGTGATAACCACAGCCGGTACACACCAAGAGATATTAAAGGGGCGGTGAAAGAAGCCGATGTTCAAATCTATGCGATCGGGATTTATGAACCCAACGGGTTCAATCAAACGCCGGAAGAGCTGGCCGGGCCATCGTTGTTGAACGAGATAGTGGAGATGACGGGCGGGCGCCAATTCGCAGTGGAAAACCTGAACAATCTGCCGGCTGTGGCCAGCAAGGTAGGCCGGGAAATGCGCCAGCTCTATGTTCTGGGCTATTCTCCCACCAATAAACAGAACGATGGAAAATGGCGCAAGATTCAGGTCAAACTAATTCCGCCCAAAGGAATCCTGCCCCTGCAACTGTTCAGCAAGTCCGGGTATTATGCTCCTCACTATTAATGCCCTCAGTGTTTATTCGTTGTTGGATGCAAGTTCTGCGATGTGAATTCTTTGTTCCTTGATTTTGCAGGATTCATCGTTGGAAGAAATTTTCAGAATCCACACCTGGGAATATTCCGAGTTGTTTTTGTTCAATAACAGACAGACTATTGCTAAGAAGTTATTATATATTTCACTTCATATTGCACTTTGGCGGAATTTTCAAAAAGTTTAGTAATGCGAGGTGTTTAAAATGCTCTCCAAGCCGAAAGTTCTCCTTCTAAGCAGTGACGAGGCGGAAACAAGCCTCCTGAAAGAAATTCTTGGGGACCGTGTCGTCCTGAAAAGCATTAAGAGCTTGACAGAATTGAGAAGCATTCTGGAAAGCGATAACTATGATGCTATGTTCTGCGGATGGTCTTTCCATCAAGGGACCTGGCATGAAGCCCTGGGACAGATTAAGCAACGTTATCCCAATTTGCCAGTGATCGTTTTCAGCCGGGCGGGTGGCGAAAAAGAATGGCTGGAGGCTCTGGAAGCCGGTGCCTTTGACTTGCTGGTTGCGCCCTATATGAAGCGCAACGTGCTCCCGGTGCTCGAACACGCCGTTGCTTCCTATGAGGCGCGGCGATTGCACCATTTTGCGCCCTACTCGAGAACCAAGGTCAGTTGAGCGAAAAGTATGGAATTTTGGTGCCACCACCGGAACCAGACCTCTCCCCGGCGGGACGAGAAGGGAGAATACCGGCGCTGCCTGGATTGCGGAAAGCGGTTTCCCTGGTCATGGCCTGATCCTTTCCCTCTTCACCCCCCTAGACGGGTCCAGCCCCCTTTGAAGCCCACCCTCATTCAGACAGTGACTATGGTTTGGAAAGCGCAGAAGAAATCGGCATAATCTTTTTAAGAAAGGAACCCCCCAAAATGCAGGTAAAAGACATCATGACCCCCGACCCGAAGTTCTGCCGTGTGGATAACAACCTTGCGGAAGCAACAGAACTGATGTGGGCCAACAACTGCGGAGCTCTGCCGGTGATGGACGAGGAGGGCAAAGTGATCGGGATGATCACGGATCGCGATATCTGTATCGCGCTGGGGACCAGAAATCAACGCCCTTCGGAGGTTCACGTCGGTGAAGTGACCGAGTGGAAACTTTTTCCCTGCTCTCCGCAGGATGACATCCACGATGCTCTTTCCTCGATGAGGGCCTGGAAAGTGCGACGGTTGCCGGTGCTCAACAAGAATGGCGCTCTGGAAGGCATCCTGAGCCTCAATGACGCCGCCATTCACGCGGCGAAGCGCCCGGGAGGCGATCTCACCTATCAGGATGTGGCGGACACGCTGAAAGCGATCTGCGAGCACATGCCCGCCGAGTCGCGTCACGCTGCTGCCTAACACTCTGGCCTGCGCCCGCGACCCCAAAACCTTATGTCAGGCTTCACCGATTCTGAGAATACCCTTCTGGCGGCAGACGGAAAGAATGCGGTTCTGAAATAGAATTGCCTTTCTGAGGTGGCGAGCTTATAGCGGTTTCACAAATGGTGTAGACCGGCATGTGCAACCGTCAGGGTACGACTTTAGTCGTGCCGATTCAGGATCGTTTGCTTGGCGCTTCAGCGCCTGAGGTGAGTCTTTCCGTGAGCGT
>JACQGE010000002.1 GCA_016199675.1 Acidobacteriota bacterium | reverse complement strand
GTTAGAGCAGCGGACTCATAATCCGTTGGTCCCAGGTTCGAATCCTGGTGGGCCCACCACATACTCGCGATAGTTCAGGAGTAATTAGCATCATGAGGCCCTCCATTCCCTGCCGGATTTTCGTCTGCTGACCGCCAATTTCTTGGCACCCAGAATTGCCTGATTGCGTCCTAGCTTTGCCTTCCCATGTCCAAAGAGCTAAATAACCAGAGCAAACAGGCCTAGGATTCCGCGAAGTAATTGAGAAAGGGTCGATTAGGTTCATTGCGGCTTAGTAGTATCCGAGGGGGAATATATAAGGGAATTTGAGCCTAGCCAAAGCGATTCTTGGAAGACAACGTGCAATCTGCAAATTGCTTGTAGTTTCGAATTGAATGAGAATTAATGAATCCTGTAGGCCGAGTTTCCAAAATTCTAGTGGCCGATGATGATCCCGGTTCTTTGGAACTTCTCTCAGAAATATTGGAGAGCGAAGGATATCAGATAATCCCAGCGGAAAACGGAACTGAGGCATTAGAAGTGATCCTTCACCAGGACTTAGACCTGGCTCTTCTCGATGTAATCCTGCCCGACTGGAATGGATTCTATCTTTGCCGCATTGCCAAGGCCAATCCAAAGACTTGCCTGACGCCTATTGTTCTCGTTACGAGCCTTACCAGCCTGGACGACCGTATAGAAGGGATTCAAGCCGGAGCTGATGATTTCCTCAGTAAACCCGTTAACAGACCAGAATTGCTTGCCAGAGTACGTGCCCTTCTGAAATTGAAGTATTACACGGACGAACTGGAACACGCCGAATCAGTGGTACTCAGTCTTGCTTACAGTATTGAAGGTCGAGACCCCTATACACATGGGCACTGCGACCGCCTCTCCCGCTATTCCGTAGCTCTGGCGGAACGGTTAGAATTGCCCGAAGAACAGAAAGTTGCCCTTCGCCGTGCCGGCATTGTTCACGATATTGGTAAGGTCGTTGTCCCAGACCAAATTCTTATGAAAACAAGTCCGCTCACAAAAGAAGAACGGAAAAGCATGCAACAACACCCCATTGTCGGAGAGCGAATCTGCGCTCCCCTCAGGACCTTTCACTACGTTCTGCCCATCATACGCCATCACCATGAAAGAATGGATGGCAGCGGTTACCCGGATGGATTAATAGGAGAGGAAATTCCACTGACGGCCCGAATTTTAGCGACCGTGGATGTTTACGATGCCCTCACAACTGACCGGCCATACCGAGCGGCACTTCGTCCGCGAGAAGCGCTGGCAATCATGCATTGGGAAGTCCGGGAGGGTTGGCTGGATCGTGTGTTGGTAGATGTATTCGAGTCCATTATCATGGAGATGCTACCGGAGAGCGTAAGGCAATCGTGAGTGGCCCTGCGGCAAGGCAGTAATACACATCACGCCCTCTAGGATTTCATAGAACGGAGGAGGAACAGATGAACCAGGAAGAGCCGCCCACCCCTACGCTAAAGCGGACGGTGAGCATCCTGTTTGTGGAAGACAACCCAGCAGATTATAAACGATGCCTCATTGAACTACAGAAAGAGGGCCTGGAGGTAAGTGCAGACCGCGTTTCGACTATAGAAGAATTCACAGCACGGCTTCGAACAAAGACCTACGACATCATCCTTGCGGATTATCTGCTGAATGGGTGGACGGGAATGGATGCCTTGACACTCACAAAGGAAGAAAACCAAGACATCCCCTTCATCCTGCTTTCAGGCTTACTCGGAGATGACAGGGCCGTGGACTGCATCAAGCAAGGCGCCGAGGATTATATTTTGAAGGACCGCCTGTCCCGCCTGCCTTTTGCTATCCGCCAGGCTATGGAAGAAAGAGATTTGCGTGAAGAGCGCCGACAAACTGAGATTGCGTTACGAGAAAGCGAGGCAAAGTTTCGTGCACTCACAGAGACAATTGCTTCGGCCATTCTTATCTATCAAGGAGCAGAGTGCCGGTATTCAAATCGGGCCGCCGAACTATTGAGGATTGCAAAATATAGTGACATTTCCACAGGCTTCGAAAGTCCGATAAAAGGCCGTCTGGCGAATCGGGAGCGTCACTATAATATGTAAAGCTCAATAATCACCGGCTACAGCCGAGACGAGTTGTCAGTCCAGACTTTTTTGGACTTTGTCCATCCTGATTCGCGAGGGATAATGATCGAAAGCGGATTTATATTGCCTCCCACGGAGCACTCCTCCAAAAGATATGAGATTAGGATTATCACGAAAAGAGGCGAGGCTAGATGGCTAGATGTCACCATGGGCACAATGGAATTAGAAGGCCAGTTGGCGCATGTGATGACAGCCGTGGACATCACCGAACGCAAACAGATGGAAGAACAAATCCACCAACTTCTCCTGAGCGACTCACTGACTGGTTTGGGAAACTATCGCCAACTGGTTAACGCAATCAGTGAAGAAACCGAGCGATCCTTCCGCACAGGTCGGTCATTTACTGTGGTACTTCTCGATCTGAACAATCTCAAGAAAATCAACGATAGGTATGGTCACCTAGTCGGTAACCAGGCGCTATGCCGAGTGGCGGACATCCTCCGGCTTGGCTGCCGCACGATCGACACGGTCGCACGTTTCGGAGGGGATGAGTTTGCACTCCTCTTGCCGGAAACAGGAATAGAGGGGGCGCGCGATGTTGCCGAACGGATTGCCCAGCAGGTCATGAACGATTGCAAGCACCCTTCAATCTCAGTGAGCTTCGGTGTTGCGATGTACCCCGAAGACGGTCGAACAATCGACGAGATACTGCGAACGGCGGATGCTGCTCTTTACGTGATGAAGGAAGGCAGCAACCGGTAGCTATCTTCTCGTGGGTTGGTTGCTGTCACTGCCTGGAACGTGCTCATAATCCGTTGGTCCCAGATTCGAATCCTGGTGGGCCCACCAACTTTTTCCCGCTTTACCATATCAAATTGGGGTAGTGTCCCTAATTGGCATGAGGCTCACAGAAATGCTATAGTAAGAGTTACCGGCTCTCCAGAAGGAATTTCCGGCTTAAATCATAACATTGTGCAAAGGATTATCGTGGTAACAACACCCCAGTCCCATGCTCCGGTCCCGCGGGATACGTGCAAAGAGATTATCCGCAACATCGCCATCATCGCGCACGTGGACCACGGCAAGACGACGTTAGTGGATGCCATGCTCCGGCAGAGCGGCATTTTTCGTGCGAACGAAGCGGTGGCCGAGCGCGTGATGGATTCGAATGAATTGGAGCGGGAACGGGGGATCACCATCCTGGCCAAGACCACCGGTATTCGCTATCAGGGCGTGAAGATCAACATTGTGGACACGCCGGGCCACAGCGACTTCGGCGGAGAGGTAGAGCGCGCGTTGAGAATTGTGGATGGAGTCATGTTACTGGTGGATGCCAGCGAAGGGCCGCTGCCGCAGACACGGTACGTCCTGATGAAGGCGCTAGAGGCGAAGCTCCCTCCCATCGTGGTCATTAACAAGATTGACCGTTCCGATGCGCGTATTCCCGAAGTCCTCAACGAAATCTACGACCTGTTCATTGACCTGGATGCCACCGAAGACCAGCTTGATTTTCCGGTAATCTACACCAACGCGCGCGCTGGCATCGCCCATAAAACGCTGGATGACGGCTCGGAAAATTTACAACCGCTGTTTGAGACCATTCTGAGCGACATCCCCAAGCCGGTCGGCGACCCGCAAGGCATCCTCCAGATGCTGGTTGCCAACCTGGACTACAGCGATTACCTGGGGCGTCTGGCGATTGGCCGCGTTTTTGAGGGAACCCTGCGATTGGGGGACCGGGTAGGAATCGTGAAGCTGGACGGTTCGCTGGCAACAACGAAAATCACGAAACTTTATTCCTTTGAGGGACTCAAGCGAGTAGAAGAGACAGAGGCACAGCCTGGCGACATTTTGGCCATTGCCGGCGTAGAAGGCATCACCATCGGCGAAACGGTGACTCATCCGGATACGCCGTGCCGCTTGCCGCACGTCCAGATTGACGAACCCACCATCGCCATGACCTTCACGGTGAACACATCGCCGTTTGCCGGCCAGGAGGGAACGTACGTGACTTCCCGCCATTTGAGCGAGCGGCTGGAGAAGGAACTGCTCACAAATGTCTCGATCAAAGTGGAAGAAGCGGGGGGGCCGGACTCGTTCAAAGTGATGGGCCGGGGAGAATTACAACTGGCGATTCTGATCGAAATGATGCGGCGCGAAGGATATGAGCTGGCGGTGGGAAAGCCTGAGATCCTGACCAAGGAAATTGGCGGTGCGCTCCACGAACCGCAGGAATTGCTGGAAATTGACTGTCCGGAAACCTTCCAGGGCGTGGTGATGGAGAAGTTGGGAACTCGCAAGGGCAAGATTGTGAAAATGGTGAACCACGGTTCTGGACGGGTACGGCTCGAGTTTCAGGTGCCGACGCGCGGGCTGATCGGCTTGCGCAGCGAGATCCTCACCGATACTCGCGGCACGGCGATCCTCAACTCGCTGTTTCACGGGTACATCGAATGGCAAGGGGACATCCCGTCCCGCCCCACTGGCTCGCTGGTGGCCGACCGCGCCGGCAAAGTGACCAGTTATGCCATTTTCAATCTTCAGGAACGCGGGGAAATTTTTATCATCCCAGGCACAGAAGTTTACCAAGGCATGATCATCGGCGAAAATGCGCGCGACAAGGACTTGGACGTCAACATCGTCAAAGAAAAGAAGCAGACCAACATGCGAGCCTCCACCGCCGATGAGGCTATCCGCTTAGTCCCCCCGCGCATTCTTAACCTGGAACAGGCCATCGAATTCATCCGCGAGGACGAACTGGTGGAGGTGACTCCAAAGTCCATCCGACTGCGGAAGAAAATCTTGAATCCCAGCTTTCGGTGATACGATTAAAAACCCTAACTCCAACCCTCTCAACTAAATTGCAAAGTCCCGGAGAAAGTTTGCTGCTGGCAAAACTGGGCTGCACTCTGTAGACTGGAGAATGAGGAAGTCTCCGCGATTGGGTTCGTAGTTCCTCAAAATCCCATTTATGGACCGCCAATTCATCCGCAATTTTTCGATTGTGGCGCATATTGACCACGGCAAGTCCACGCTGGCTGATCGGTTGCTGGATTTGACGGGTGCGGTGAGCGAACGCGAGCGCGTGGACCAATTGTTGGACAGCATGGACCTGGAACGCGAGCGCGGCATCACGATCA
Source organism: Acidobacteriota bacterium (assembly GCA_016199675.1). Lineage (GTDB taxonomy): Bacteria > Acidobacteriota > Terriglobia > 2-12-FULL-54-10 > 2-12-FULL-54-10 > JACQGE01. The sequence goes on along the minus strand of JACQGE010000002.1, from coordinate 963 downwards.
AAGCCCACGCGGTGCGGCTTTACTATCAGGCGCGAGACGGCCAGACCTACCAGTTAAACCTGATTGATACGCCCGGCCACGTGGATTTTTCCTACGAGGTTTCGCGGAGCCTCTCCGCCTGCGAAGGGAGTTTGTTGGTGGTGGACGCTTCGCAGGGTGTGGAAGCGCAGACATTGGCCAATGCCTATTTGGCGTCGGACAATAAACTGGAGATCATCCCCGTCATCAATAAAATTGACCTGCCGAGCGCAGAACCCGAGGCGACTCGGCAGCAGATCGAGCACGCCATCGGATTGGACGCTAAGGACGCGTTGCTGGTGAGCGCTAAGTCCGGGCGCGGGGTGGAAGACGTGCTGGAGGCCATCGTGCGGCGCGTCCCGCCTCCCACCGGCTCTGCCGAGGCTCCGTTGCGTGCCCTGCTGTTCGACTCCTGGTTTGACCCTTACCGGGGAGCCATCATCCTGGTGCGGGTCAAAGAGGGAAGAATCGAAAAGGGGATGCGCATTCGGCTGTGGTCGAGCGGGGAGGTTTATACTGCCGAGTCCCTGGGCGTCTTTACGCCGAAGCCGGTGGAAGTCCCGGATTTGTCGGCGGGTGAGGTGGGCTACATCATCGCCAACATCAAGAAGATCTCCGACGCCCGCATCGGCGACACCATCACGGAGCACGCGCGACCAGCAGCGGAACCCCTGCCCGGATTTCAGGAAATCAAGCCGATGGTCTTTGCGGGCCTCTATCCGGTGGACGCCGATCAGCACGAGTCGCTGCGGGACGCTCTGGAAAAGCTGCGGCTGAATGACTCGGCATTCTTCTACGAGCCGGAAAGCTCGGTGGCCCTGGGGTTCGGCTTCCGGTGTGGGTTTCTGGGGCTGCTGCACATGGAGATTGTACAGGAGCGGATAGAGCGCGAGTTCATCCTGAAGCTCATCACCACGGCGCCGGGCGTGCGCTATCGCGTGACGC
>JACQGE010000059.1 GCA_016199675.1 Acidobacteriota bacterium | reverse complement strand
GCGTGTCGGGAGTTCGAGTCTCCCCAGGCCCACCAGTTCAATTCAATCACTTGGCGCTGGTTAGACGCGATGCCTCTCCCCTTGCGGGTGTGGGAAACTTGGGGGTCCCCGCCCGCCGGGCTGAAAGCCTTCCTCGGCCGTTTTGATTCAGCTAATCCGTTGAGTTACAATTCAAACTCACCAAGTTGCGATTTCTGCCCGAAAAGCAATGATTTCAGCAGGGAGTCATCAAGATTTTCGATTAATTTGGGGCAACCTGAGAGATTTTTACGATAGAATGGCCAGGGGGGAATCATGCTAGGAGGAAGCCGTGGCGTCGGTTTATAGGTGCAAAACAGACGATAAAATTTGGCATTGTTGTACCAATTGCTCGGGGTGGCCGTGGAAGAATTACGTAGAATCGAAGGAAAAGCCCCCCAGTGGAGAATTGTGCAACGAGTGTAAAGCAAAACTAGCTGCCAAAAGTTGCGGCTAGGTTTTAGTGCTGCTTCCCCAAACAACCTTGAATTCGAAGCAGGCCTGATCACCTGCAAAATAGAGGAGTGCCAAGTACGGGGTGTAATCCACTTTTCTTTCTGCGGCAAAACGGTCAAAGCAGCCTAAACAAACGGCACTATTCTGAAACTCATGTGGCACAATCCGCTGCCATACCTCATCCGGCACATGAAAATCGAAACAATCTTCTCTCAGACATACTTTACAGGTTTGCCTACACGCTTGCTCTTTCATACCTAGCTTTTCAGCAAGGTCTGTTCCAGACTCAGGGAAGTTGAGTCAAACTTATTGAAATGCTTGTGGTTAACTTGAATGAATCAGAAAACACAATGCGAAAAGGCAGGGAAGTTTTTCCCTGGTTGGCCCATGTATGACTGGGTGTATGCTAGTATTGCCGAAAAGGTAACATCTCCATGCAGGAAGTCCACAAGAGAGAATTGTCTGAATGAGCTTCTAGCGCAGCCGATATATCTATGAGAAGGTGCAGAACCCAGGGTAGGTATGGAAAAATCGCCCGCGACTAACAAACTCCAGAATGTGCTAGGGGAAATGAGGCAAAAGCTCCAGAAGGAAAGGGAGGAAGCCGAGTTATTTACCCAGCACATAGCTGCACGGCGCGACCAGGGTCAGTTGTTGGAAAACTCACGCGTTGGGAAGCTAGAGCTGGAACTGGCCACTGCTAGGGAAGAGCTAGCGAAGCAGAAAGAGGCCGCGTTGAACTTAGCTCAACAACTAGCAATCGCGCGGGAGGCAGGCAGAAAAGCGGCGCCGGAGACAGCACCTCTCGTGCAGAAACTGGAACGGGAGTTGGGGGCGGCACAAGACAAACTTCGGGAGCAGAAAGTAGCAGCGGAGAAACTTATTCAACAATTGGTCGCAGGGCGGGATGAAAGCCAAGCTCGGTTGCGTGAACTGGAATCTCGGGCGCTATCTTTGGAAGAACGGTTGGCGGAAACTCAGGGGCAAGGTGGTGAGCAAAACCAGGCCGGCGAGAAACTGATCCAGCAACTCACTGCGGAACGTGACGAGAGTCGCGCCCAGCTAAACGAGATGGAATCTCGGACACGAGCGCTGGAAGGAGAGTTGGTCGAGCAAAAGCAGGCCAGCGAGGGACTGATCCAGCAACTCACTGCGGAACGCGACAAATATCGCGCCCAGCTAAACGAGATGGAATCTCGAACACGAGCGCTGGAAGGAGAGTTAGTCGAACAAAAGCAAGCCAGCGAGGGACTGATCCAGCAACTCACTGCGGAACGCGATGAGAGCCAGGCCCAACTGACTGAAGTGATGTCCCGGATCCAGTTACTGGAAGAGGAATTCGTTGCAGTCCAAGAGCAGTTCCGTGAGCAGAGGGAGGCGGCTATCCGCGCCATTCGGCAGATGGAGGAAGAACTGGCATTAGCTCGTGAACAACTAAAGGAACGAGTAGGCCTCCGAGCCGTTATGGAAGACGCGATTCAGAACATCCAGATGCAGAGCCAAAAGATGCTAGATGCCATACGGAATCTGGACCCAGAAGTTTCCTCTCAGGATTCCACTGGTGCGATGCCAGCCAAATCCGATCTCACAGTGTGAGCTGGTTCGGGGTGGAAGGCTGTCTCCACAGGACTTCGGAGTTTGCGATATGCGTCAAGAACCGGAAAATTCTTTGCTAGGAGGCTGGCATGGCATCGGAAAAAGCAGGTGAGTCCACAAACAACGCGGGTCGAAAAGAAACTGAGACTGGTATTCCAACTGTTGTTCTCTCACGAGAAAACGCGAAACTCATGCAAACGACCAGAGAGCTGAAAATGCCAGTGGATAAAGTGGTGTCGCTGTTTGCCAGCGAAGGACCGCTGAAAGGAAAAATTTTTCCGATCCAGAAGCCCCAGATAACAATCGGCAGGGCCCAAGCAGATATCGTACTAGGCGATCCGAAGATATCGCGCAATCACTGTATGCTGGAAGTGTACGGGTCTTCTGCCTTGCTCCTGGATTTAAACAGTGCTAACGGAACATTTGTCGGCGAGGAGAAGATTACGCATTGCGAATTAGGACATATGTCAGAATTTCGCGTCGGTTCGACGACACTGATGTTAACGATCACAGATAAGTTGGATAGCGAACTTCCTTGAAACTATTTCCGAGGAATCTCGAAACCGGAATCCCCGATTTGACCTTCCCGTTGGCCCAAGAGCAAGGCCAGTCTGCCCTGTCTTCCCAACCTCAGATCGCCATAGCCTCTCTGAAATTGTTATTGAATTGACAAAAAACAATGAGGTCTTGGCAAGCCAGCTTTTCCGAAGATTTTCTGACTGCTTTTAATGAGTTAAGGATGATGCAGCCGGGTGTTTCGACACTGTCACTCGGTAAATCGATTATTAAGGAACATCCGCTCTGATAGGGAAAAGCGATTGGCCGTCTACGGTTCCAAGGCTGCCTTCAGAATCCGATACACCTGCCGAAGCTGTGCCGGACTGGATTCTTGAAGCAGTGCCTCGATCCTCTGCCGGAGGAGCTTTTCATTTCCCTCTTCTCAGTCGAATTGAAATAAGGCTACAGGGGGCGCATCACTTGGCGCTGGTTAGACACAATGCCTCTCCCCTTGCGGGTGGGGGAATTTGTGGGGACCCCCGCCCGCTGCTCTTGTAATTGGAAAGTCTAATCGAAGTTACTTCCAGGGAGAAAACACAAGAACCAAACCAATCTGTTAGTTATGGAGTACGCATCCTCTCTAGGGGCTTAGTGGGCCAAGTAGTCGGTCCAACCGGTGCAGTACCTATTTCCTGAGCCAAAGAAGGAAGCAGATGGCGGGTCTTGCCACCCACTACCGTCATAAGAACTTGGAGCTTAGGAATTTCATTCTCAGGAACCGTCAGATAGTCCCGGTCCAGAACGATAAAGTCCGCATACTTTCCACGCTCCAGGCTTCCCATCACCTTTTCCCTTAATAAATAGTAAGAACCCCAAGTGGTCAGAGCTTTAAGTTGGATAATGCGGTCCGTAGCCTCTGAAGGCCCATACACTCGCTTGTCCTTGTCACTGTATCGGGTGATGCCCTTGTGGATCATCGTGAACACCAAGTGCGGAAGCGGGCGGTCGATTTCAAAAGTGTTCTTGACGCCAGCATCGGTAACGCTCTTCCGGGGCACAGAGAGTGTGGCAAATTCGCTTCCGTAATCGCGTACGCGCTGCGATGTATTGTATTCGCGATGGTTCTCCCACAGCATGGTGTTAATCATGCTGACCAGCATCCCCAAATTCTTGATGGCCGGGAGTTGGTCGCGTCTGGGAGCGCCCGAAGCATGGTCAAAGGCATGGCGCCGTGCCCGGATGTCCTCAATGGTCAGCCCACCTTCTTCGCTGGCCTTTACGATGGCATCCATATAGTAATCAATATCTTTATCTGATCCCGTGTGCATGGTGGCGACTCGTCCGCCGACCCGGATGATGTCTTCTGTAATTTTTCGCCCAGGTTTCCCGGGTTCGAAGTTGCACGACTCCCGAGCCTTGATCTCTGGCGAGGCTTGAATCGTGCTGCAATCCCCGCCGGAAGTGGCCCATGCGCCTACGTTCCACAGATAAGGAGTGCCGTTTCCAACCAGTCCGGATGCATATCGCAAGACGTCAATGCTGAAGTTGGGGCCCGTATAGGCCCAAGCGAAGCGGGCAGGCATTTCTCCATTGCGATCCAACAGCGACAAAGCCTGAAAGTTGCCCGCGGCGTAAGCAGAAGAACCAAACGCTGTGATTCCAAAGGCGTCCCACAACTCCAGTTCGGCCTTGAGAATGTTCGCCAAGTCGCGCGTCTGGCCCTGGAAGATCACGTCCGGTTCAACGAAGCGTATCGGCGTTAAGGCGGTCTTGAGGTCCGGGTGAGCCTTTTCCAATAGCTCCTGGGCCTTTTGGTTGATCACCGCCGACAGAGGCCAACTGTTCTTCACCATGACAGGGTTGTTGGGCGCGATCCGATCCACCTTCTCCTTGGTCACATCCTCGCCGAATCGCTGCCAAATGTCGTCCACGTGCTCGTAGTTCGAACCCCAGAAGAAACTGACCCAGACCCACTGGCCGGGCTTTGCCTTGGCTACGGCCTCCCGCAGCACGTTTTCCCACTGGGAAAACTGTTGTTCTCCATTACCCTCCAGCCAGCGCATGATCAGGAAATCCTTGTCTGCCGGGAACGCGTGCCGCAGGGATTCGGGCTGCGCGAAGGCCCAGTCAGTCGGATGCTCGTGCGTCATCATGAAGCTGGGAAGCACGGTGCGTCCCCGCAGGTCCATTTGCTTCGTCTGCGGGCCAGCCAATTTGCGAATTTCAGCATTGGCCCCGACAGCTAAAACCTCGCTGCCGCGAACCGCCATCGCTTGAGCGATGGTGCCCACCCTCGACTCAAATGAGGGATCATCCATGGTAACGATCTTCGCGTTATAGATAATAAAATCGGGGTAACCCAGCACGCTCGATACATCGGCTTGCCCCCACATATTTGGAATCCAAAAAGCCAACGCGAGCCACAAAACCAACATTCTTTTACAGAAAACTGTTTTTATTGCCACAACTTTGTCTCCTTTTCACAGACTCTTTGCCGGAATTTCCGATACTCACTTTTTTCCTATTCTGAAAACCTATGCCTGCCTACCTCCTGTGTCAAGGAAAATCGAAATGGCGTGTTTTAGCAATGGCCCTGACGGTTAAAACACCCCAAACGGATCGAACTCGACACCGCTCCTTAAGTCGTGCCTGACCCCCCAAGACCGATGTTTTCACCCGGAGTTAAGCCATCAGTTCCCATAAGTACGATTTCTTGTACGGTGATACTGTGAGAGACACAGTATTAAAGCCTGTATGATAAGCTGATTTTCGATAGAACGCGGTTTTGGCCTTGCAACAAGGAGGTAACCACGGCACTTTGTGTCGTGGGTTTGGGGTATGAAAATAATCCGCAAACCGCCGGCGCTTCAACGGGGGGATGCCATCGGGATCATCGCGCCCTCCAGCCCAGTGGAGATGGAACTACTGGAGCGCGGCGTCCGAGAATTGGAAGCGATTGGATACCGCATCGTGGTCAGCGATGCCGTGCTGGCGCGCCGGGGAGTCTTTGCCGGGGAGCACCAGCGCCGCGCCGAGTCTCTGCTCCGTTTTTTAGAGGATCCCGAAATTCGCGCGATTTTTTCCGCCCGCGGCGGCTATGGCTCCAACTATGTCGTGGAGTATCTGGCAGCTCGGCCTTTCTTGCGGCGGTTGAAGCTCCTGACGCCCAAAATTGTCATGGGCTACAGCGATGTAACCAGCCTTCTGCTTTTCCTGAACCAGGCCCTGGGGTGGGCCGTGTTTCAAGGCCCGATGGTGGCCCGTGAATTCGCGGGAGGAGAACTTTTTTATGATTGGTCTTCTTTGGAGCAAACCCTTTCCAAGCCCAATTCCGAAGTAATTCTGGAATCCGATGCCTGGAGTCTGCGGCCCGGAGAGGCTGAGGGCAGACTCTTGGGAGGGTGTCTGCCGATGCTGACCGCTACCTTGGGGACCCCGCAGGAAGTGGACACGCAGGGTACGATCTTATTGCTGGAGGACGTGGACGAGAAGCCGTTTCGAATTGATCGCATGTTATTCCATCTACGGCGGGCCGGAAAGTTCCGCCAGGTGAAGGGCGTGATATTTGGAGAGATGCCCGGCTGCGGCGGCGGCGCCACGGCCCGCGAGGGATTAAAAGATGTGATCTCGGAAGCTTTTCGCGGGCTGGATATTCCCATCATCTTCGGATTCCGTTTTGGACACACCACGGGCAAATGCCTGACCATTCCTATTGGAGTCCGGGCAAGGCTGGCTGCCCAGGATAAAGTAACTCTGACCTTGCTGGAACCGGCTGTGCGGGCCCGTGTTAAAAAAGGCGCAAGGAAAAGAGGCAAAAAGAAAGTATGATCCCGCTATCCCCAGGACAACGGGTTCATCTGATCGGGATTGCAGGCACCGGCATGGGAGCCTTGGCTGGCCTTCTTCAGGAAGCGGGCTTTCGGGTAAGCGGGTCGGATGAAGAAATTTATCCGCCGATCTCGACTCTGCTGGCGGAACTGCGCATCCCTGTGCTTCCGGGTTATCGGGCCTCCAATCTGGAACCTGGCGGGCCGAACCCCGCTCCTGATCTGGTGGTCATCGGTAACGCCATTTCGCGCGGCAACCCCGAACTGGAGGCCGTCCTCGACGCAAAACTCCCCTATGCCTCGCTGCCGGAAACACTGAGGGAACTATTCTTGCGCGGGCGGGAAACGGTTGTGGTTGCTGGCACCCATGGTAAAACCACGGTTAGTTCCATCCTGGCTTGGATTTTCCATTCTGCCGGGCTGGACCCTGGATTTTTAATCGGGGGTCTCCCCTCGAACTTTCCCCGCAGCTTTGCCCATGGCTCCGGCGAGCATTTCATTGTCGAGGGCGATGAATACGATACGGCTTTTTTTGACAAGGGACCAAAGTTTTTGCACTACCGGCCTGACGCTTTGGTGTTGACCTCAGTGGAATTCGATCATGCGGACATTTATCCGGACTTGGCCGCCGTTCAAACCGCCTTTAAGCGGCTGGTCAATTTGATTCCCCGGCGAGGGATAATCCTGGCATGGGCCGGATCGGAAACGGTGCGGGAATGTTGTTCACGCGCTTTTTGCCCGGTCGAGACCTTTGGTTTCGAGAAAGGGGACTGGCAGGCGAAGAACCTTCGCTGTCAGGGAGAAACCACGATCTTCGCAGTGCAGGTCCGGGGAGAGCCGCTGGGCTTGTTAACCACCTCCCTCAGCGGAGAACACAATGTGAGCAATGTGCTGGCAGCGGCGGCTATGGTTTCCCACTACGGTATTTCCTGGGACCAAATCCAGGAAGCGGTGCGCACCTTTCGCGGGGTGCGTCGGCGGATGGAAATCGTCGGGGAAGCCGGCGGCGTGATTGTCGTGGACGACTTTGCACACCACCCGACCGCCATCCGCGAAACCCTGCGCGCCGCTCGCGCGCGCTTTGCTGGACAGCGATTGTGGGTGCTGCTGGAGCCGCGCTCCAACACCCTACGGAGAAATATTTTGGAACGGGAACTCATCGAAGCCTTGGCCCATGCCGACCGCGTCGTCATTGCCGAGGTCTATCGTAAGGATAGAGTTCCGGCGGCGGAGCGCTTGGAACCGGCCAGGGTTGTGGCGAGCCTGCGCGACACCGGAATGCCCGCTGATCTCGGCGGCGATGCCGATTCCATCGCCGAGTTCCTCCTGCCGCAGTTGCAACCGGGCGATGTAGTGCTGGCCATGTCCAACGGAGCCTTCGGCGGCATTCACCAAAAGTTGCTCGCTGGGCTGACGTGGCGAGCCGCTGGAAATCCCGTTTCACCGGGGTTTTCCGTTCCCCAGCGACAGCCGTGAATCTTTTCAGGTCTGGATGCGGTCTCTTTTCTATCCCGTTCTGGTCTCGTTGCTGATTTTCATTTTATTTCTTTCCAGGCTCGGGGCGGTTGGGTTGGTTGGCCCCGATGAGCCGCGCTATGCCGATGTAGCCCGCGCCATGTTCCGCTCGGGCGACTACATCACACCCCGGCTGTATGGCGAGCCGTGGTTTGAAAAATCTCCGCTGTACTACTGGCTGGCCGCATCGTTATTCTCGCTCGGCGTGAATGAGGTCAATGCCCGCCTGCCATCGGCCCTGTTTGCCATCTTCTTTCTGGGCATCTGGTTCCAGTTTGCGCGCCGCCTTTTTGGACAACAAACAGCGATTCTGGCTTGTGTCCTGCTGGCCTCCACGCTCGGCTGGATCGGTTTTGCGCGCGGAGCGGCGATGGACATGCTGTTGGCAGCCACGCTGGGCGCTGCTTTGGTTTTGCTGGCTCTGTGGTTCTGGGAGCAGAAACCTGCCCAGCTATGGGGTTTCTACGGTTTGCTTGGCTTGGCCACCCTGGCCAAAGGATTCGTTGCGGTAGCCCTGGCCGGTTTGATTGCGCTCGCCTACATCGCCAATTTCCGGCAATGGCGGGCCATCCAGAAACTGCTCTGGACTCCGGCGATTGTGCTGTTCTTTGCAGTTGCGCTTCCGTGGTATCTGCTGTGCTATTTGCAAAACGGCTATCCCTTTTTTGAAGAGTTCATCGTCCGGCACCATTTCGAGCGATTTGTTTCCCCTGTCATTGGCCATCCCCAGCCCATCTGGTTTTATATTCCTATTTTGGCGGCGGGGGTCTTTCCTTGGACGCCGCTGTTGGCTTTGCCAATCCTCGAAGTTGCCCGCCGCGGTTTCGGAATGATTTTGAGGGACCGCCAGAAAGCCTTTTTGTTTTATTGGATAGTGCTGCCGTTTCTTTTCTTTTCATTGGCGCAAAACAAGCTCCCCAACTACTTGCTTCCAATCCTGCCGCCGCTGTCTCTCTGGATCGCGCACATCGTACTGAGCAACCAAGAAAGCGCAACGGTGGTGTCATCAGAGCCGCGCGCGTCAGCAAGCGGACCATCCAAGCATCCTCCGCAGAAGCTCTCGCCCGATTCCCGGCTCGGCAAATTCTCATTGTGGAGCATTGGCATATCAGCCTTGCTTTTATTGACTATACCAGTGCTGGCCGCTTTATTGCCGCAATCGCTGGCGAGCGGCCTTCGCCGCGCCATCTCGGAATGGGACACAATCGCCCTATGGTCTCAACTCTGGCAAGGGCCGGTGCCGATTCCAATATGGGTTACTTTGCTGGTTTTGGTTGTTTTGAGCGGATGGCAGTTGTGGCGCAAGCAGGCATTGGAAGGGGCTTTCCTGGTGTTGTTGGGTGTGGCTTTGTCGGTCTTTGCGATTACCAATCCTCTAGCTCCATCTATTGACCGTGTAGCCTCCGTGCGCCGCGTCGCGCAGCGGATGGAGGCTCTCGGCATTCCGCCCGAAGAGTTGGCCGTTTACCGAATTGAGCGGGATCAGAGATACCAATTGAATTTTTATTTAGACCGGGAATTGCCGGATTGGTCGCCGGAAAGCGATGTTGTTGCAGTCTCGTACGTAATTGCCGCACAAAACGAGGAACTGCCCCATGCTCTTTCCGTGGCGCTCTTTCCGGGCCCCAAGTTGCGAGTGTGGGAGTTGGCAAAGCCTTAGCTATTTATAGCGGTTTCACAAATGGTGTAGACCGGCATGTGC
>JACQGE010000058.1 GCA_016199675.1 Acidobacteriota bacterium | reverse complement strand
TAGTGGCGGAAGTACCGCCGCAAACCTCGCTCAGCCTCGGCCGGCTCCCGGTACTCCTTCAAGTACACCTCCTCGTATTTCACGCTGCGCCACAGCCGCTCCGTGAACACATTGTCCAGGGCGCGACCGCGTCCGTCCATACTGATCCGAATCCTGTGCTGCTCCAGTTTCGCCGTGAAGGTCTCGCCAGTGAACTGTGGCCCCTGATCGGCGTTGAAAATCTCCGGGCGTCCCTGCCGCAGGGAGTTGGCCAGGGCCTTCACGCAGAACGCACTCTCCAGGCTCGCCGACAGCCGCCAGCTCAGCACGTAGCGACTATACCAATCCATCACCGCCACTAGGTACAGCCAACTCCCCACCAGCCGAATGTACGTGATGTCGGCGCTCCAGACCTGGTTGACTCGCTCCATCTCCCCACCCCGCAACAAATACGGGCATTATTGTACTGGCCTCCAACGATGAAGTTCCTGCTTGAGTGTGGCTACTTCTTGACTAAGCTCTTTCTGCTTGATGCAACACCTTTTGCCTTTGCGCCTCTGGATGCGCTCGCAGGCTCCTACGGCACAGAGTGCTTCAATAGCGCTCCGTGCTTGATCGTGAGTTAATTCCTCTGGCTGCTTCACATGAAATTTAGAGTGCAGAAAGCTGCTCAGCCTCTTGCCGCATTTCTTAGAATGCGACCATCCTAGAAACTGCGATACTTGTTGAATTTTCCAGAGCTGGACGTCTCTCAACATCGCCTCCGGAACGCCTTCGGCTGACCTCGCTTCAGCAAACGGCACTTCCTTCTCGGCAGCGTGTTGCACGCCAAGCTCCTGGAGCAGCCTTTCGATGACACGATTGGCCTCCCGCCATTTTAATTCTTTCGAGCTTTGCACCGGACGGCCCACAATTTCGGAGATGCGCTGAAGCCTTGCCTGCCGAGAAGTTTCAGCTCGCAATCGCTTCCCCTCATACCGCAAGTGGGCAATCCAAAGCGTCTTTAAGATTCGGATTTGCCCAGAAGTGATCCGTTCAGTTCTAAATGGTTTATTGGACGGTTGGTTCATGGTTGCCTTCCCAAGAGGCTTTTTCGGGAAATCGCGCGATTGTTCCTCGGCATATCTCTCCGTTTTCATTGGAGGTTGCGGCAGACCTTGCTGTCCGGTTTCCCGGACCCCCTTCAGGATGATTCACCTCATACCAGAACTGCTCCCTTTCCCGAAGATGGATGACCAGGGCAGGCAAGCAAAGCAATGGTTTCTTCCTCTCTCGAGCCGTTGGAGGCCAGAAGCACGGAGCGGATGGCTTCGCGGTCTGTTTCCACTCGAACTCGCAGGAAACGTCGCAAACCGTGAGCGAATAACCATTGCTGGGCAGCTTCCGTATCTTCCACCACCGCTATTCGATTTCCGTTTCTCATGGCTCTCTCTTTCAACATAGGGAATACTTTTCAGTTTCGCTTCTAATCCCCTGTTGCCTCTCCGCCTTGTGCTTTATCTCTAACAAATGACTAGTCTTTTTCAGTTTGTTTTTCGGAAGTATGTACTTAACGCAAGGCCCAATACTGATTAAGTCCCAGAAGTATTAGTACCGACAAAATCCGTCTCCAAACTATAAGCATTCCACTAATAAAATTCTGTCAATAATGCTTGACAGTGAATTTCTGCCATGCGAGAATTGCTTTAGCCTCAAGTAAAGGAGGTAGAGCGGTATGGCTTTTCGAGTTCGCTATCGTGGATTGGAAGTAATCTGCGAAACGTTGCAGGACGTGGATGCACTCGCAGATCGGCTAGAGAAACGTTCGGAATCTGCCACAAAACCGACCATCCAAAGATTTCCTCGCCTGCCACTGGAAAACCGACAGCATGGGAGTGCCAGATTACTTATGGGAGAAATCGGCAAGCGACAGCGGGCATTTTTGGAGGAGTTGGTTAAACACGGCAGTCTTACGGACAATGATGCTCGACAATTGCTCTCTCTTCGGGACAACAAAGCCCTTGCCGGAATCCTGACTGGAATTTCAAGGCGTTCGGGGGCATCTGGTATCGTTGGCAAGATTGTGAAGAAATATGGGACTCGCAATGGTACTGGTGAAAGACACTACACCTATTCCATCGTGCCGGAATTTATCGAAGAGGTGAAAGCGGGATTAGGAATTAAAGGCTAGAAAAGGTTTGAGGGCCGTCTTATCCACGGCCCTCAAGAAACCCACAATCGAGGCTGATGATGAACACTGCTTACGCAGTGGTGGGCATTTCTATTTTGGCGCGCCCGCCACCATAAGTCAATAGCGAACCTGAAAAATCCTTAGCCACTTGGGAAGCACGGGGTAGTGCGTTTTATTGCACTCCCCGTCTTTGAAGGCCGGGTCGCCGAGACAGTCCAGGCGCATTCCCAGCAAGGATGAGACGCCGGTGCAATTCCGGTCCCGGCCTCCAATGCGGCAGTGGCGGAATCAGCAGACGCGCTGGACTTGGGTTCCAGTGGAGCATCCTTTGTCGAGGGAGCACGCTCCGTGTGGGTGCAAATCCCGTCTGCCGCACCATCTTTATCCTATCACGAAACTTTCTTTTGCGATTAGTAATTTTTTACTTGACACAAAGATTGCGGTAAGTATAAAATTATAGCATGAAGAAAAAAGACAAACACAACCTCACAAAGTCCGAGACGGTGCAGGCTCTCCCATTGGCTTGCTCGAATGAATTGACCGCCGTGGAATTCTTCGAGAAACAACGATGGGGAGATACGCTGTGCTGCATCCGCTGTGGCAGTGTTGACGTTTATAAGATGGTGGACGCCAAGACGGGTCAGCGAAACAAGCGGTATCTGTGGCGTTGCCACGACTGCAAGGAACAGTTCACGGTTCGCATCGGGACGGTTTACGAAGAGTCGCGGATTCCGCTTCGCCATTGGGCTTATGCTTTCTGGCGGGCCTGCACTTCCAAGAAAGGTGTATCGGCATTGGAGATCAAGCGCAATTGTCAAATTAGCTACAAGTCGGCACTGTTCCTTATGAACCGGATTCGCTTTGCGATGGCTCCAGACTTTTCCGTTGCGCCGAAACTCACGGGCACAGTAGAGTGCGATGAAACCTATGTCGGAGGGAAGCCGCGCAGGTTTGACGGAAAGGTACACAAGCGCGGGCGCGGAACGAGCAAGACGCCGGTCTTTGCGGCTGTCGAGCGGCAAGGGCAGATTCGTCGCCGGGTTGTGGCCGACGTAACGGGCAAGACCCTGAAAGCCGCGATCCGTGAGGTTGTCCATCCGCAAGCGCGGCTCATCACTGATGATTTTCAAGTCTATCAAGGAATCGGTTCGGAGTTTGCTGGCGGGCATGAAAGCGTCTGCCACAGCACAAACGAATATGTTCGGGGAGACGTTCACACCAATACGGCGGAAAGCTCATTCGCCATTGTCAAACGTGGGATCGTCGGCATTTACCATAACGTCAGCAAGGAATACTTGCACCGCTATCTGTGGCAGTTTGACTTCGTTTGGAATCATCGTAAACTGAATGATGGGGAGCGAACGGTTCTGGCGATCAAAGCAGCCGAAGGAAAGCGCCTCATGTATAAAATGCCGCATGAATCTTGAACGTATGTGGTAATTTTGTGTCAGCTTATTTTGCAGGAGGTTCCCCAAATGAGCACGGACAAATTTACGAAGGTGTTATTGGCCGCTATTGCCACGGCTTTATGGATGATCGCATTAAATCCCTGGCTCCGCCCTATATCTGTGACGGCCCAAGGTAGCCCACCTGAGTTAGGCGGGATTCTGCTAACTGTATCCGCTATCCAGAACGATCTTGACCGCATTCAGAGAGGAGTTTGCAGAAATTCAAAACTTTGCTGAAAGCTATGGCTAGGAAACCGAAACGGACAAAGAGAAAACGAGCGACCCCAGGCCCCAAGCCAGATGTGCTGAAGCTGGACGGAGATTGGAAAGAAGCCGTCAAGAAATCGCTGGCGAAGAAGAAGCCGAAACAGGGCTGGCTGAAATAGGATTGCAAGTAATATCTTCAAACTCTCAGGAGATGGCCTATGAACTTTCGCGTTGTTTGCACTCCCGGCTTCGATGATGGGCGCTTAACCTGCGAAATGGCAGAACTCAGAGCCACGGAGGGACCCAACGGGGAATGGCATGTTTATTCCGATATGTCGCTGGCCGATCTCAAGAAGCATCTCATGCAAAAAGGGGTTCCCCTAGATGGAGTAACGATTGAGAAGTTGACGGCTGAACATGTCAGGTCCCGCCTCAGGCCGAGATAGTTTGTCGGGGTCAATTGCGTAAAGTACATACTTCCGTTGTTTTTTATTTCTTTTGTGTTACGCATAAGTTGAATAGGAGAATAACCCGAAAAGACTAAGGGCGCATCTGCGGTTAATTTCACCCCCCCCACTTATATCTGTAGATAATTATCTTCAGATATATACCTATTGATATATATCTTAAGATAAAAGTTGTCAAGGAAAAATTTGGCGAAAGATTACTCTCACAAAATCAAAAAATTACGGATGAATTTGGGTCTTACACAACATGCTCTAGCTGATCAAGTTGGTGTCCGTCCGGCGACCGTAGGATGGTGGGAAACAGGATTAAAGGAACCTTCGGCAGAAAGCTATGTCCGCCTGGCCCGATTATCCTCTTCCGATGACGCCTGGTTTTTTCTGAACAAATTAGGTATTGACAAAGAGTTGGTGCTCACAAAGTGGTCCGACGCCACCAACAAACCCCTTGCGCCTCAACCTCCCGAGATCCGCATATACACGATGGAAGAATGGAAGTCAGGCACTCTGGAACGGCTGCGCTTCCAGGTTCAAATTCCTGTATTGCGGGATGAGGCGGCGGCCGGTTCACCCCGCGAGATCAATGAACGGGATATTGACAGCTTCATCGCCGTCCCCATCAAATTTGTCCCGAAGGGCAGCGGAGCCTATACAGGAATCTATATTCGAGGCGATTCGATGGAACCAATTCTGAGCGATCGTTTCATCGTTGTGGTGGACCACACGCAACGGGATCTCGTTCGCCTGCGAGGCAGGATGGTGGCTGCGCTAGTGCAGGATGGCGTTCTGGTGAAATGGTTGGCGAGAGAGAGCCGCCGCGACCGGCTCATTTTTCGTTCCCAGAACCCAGCTTATGCGGACATCACCTTGGAGGCTCTGGAGATGAATCCGATCATCGGCGATGTCGTCTTCTGGTGGGGCATACAGAAAAAAGGAAGCCCTGGAGCTCGTTAGCAAGTTCAGGGCTTTCAGGCAAAATGCAGCTAGAAAAATCTCACCGTGTAGCTGAATCGCACGCCGCGACCAATCTCGGGAGCTAATTCCTTGATAAACGATAGATGGTTGCGGTAAAGGCGATTGCCCAGGTTGAAGGCGTTGACAGCAAAGATATGAACCAGATGCTGCTGCGCCAGTGTATAAGAAACATCTATGTTGAATACAGAATAGCCGGCGGTGCGGGTTTCGTTAGGGAACAGCTCTTCCTGTGCGTCCGCGAGGGCTAGTTGAGGCTTGACGCGAAGGCCCTTGTATTGGGCTTCAAAGCCTATGCGGCCCCGCAGCGGAGGGATGCGAGGAAGCGGCGTGTCATTCTCTGTCAGAGTGGCCCTGACCGCATCCAGACCAAAATTGAGCCAGAAGTTGGGATGAAGACCCAAGTCCAGTCCCAACTCGCCGCCTAAGAAGCGGCTGTCGGCCTGCGAATATTCGGCCACGTTCAGCCCTTCTTCAATCTCACCCGTTGGGGCAAGATAGACAAAGTTGCGCAGGTTGTAATAGTAGAAGTTCGCCTCGCCGCGCAACCGGCTCGAGGATTGCCGTAGCGAGAACTCGATCCCGTCGCCGCGCTCCAACTCGAGATCAAGGTTCCCAACTTCAAAGGTTAGATTACCGGGATGCGGTCCATTGTTGAAAAGTTCTTCAAGGGCGGGGGTGCGGTCTGAATAACTGTAGTTGACAAGAAAATTTCCGCCTTCCCAAAGCGAGACCTGCATACCCGCTGAGCCGGAGAAGCCATTAAACGTACGATCTTGTTGTTCTTCAGGGTGATACCGTGTGTTTTCATAGCGTCCGCCAAATTGGAATCGGAAGGTGCCCAGGTCGATTTCCTCCAGGCCAAACAAAGCAAATACATCCGACTTGACCGGTGGAGCGATAGCTTCCTCTCCGGC
Organism: Acidobacteriota bacterium; assembly: GCA_016199675.1. GTDB lineage: Bacteria > Acidobacteriota > Terriglobia > 2-12-FULL-54-10 > 2-12-FULL-54-10 > JACQGE01. The sequence continues at coordinate 11,102 of JACQGE010000058.1, read as the reverse complement.
GGTCTTGTAGTCTCGATGCCAGCCCTCAAACCCAAAACTTCCGGAGAGCTTTCCCAGCTTGTTCTGATCGAAACTGGTCCGATAGATGAACTGCTTGTTATCAAAGACAGTATCCACCTCCCCGCGATTGATTTCCTCATGGTGGTATTGGTTATAGTTCAGAGACACTCGGATAGCATTCAGCAACGATCCCAAGTTCTGGAAGCCGAAACGAAGGGGAACATTGTGGCGACGCATTGTTAGATCCACAATCTCTTCGTCTGCCGGGATTTCTTCCAGCGATTCGGTGCCCAGGGGGATGCCGTAGCGCGCGTCCTCAAAATCGTAACCCAGAGAGAAGTAGCCTTGATCGCCGAACCAGCCGAAGCCGGCGTTGGTGTTGGCGATACGCGTCTCGGAGTTGAAAATCTCGCCGACCGGAGCGTTGTAATTTCCGGTCCTCTGGCCGCCACCGCTACCCCACAGAAGCCACTGGTCTTTACCGTATTCGAAATTGGCGTTTCCACCGCCCTGCGTGTTGTTGGAACCTGCCACACCCGTGAGAGAGCCGCGCAAACCGGGATGGGCATGGTCATGACCGGTCATAGCATTGACGACGCCGCCGAGGGCGTTGCTGCCATAGAGCAATGTAGAAGGACCTTTTACAACTTCCAGCTTTTCCAGGCTCAACGGATCAATTGGTTCGGCGTGATCCCCGGACTGCGAAGAAAGAGAACCCGTTCGCGCTCCATCTTGCAGGATCAGCACCCGGTCACCATCGAAACCCCGGATGACCGGACGAGACGGGCCAGGACCATAGCTGCGTTTAGCGACTCCCGGTTGATTTTCCAGAACCTCCCCGATAGAGGTATGAGCCTTCTCGGCGAGTTGAACCGAATCGAGTGTCGTCGCCACTTTAAAGGACTGGAAGGCAATTTCTTCCTGTCCGCTCGCGGTAACCGTTATTTCCTCTCGAGGACCAATGATGCTGAGTTGAAAATCCACCGTAACCGCTCCGCCATCCGGCACCGCCACGGTGCGGGCTACATCGCGAAAGCTATCCATCTGCACTAGCACCGTGTAGGCGCCTGGAGGAATTTGCCGTAACTCATAACGGCCGTTCTCGTCCGTCACTGTTGCGCGGTTTGACTCGACAATGCGAACGCGAACGCCATGCAGTGGTTTCCCTTCCCCGAACAAAGTAACTGTACCCTGTACAATCCCTTCTGACTGGCCAAAAAGACTGCAGGGAACAAGAAACAATAAGAATGCAAATGCAGAATGGCGCATAGAGACTCCTCTCTGAACTGGTTAAACCTAGAGATTCCAAGAACTCCTGGGCATAGCCCTTCGGAATGGCCGGAGATTCTCAGCAAAAAATAATTGATTCAGAAGAGAAACTTCTAGGCGAGAGGAGGAGCCCGACTGAGACGGGCCACGACAGGAACGTATAGCGCAGGTGATGCCCGATGCGGTTCGCCCAACTTCAGCATGGCGAAAGGAAGCGTGAAACCAACATGGCTGATTAGGGCAAAAAAGTGATGATGGTGGAAACCGGATCCCTTGTGTTCAGGGATCCCACAGTCAGGGTCGTAGGGAACAACCGGAGCTTCGCCAGCAGAAATATTGGTGATGGAGATAGTGGGAGAATGGGCCTTGAGAATGGAACTTACGCTATGGAACCCGATGTCGGTGGCAAAGGAAGCCAATAATACGATTCCGCCATACCGCCGAAACAACATCGAGCGCCGCGCAAGTTTTGGAGAAAGTTTCATCTAAAGCTCGGCTTGATAGCAATTATACACCGTCTTATTGCTTCAAGCTTTTCCCAGTACAATTCCTGATCTGGCGCACAATCGGAAAATATTCTAGGCAAATGCAAGGGAAATTTCTTATACCGCCCGACGAATCTCTTCCACCGCCAGCGGATTTTCCAGGGAAGAAAGGTCGCCTGTCGGCTCGCTCAGATACGCCGCTCGCACCACACGGCGCATGAGCTTGGCATTGCGCGTTTTCGGCAGGTCTCGCACAAACTTGATTTCCCTTGGCTTCATCGGCTTGCCGAGGTTTTGCGCCACTCTCTCCCGCAACTGTTCCCGCAGCGTGTCCTCCGGCGCACGCCCTGGACGCAATACGCAAAAACATACTACCTCCTGGCCCTTAACAGGATCAGGAACGCCCACACACGCAGCCTCCGCCACGGCTTCGTGCGCCACCAAAATGGACTCGACTTCCGCTGGCCCCAGGCGTTTGCCCGCCACCTTGATCGTGTCGTCGGAACGGCCCAGGATGTACCACAGGCCGTCGGCGTCCACTGCCGCCCAATCGCCGTGAGTCCACAGCCCGGGAAATTGCGACCAGTAGGTCTCCAGATATCGTTCCGGTTCCTTCCAAAACCCGCGAGTCATACCGATCCACGGCCGACGAAGAACCAACTCGCCCACTTGCTGGCGCACTGATTGTCCGCTTTCGTCAACCACATCCACTGCCATCCCAGGTATTGGGCCGGAGAAGGCCGTGGGCTTGAGGGGCGTTAGCAAATTCCCTCCCAGGATGCCGCCGGAAATTTCCGTGCCGCCGGAATAATTGATGATGGGGATTTCCCCTTTGCCAATAGTCTGGAAGAACCAGTTCCAAGGGCCGGGATTCCAAGGCTCGCCGGTGGAGCCGAGAATCCGCAGGGAGGAAAGGTTGTGGCGGCGAACCGGCTCTTCGCCGTGCTGCATTAGTGCGCGGATCAAGGTAGGGGAAATGCCGAGGACAGAGATGCCATGCCGTTCGACCAAACTCCATAAACGGTCCGGCGCCGGGTAGTCAGGGGCGCCATCGTAGAAAAACATTGTGGCACCGAGAAGAGCCGTTCCGAGCACCAGCCAGGGTCCCATCATCCACCCCATGTCGGTTACCCAATAAACAACGTCGCTGGAGCGCACGTCGAGGCAGTGCACCATGTCCTGCGCCGCTTTGATCGGGAAGCCGCAATGGGTGTGGACAGCTCCCTTGGGCAGGCCCGTCGTGCCGGAAGTGTAGATGAGCATCAGCGGGTCTTCGGCATCCGTTATTTCGATTTCTGGAGAAACGGCGGATGAAGAACTTATTTCATGCCACCAATGATCTCGCCTGGCAGTCCAGGGAACGTTAGTTCCGGTGCGCCGGAGGACGATTACGGTTTCCAGTGATGGCGTCCGTGCTGCGGCTTGGTCGGCGACTTCCTTCATCTGAATCGCTTGACCCCGGCGGTAAAACCCGTCGGCTGTGAATAGCGCTTTTGCCCCCGCTGCATTCAGACGCGAGGCGACCGCTTCCGCCCCATAGCCAGAAAACAAAGGCAATATTATGGCCCCGATGCGGGCAGTTGCAAAGAGCGCAATAGCGATCTCTGGAGTCATGGGCATAAAGAGGCCAATCACGTCGCCTTTTTTGAGCCCCAACCTTCGCAGCGCCGCCGCCATGCGGCAGACCTCCTGGTAAAGCTCCCCGTAGGTTAGGGCGCGCACGTCGCCCTCTTCCCCTTCCCAGACGAGCGCCGTTCGCTTCTCCGCCGAGGTTCCGAGCCACTTGTCCAGGCAGTTGTGAACAATGTTCATGCGCCCGCCGACGCACCACCGTGCCCAGGTCTCTCCACGGGATATGTCGAGGATTTTCTCGTAAGGGGTGAAAAAACGGATGTCGAGGTCTTCGACCACTGCGTTCCAAAACCATTCAATATCGTCCGTGGAACGCCGCAGCAGTTCGTCAAAATTCGAGAGGGAATGTTTTTTCAGAAACGCAGCCAGGCGGCTGCCCTCAGCCTGTTCCGGCGTGGGCCGCCAGACAATGGGGCCACCGAAATCAAATTGGAAGTCCATGCTAAAGGCTCGGCATTATGCTCACGCGGAATCGCAAAAAGAAGAACGCGAACAAGAAACCTCGCCTTGGCGACAATTGGTTTCTAGGCTTTCTTTTTTGGACCTAAGAGCATATCCACGGCTCTGCCAACGGCAACGGGTCCTCGCTCTGCGGGAACCAGATTTTCAATTCTTACAGTATGGCGATTCTCAAATTCGAGTAGCTGTGTAGCCAGTGAGCAATAAAAAGAGACTAAGCTGGCTGGGTTAAACAGGTTAAAGATACCTACCGATTTTTGGACATTACTGTCGAATGCGGGTCCTATTCGGCCTCTTGTGGTGAGTAGTATTGCCTTTGTGATGGCAACATCCCTTACCAATCCCTTCTTGCAAACGCCATTGTAGAAGACACGCCATAGGCTACTGATCGAATCTCTTAAAGAATTCGTCGGCGAGACAAATGATCGCAGGTCCGAGTCAACAAGAGCATGGAGGAATGGAAGTGATTTATTCAGAGTCTGGAACAATTCTTCTGAATTGCAAGGACGCTGGAACCGCCCGCAAGCTCGCCAATTCCATAACACACTTTCAAATCTCTCTGCTACTGATATAGGTACTGTAGCAACTGTATCAAGACATGCTGAAACCTCCATCCAGCCCTTCCAGTCCTGTACATATCGTGCGGGAAATCGCTTAATATAAGCCGTGACTTCCGATGTTGAAAGCTGTTCAATGTGCATTTCCAAGAGGCGAGGGACTCGTGCAGCTCTCGAAGATCAGGCCAGCAAGGAAGCGTCAATATCCACGTAATCGGACTTGGCGGAAGGTTTCGGGATTGGCTCACCATGCTCCTTCAGGCTATCCAAGTGAAGCTCAATTCCTTCCCGAATGAGCTGTTGGACTTCTTCAAGCGTGTCGCCGACTACGCCCAGGCCGGGCAGATCAGGAACGTAGGCTCCCCATCCATCCGCAGACTTTTCATAAACTACAAGGTACTGACGCGGCATTATTTTAACCCCGCCTGCTTCTTGATGCTGTTCAACGTTCCTTCCGGAACATCTTTTCCCGGTTTCCCGGCGACAGTTAAGGTTCCGGGCTTCACCGGATGACGGTATTGCCGATGGCTGCCTCTCTGCCGCACCTGCTTCCAACCATCCTGCTCAATAATCTTAATTATATCCCGGAATTTCACTGGGGATTAAATGTCGCTATTATCTAGCACGCAAGCCCGCCTTCGTTTACTGCTCCCGCACCTCGCCGCGCCGCCGCAGGAAGGCGGGGACTTCCAAATCCTCTTGAGACATCGCTGCATGTGTGGCGACAGGCTGGTTCGCAGGCACGGTCAAATCCCAGGCCCCTGCAAGATGTGTGGGCGCATGGTTCGGCGCTGCCTCCGCTACAGATTTCCGGCGCGATCTCCCGGGCCCTTCCTTGAAGCCGGTGGCGATCACGGTGATCTTGACCCGATCCTTCATTTCGGCATCCAAAACAGCGCCGAAGATGATGTTGGCGTCCTCATGCGCGGCTTGCTGGATGATGCTGGATGCCGCGTGGACTTCCTGCAACATCAAGTTGTCGGAGCCGGTGATGTTGATCAGGATGCCGCGCGCGCCGTCAATCGAAGCGTCTTCGAGCAAGGGACTGGAAATGGCGCGAGTGGCGGCTTCCACCGCGCGGTTAGGGCCGCCAGCCACGGCAGTTCCCATCACCGCGTACCCCATGCCGTGCATAATCGTTTTCACGTCGGCGAAGTCGCGGTTGATGATGCCGGGGATAACGATGATGTCACTGATGCCCTGAACCGCCTGCCGCAACACGTCGTCGGCCAGGCGGAAAGAGTCAAAGAAGCCGGTATTTTTGTCCATCTGAAGAAGGCGGTCATTGGGAATTGTGATGACCGTGTCCACGCTCTCAGCCAGTTCTGCCAACCCCTGTTCCGCCTGCTGCATCCGGCGTTTCCCTTCAAAGGCAAACGGCTTGGTAACGACGGCCACGGTCAGAGCGCCGAGTTCATTGGCGAGACTGGCAACGATGGGAGCGGCGCCGGTTCCCGTACCTCCGCCCAGGCCTGTCGTCACAAATACCATGTCGGCGCCTTCCAAGACTTCAATCATCTTGTCGGTATCCTCCAGCGCGGCTCTTCGACCTACTTCCGGGTTGGCTCCGGCTCCCAGGCCCTGCGTGAGCTTGCTGCCGATCTGAATTTTGACGGGAGCCTGCGAGAGTTGCAGCGCTTGCAAGTCGGTGTTGGCCACGATAAATTCCACGCCTTCCAGACCCGCGTGGATCATCCGGTTGACCGCATTGCCTCCGCCCCCGCCGATCCCGATCACTTTGATGCGCGCCCCGTTGTGGGGCTCTTCTTGAAACGAAAAACGGATAGATTCTTCCGTTGCGATGTTTTCTAGTTCCATGTTCTGTCCCCGACGCCAAAAATCTGCTGCCGAAAATACGATAAGCGAAAGCGTGGGAATCGTCAGCCCTTTTTCTCAACGCGAGTGGAGATTGTTTCTTATCGGGCACTCTCCGGGCTTTTTTGGCTCAGCATATTCTTCCAACGACTGGTCAGAGGCTGCGGACGGGGAGCGCGCAACTTGCGCACCCGATGTCCGTATAACAGCAAGCCGACCACTGTGGTGTATTCAGGAGAATCGAGAGCTTCGGGTAAGCCTTGAATCTTGGGGGGCAAACCAATACGGGTCGGCGCGCCGAAGAGTTGTTCCGCCAGATCACACATGCCGTGCAAGCGAGCGCCCCCCCCGGTTAGAATCACTCCGCCGCCGAGGCTTTGTTCCATCCCGCAGCGGCGCAGTTCCTTCTGGGCATAGGCCAGCAACTCTTGTGCCCGTGGCTCTAGAATCTCCACTAAAGCGCGGCGCGATACAAATCGGGAAAGGTGGTTCCCTACCCCGGGAACTTCAAAAGAAACTCCTTCATGGCCTCCGGAAGGGGAGATGGAGCCAAACGTCTTCTTGATGGTCTCCGCATCCGCCAGCGGAGTATGTAAACCAACGGCGATGTCGCTGGTAAAATGATCGCCCCCAATCGGAATCGAAACCGACAGGCGGAGGCCGTCGCGGTGATAAGCCACTGCTTCACAAGTGCTTCCTCCGCAGACTGCCACCAGGGTCCCCAGCTCTCGCTCTTCCGGCGACGATACCGCCTCCCCAACTGCCAATGCCTCCAGCACTAGCGTCTCAACCAGAATCCCGGCGTGGTTCACAGCCTTGACCAGGTTTTGCGATGCGGAGACCGAATTAGTAATGAGTCGAACCTTCGCCTCCAGATGCGAACCTTGCATTCCGATGGGATCTCGAATGCCCTCTTGGGAATCGAGTACAAATTCCTGGGGAACAAGGTGCAAGAGTTCGCGGTCCTTGGGGAGGGGGATGTTGCGGGCTATTTCCATCAAGCGGTGCACGTCTTCGCGAACAATTTCGCGCCGATGAGTGGAAAAAGTCCAGCCGAGGCGGCTGGAAAGACCTTGGATATGGGGTCCTCCGATGCCTACCACTGCCGATTCGGCGCTGATTCCCGCTGTAACCTCCGCCTGCCTTACAGCCTGCTGGATAGAGCTCGCCACTGGATCCAGATCGGCAATATTACCCTTTCGCCATCCCTGGGATGGGACCTCCCCGAAACCCAGAAATCGCAAAGCGCCGGCTTGCTCAGCGAAATCCAATACCTCGGCCACAATAACTCGCGTCATCGTGCTGCCGCAGTCGAGAGAAAGCAAAACATCGCGCTCTGGATTCATGGGGCGGGTTGCCGGAAATCAGAATAGCGAATGGCAGAGGGTGGGGTATCGGCGTTCAGGACGACCTGCCCCTCATAGCGCAGATCAATCGATTGGATGTTGGCAAACTTTTGCTTCCACTGTCCGATGTGGTTCTCATAGCTCAAATAACGATCGAGGAAATGTTCGTGACCCAGATGCAAGAGGATCGCGCCGGCAGAGTCGGCGACCACCACGCGGGCATCCCGAGGGTCGGACAAATCCACCTCGGAAATCGCCTCGCGCCAGGGATCGCCCTCACGGTCCAGGTCCTTTTTCAACGCGATGAATAATTGCATCTTGACGCGCCGCACCTCTGAAGACTCCTGCTCGGAAAGCCCCCGCACCACGGGTAATGTAAAGTGCGTTTTCGGCGGATAATCCAACAGGACTCCCTCTTGATCCACCAAAACGATCTCCTCCTCCGTCCACGCAATAGCTACTGGCACACGCTCTTCAAGAAACACAACCAGTTGGTTGGGCAGCACGCGCGCCAGAGCCGCCGAGCGCACCCAGGGGATTTGTTCAATCTCCGCGCGCCGTTCCTCCAGAGGAATCCGGAAGACACTCCGTCCTTGATCGGAAAAAAATTTCTCCTGAAGCATGCTTTGGGCGGCGTATTGCCCCCCATGCACGCGCACGCCCGCCAGGGCAAAGCGGGAATCGCTTTGCACGAACCGCGCAAGAGCCCCAGTAGCGTAGACCACGCCCCCCAGCGCAACGAGCCAAAGGAAAACTTTTCTCGACGAAAAAGGGAATCGCCGGCGAGGACGACTTTTGCCTTTGGGTCGTTTTTGCTGGCGTAGGGAGGCCGATCCATCCTCCTGGTCCAGAACCTGCGGATCGTCAAAGGGAATCGGGTTTCTCGCTTCCATCGTTTCTCGGTTGCTTTCGTGGCCCACGAACCGAATGCTCTTTAATTAGTTCTTCCAGACGATGACTTCTTCTTCCAGTTCAACGCCGTACGTTTTTTGAATTCGCTCGCGAAGAAGGTCCATCAGCCGAAAGATGTCCGCAGCGGTCGCCCCGTAACGGTTCACGATGAAGTTGGCGTGCCGTTCGCTGACGACCGCGCCGCCCACGCGCGTCCCCTTCATTCCCAACTCATCAATTAGCTTGCCCGTGGAAAGCCCCGGCGGATTTTTGAAAATGCAGCCCGCGCTCTTTTCCTTCAAGGGCTGCGACTTACGCCGCCGTTCGTTAAGCGACTTCACGTGGTCCAGGATATCGCGGAAGGGCCTCTCTTTGGGTTCCAGTGATACCGACAGCAGAATGTCATCGGGGGCGAAACTGCTCTTGCGGTACTCAAAGCCGACCGCGCTGACGGCGAGATTTTCCCGCTTTCCGGTCGAGCCACGGAAAACAGAGACGGACCGCACCAGAGGTCCGATCTCCGTGCCATAAGCTCCGGCGTTCATGCGCAATGCGCCGCCCACGGAACCCGGCACGCCGACCAACCCTTCCATGCCGCCCAGATTGCGTTTGGCGCATTCCATGACCGTGCGGCCTAGCTCTACCGACGCCGCCGCGCGCACCAGAGCGCCCTCGAAAGAAAGATCGGTGGAGTTGGGAGCCAGCTTCAGATAGACCCTGCGGTGAGGCTCGTCGGCAGCCAGCACATTGGTCCCGCCGCCGAGCAATCCCCAGGGAACGCCGCGTTGCTTTAGTCCTTCCACGACCGGCTCCAGCGCCTCCAACCGGCGGATGACAAGCAAGTCCACCAATCCCCCTACGCCGAGCGAGGTATGCTCGCTCAGTTTCTGGTCAGGCAGGAAGCGCGCTTCCCAGCGCTCTATCTGTTTTACAAATTCCAAATCGTCGAGGATCATCGCTTAATACTGCCCTCAGCGGCTGAAGCCGCATCTACAATGGCTTCTTCCGGCACGACTGAAGTCGTGCCCTGACGCTTGCCACCACGCTCTTTTAGAGACTCCAAAAGCCGTTCTCCCACCTGCCACACATTTCCTGCCCCCAGCGTTAGGACCAAATCGCCGGGACGGGCCAATTCCAGGAGTCTGCCCAGCAGAGCCGCTCCTTCCGGCTGATACTCCACCGCAGAGCATCCCGCCGCGCGCATCCGATCCACGAGCACTTCCGCCGAAATGCCCTCGATGGGCAACTCTCCAGCCGGGTAAATGTCCATCACCAACAGATGGTCGCAGGGGACAAAGCAGCGAGCAAAGTCTTCGAGCAGCAGTGCCGTGCGCGAATAACGATGAGGCTGAAACACCACTAGCACGCGCTGAAAGTTACACTCCTGCGCGGCGCGCAGGGTGGCTCGAATCTCGGTAGGATGATGGCCGTAGTCGTCCACCACCGTGATGCCGTCCACGACGCCGCGCACCTCGAATCGGCGCTCCACGCCCCCAAAATTGGCCAGCTCCTCGCGGATGGTCTCCAATTGAATTTTCAACTCCAGACCCACGGCCACGGCAGCCATGGCGTTGAGGACATTATGGCGACCGGGCACTTGCAGGGAAAAATCGCCTAACTCCTCCCCTCGGTGTTGCAGTCGGAAGCGGGATTGGAAATGCCCGCAGGAGATGTCGCTCGCCATCAGGTCCGCTGCATTCTCGATGCCGTAGGTGAACAGACGGCGGCGCAGCGATGGCAAAATGCCGCGAACGTTCTCATCTTCCACGCACAAAATGCAAGCTCCATAGAAAGGAACTTTGTTGGCAAACTCGGCGTAGGCACGGCACAACTCTTCCAGGGTCCCGTAACAATCCAGATGCTCGCGGTCAATGGAAGTAATCACGGCGAGGATGGGAGCCAGATGGAGAAAGGAGCGGTCGCTCTCGTCCGATTCGACCACCATGAAGTCTCCCTTGCCGAGCCGCGCGCTGCTGCCCATGCTGTTCAATCGCCCGCCGACGACCAGCGTGGGGTCGAGATTCGCCGCCGCCAGCTCGGAAGACACCATCGAGGTGGTCGTGGTCTTGCCGTGGCTGCCCGCAATGGCGATGCCGTATTTCAACCGCATCAACTCCGCCAGCATCTCGCCGCGCGGAATGATGGGGATTTGCAGGCGGCGCGCTTCCACCACCTCCGGGTTGTCGAGCCGGACGGCGGAACTGGTAACGACAGCCTCCGCGCCATGAACATTGGCCGGGTCGTGCCCTTCCCAGATGCGAGCCCCCAGTGCTACCAGGCGGTCGGTAACGGGGGAAAGTCTCATATCCGAGCCTGAAACCTGATATTGGAGATTCAGCAACACTTCGGCGATGCCGCTCATGCCGCTGCCGCCAATGCCGACGAAATGGACGCGTTGTGCTCGAAAGAACATTTTTTATTCGTTACAAAAGCACGGCGAGGAACCCTTCGATTTCGCTGAGGGCAGGCGCACTCGTCGTCATTGTTACCCGCTACTCGCTTTTTGAACCACCGAAAAGTCTATCCAGTGAGCCAAGAAAGATCATAAGCTCTCCCATGAGCCGGGGGGAAAAGATTGTTGCCAGCAGAAGCGAGAACCACCAATGCCAATCCACGAAAACGCCGCCCATAATAGCCAAGAGTACGAT
>JACQGE010000060.1 GCA_016199675.1 Acidobacteriota bacterium | reverse complement strand
GCTAAATTCCTCGGCGCGCTCGTAATCCGGGCCCCAATTGGGGACCACTCGAATCCACTGCCCCGGCTTGGCCTTGGCTACCAACTCTTTCATCGTCGGCTCAAACTTCGCGAATTGTTCCTTCGCCGAGATGTTCGGCAGCCAACGCGCGAGAATTTCATTGTCGTTCGGGAAGACATGCAGGAAGGCCCGAGGTTCCGTCCACATCCAGTCCACCGGGTGCTCGTGCGTCATGATGAAGCTCGGCACTACCGTCCGGCCCTTCAAGTCTATCTGCTTCGTCTGCGATCCTGCCAGGGCTCGGATATCCGCATTGTTCCCCAGTTTAAGAACTTTGCCATCGCGCACCGCCATCGCCTGCGCGATCGTTCCCACATTCGACGTGAATGTCGTGTCGTTCATTGTTAGGATCTTTCCGTTGTAGAGAATCATCTGCGGATAACTTACGAGTTCCGCGGGCGCACTTACATTCTGAGCCCACCCGGAAGCCGCGCACCAATATACACCCCAAGCTATTGCCAGCAACACTTTCCTCATGGTTGCGCTCCTATTCTTTATTGCAATCGTGCCTGCGAACAGGCGGTTGTAATGGGAGACACTCCTGAGAATATTGCTCTCAGGAGTGTCTATTTGGATTACGGTTAAAACTCAAACTTTAGCGCCAATTGAACCTGCCGCGACGTACCCACCGTTCTCGTGACACGTCCTGGATTGGCTACATACTGTCCGTCGGTGTCAAAAACGCTTGCGCCCGGCGCGGCGAAGTTTGCATGATTCGGCAGATTGAAAAACTCTGTGCGGAATTGCAGGTTTCTCCCTTCGCCAACCGCAAACCTCTTGAACACCGAAAAGTCTACCTTGGTAAGGCCAGGTCCCGTCAAGGTGTTCTTTCCCACATTCCCGTAATAGCCTGCTGCAACCGGCAGAAACTGGGTTTCATCAAACCAATGATCCAGGTCCCCGATCACTGGGTTGTTGTTCCCTCCCGGTTTCAGGTTGGGCCGGATGCTGCACCGGCAGTATTGGCTGGTCGAGTAACCGGCTCCACCGATATCTTTCGGCAAGCCGGCTCGCTTGGTGAACACCCCGTTGATTTGCCACCCTCCGAGAATCGCATTGGCAATGTTCCCCATGTTGGTCCCGAAGTGCTTACCCTGTCCCACAGGAATATCATAACCGGCGTTGAAGGTGAAGTTGTGGGGGGTGTCCTGGTCCGCCCGGCCTCTAGAGTCATTCTTGTAATTCCAAATGTTGCCAATCGTAAAACCACCGCCGAAAGAGCCTCCCTCCGCGCCTTTTAAGCCGATTCCCACGTTGGTGATGTTTTTCGACCACGTATGGGAAGAGCTGAAATTTAACCCTTGGCTGAATCGTTTTTCCAGCCGTAACTGTAGAGCGTTGTAAGAACTGTCACCCAGATTGGCGTAGGTGCGGGTGGATGACAAGAATGGGTTGGTATTGGGTTCCCCGCGTTTTGTGTACGGTACTCCGTTGGCGTCTATGCTCTGAGGCGGTTGAATGTGGTTTATCACCGCAACCAGGTCTCGGCCTGCGGTCCCAATGTAACTTGCGCTCGCCAGCCAGCCTAGTCCAAACTGCCGCTGGATCGAAAAGTTCCACTGCATTCCATAGGGATACTTAAAATCAGGATTGACCAGCAGAGGCTCGCGGGTGCCTCTTGTGGGATCCGCTCCTGCCAACGGGTTTGGCCACTTCTCCCCAAGGTCGCGCAGATTAAGCCGTTCCGCGTAAGGAGGATAAAAAATAGCCAACTGGAACAGGTATTCTAGCGGCATCTCCTTAAACATGCCAAAACCGCCTCGGATCGAAGTATTCTGGTCCGGGCTGTAAGCAAAGCCAAACCGTGGTGTAAGGCCTCCTAAAATATTCCGGATCGTGAACAGCGGCTCCTTGCCCAATTGCGTGTACCCGGTGTCACGAAGCACGTCCGCAAAGGTAGCCGCCTTCCCGTTGACCTCAACCGGAGGGGTGATCTTCTCCCAGCGCACGCCGAGATTGAAGGTCAGGTTAGGAAGCAACTGAAAATCGTCCTGAACGTACCAAGCGGCATAAGTCTGTCGCCAGCCCCGGTAGACATCCGGTGGCCCGGTCACGCCCGTCGTGGTGATACTGCTAATGCCACGACACTGATTAGAACTTCCTGTACTTGAAGCAGAACCTCCTGAACAGTAACCTGTCGATCGCTTTCCTGCCGTCAGGAAGTTCTTCAAGGGGGAGTACCAACCGACGACCCCGTGCGCCCAAACCGAGGCCAACTCATTCTCCTGGAATCGCCGCACGTCCAAGCCGAAATCCCACGAGTGGCGGCCTTTCGAGACCCGCACGGAATCGAAGTAACTGAACGTGTTGTCAATGAATTTTAGAGGGTCGTCGAGATCAGCGCCGGGGCCCGCAGAAGCACCGGGACCATTGTGGCCGCCCGGCAAGTCGGTGCCCTGGGCACTAAGATCGCCCCAAGGCTGTCCGGGGATAACCGTCATCTGCGATGGTATTATCCCAGCAGCAGCATCCTCTACGTTGGTGCGCTTGGTCTCTTCCCCGTCAATACACATGCACTGCTGGTTGTTGTTCCGGGCAAATCCGAACCGCGCAATGTTGAGCACCGCGGGAGATACGATCCGCGCCCACTCCACTGTAAGAAAGCGGTAGGAACCCCAGTCGTTGGTGCTGCTGTGGGTCTTGCCATCGCCGATAAACTGCGCGTCGGGCAGCTCCTTGCTGCTGGTATCCATCACCATGCGGCCAAAAATGCTGTCGTTGTCGCTCAGCCGCTGGTCAATTCGAAACATATAGTAGTTTTCCCGGCCCGGTTGCGTTCGGCTGCCCCGAAGCTCCTGGCTGCCGTCGTTTAGATATAACCCATTGGCCCGGGGAATAAGCCCAAGGACGATGGGCTTTATATCGGGGTGTATCCCTTTCAGGAGGGTCTCCGTAATGATCGCCTGTTCTTTCGTGCAGGTTCTCAGTCGTATCGTCGTGCTGCCCGGTTGGAACGGACAATTCGTGATCTGTCCCGCTCGAGCCTCATCGGTATACGCACTACCGAAGTCCGTCGTCCCGAAACTCTGCCGCAAGCCTTCGTAGGAGAAGAAGAAGAAGGCGTTGTCTTTCACAACAGGTCCGCCTATAGTTCCTCCAAACTGATTGCGCTTGTAGGGAGGAATGGGGCCACAGACGAAGGTGAGAGTATTTTCCCGGCCATTGCAGCTCGGCAGATCAAAGAAATTCTTGGCGTCCAGCTTCTCGTTCCGCAAAAACTCAAACGCGCTGCCGTGAATCTCATTGGTCCCAGAACGGGTCACGGCATTGATGACCCCGCCGATCGCGCGGCCATACTGCGCCCCGTAGTTGTTTTGGATCACTGTGAACTCGCGGATGGTGTCCACGCCCAGCGTCTGGTTCATCACGCTCACCGGGGCCACATTGGAATAGGGGCTGACAATGTCAGTCCCATCCAACAGGTAAAGGCTTTGTTGGGGCCGAGCACCGTTTACTACTGCTCTCCCCCCGCCTTGGAACACACCCGCAGGAATGTCCAAATCCGTCACCACGCCCGGCTGTATCGCCGTCAGGTCCGTAAAACTTCGCCCGTTCAGCGGCAACTCCCGCATCTGCCGCTCCGTGACCAGGTCAGCTACTGTGGCATTCGTAGTCTCCAGTAACGGAGCCTCTCCCGTGACCGTGATCCTTTCGGATACCGCGCCCACTTGCAGGGTGAAGTCCACCACCGCCTGGCGTCCCACGGTCATTTCGATTCCGCTGCGTACCACGCTCTGAAAACCGGGTGCTTCGGCACTTACTTCAAACATGCCTAAGCTTAACTGTTGGGCGTTATAACGCCCTTGAGCATTCGTGCTCAACGTGCGGGTGATTCCAGTTTCAGTGTTTCGTAGGGTTACGGTAGCGCCCGGTATCACCGCTCCTGTGCTGTCGGATACCGTTCCCGATACTGTCCCCGTAGTTACCTGAGCGAAAACCACGCCGCTCAGAAAGAAAACACACATCACCACTCTTGCCAAAAGCCCCAATCCCTTCATGGAAACCTCCTTTGGGTCCGAACGACCTAACCTTAGTACAGACCGTTTCTTGTTACCCTACACTTTCGTATGAGAAAGCCTACAGACGTGCTTCAAGCCCTTCTCTTGCGTATGATGACAAGCTTCGAGATTCCCTAGGAAAGCTAGAGCGGTTTCACGATTGGTGTAGACCGTATGGGGGTGGCTGTCATCCTGAG
>JACQGE010000007.1 GCA_016199675.1 Acidobacteriota bacterium | reverse complement strand
TTTCAAAGAAGCGAAGGCAGCGGGATTGATCACCGGCTATGTCTCCAACGGGAATGGCACTCCACAGGTGCTCGAATACTTGCGGCCCTGGGTGGACCTATATAAAGTGGACCTCAAGAGTTTCGATGAGCGTCACTACCATCAGCTTGGCGGTCGCCTCCAGCCTATCCTGGACACAATTCGCCGCCTGTACCAGATGGGGTTCTGGGTGGAAATCGTCACGCTAGTGATTCCGGGATTCAACGATTCCGATGAGGAGTTACAGCGGATGGCGGAATTCCTGGCCAGTGTCTCTCCAGAAATCCCGTGGCACGTGACTGCCTTTCATCAGGATTACAAGATGACTGATCCAAACAACACGAGTCCGGAAACTTTGATGCGCGCGGCGGAGATTGGCAAGAAGGCAGGCTTGCAATACGTTTATGCGGGCAATCTGCCTGGCCAGATTGGAGAACTGGAAAACACCCGCTGTCCGAACTGCCGCGAGACGTTGATTGAGCGTTACGGCTTCCGGGTTCAGAACTACAAACTGACTCCGAGCGGCGCCTGTCCCTCCTGCGGGAAAACGATTCCGGGGCGCTGGAATCCAGCTTACCGGGGGCAGGTTGCTTCCCATCCTTTTCTGCCGGGCCGAAACGCTCGAGCGCATCGGTTATCTATCTTATCCCCGTAAATTATTTTCATCGTTGGTGGTGCTGTGTTGTAACGATTCAATCATCGTCCCAACTCAATCCCGCCAATCATTGCCACGCGGTGCCAGGCGCCGCCGGGCCGGAACAGGGTTTCAGAAACGCCTGTGACATAGTCCCGCACCTCAAACTTCAAACGAACCAGCGGCGCGATGCTTTTCTCGATGCCGCCTCCGTAGGTGAAGACTGGAGAAATGACATCGTCGGGCGCTCCGCCAGGGAACGGGACCTCCACTTCCTGCTTCACTTCCAAGATGAAGCGAGTGAAACCGCCGCCTAACAGGCCGTAGAGGTGATAGCCGAGGATTTCCGGGGTTCGCAGTCGCGCGTCGAAGGTTAATGTGTGGGCGCGCAAATCCACGAGAGCGGACGATCCAAAAGAGTCTCCCCGCGTCAGAGACAATTCCGGTCGCGCATAGTTGTAGTGAAGACCGGCGCTGAGCAGCGGGAAGAAGCCGATCCCGGCATCCACAGCAAGCAGCCCGCTGGCGGTAAAATCCGCGCGATCTCCTTGCGATTCCGAACTCAAATCCTCGGAGAAAACTCCGCCGCCTCCAATGGCTAGATACTGACCATGCGTCAGCGGGACGGAAATGAAAAACAGAATCAGATAACAAATCGCACGCAACTGCATCTGAAGTTACTCCTTTCCTGGATTGCGACGGCCCGACTTCCTCACAAGATCGCTCTTGATTTAGATTAACTCACCGGCAACGGTTGGCGAACTGACTTTACCGGCGTCGTCGCGGAGTTGTTTCACCCATTGATCGGCCTGGCGCTGAGGTTTAGGGATTCGGTAGCCATCACAGCAGGCCAGAACCAACCGCGCCGCTGTACGAAGCGAGATGCGGTGCCCGATAGAAACAAACACCGGACGCACACCCGTACGGGTGCGCAGTGCCACGCCGATCTTTTCCTTTCCGTCAAGCAATGGAGAGGCAGAACCACGCGCCGGAGCGGGCATCTCATAATTTCCGATCAACACTGACTTGGCGCAGCCAATCGTGGGGATATCTAACGCAATTCCCAAATGGCAGGCCATGCCCGCCCGGCGTGGATGGGCCCAACCGTGGGCATCGGCCAAAATCAGGTCTGGGCGGCGACGTAGTTTTGCGAATGCCTTCAGCAGCAGCGGTATTTCCCGAAAGGCTAGAAGACCGGGCACATAGGGGAATTTCAGTTCGCCAAAACTCCAGGCACGCTCGATTTCCTCCAACTGCGGGAACGAATAAAGGATGAAAGCCGCATAGCCTGTTTTTTCGCTAAGGCCAATGTCGGCTCCTGCCACCGTGCGGAGTCTGCCGAAGCGATCTTGGCGAACCACGAGCGGCGAAAGCTGTTCTTGCCAGCGGCGGGCTTCCGCAGGAGTTAAATGGGGGAGACGGGCCAGTTCCGGGAAAGGCATTGATGAACGTTAAGAGTATGGCTGATCCAGACCACGGGAGTCCATTTAGAGGTTACTGGCTCTGGCAAGTCAATAGGCTTTTTGAAGCGCGGAATCTACCAGGCGGAGAAATTCGGAAAGGCTGCAGGGTTTGGGGATCACCCAATCAGCGACTTGGCGAGCTTTCTCCGAAGGCCAACCGCTGCTAAAGATGACTGGCAAGTGATGTTTTTGGGCGGCACTGGCCACTTCCACGCCGGAACCTTTCGGCAACATGGCGTCGGTTACGACGAGATCAAAAACTTCTCGGTTTAAGAGACGGCAGGCCTCTTCCCCATCTCCGGTGCAGACGACATCATAACCGGATCGGTTCAAGATGGTGCAACGCAACGCGGCCAGAGCTTGGTGGTCTTCGACTAACAAAATCCTCGCCACAGTTTCCTCGTTTTGCAGCTTATTGCACGGGTGTGCTGCGCTTCTCTTTGCTCGCCATTTGTTCCGTGTCCGGCACCGCCCTGGCTGCCGGGAAAGAGAGTGCGAAAGTCGTTCCCTTCCCGGGACGGCTGGCCACGGTAATCTCGCCCCCCATGCGGCTGAGCCAATTGCGCACCAGAGAAAGTCCCAGCCCTGCATGCCCGCTCTTGGTGGTGTAACGAGAGTGGAAGATTTTCTCCTGGTCCTGTTCCGCAATCCCGTGTCCGGTGTCGGAAACTTCCAAGAGGACGTAAGAGTTCTTCACATAGCCCACGATGCTTAATAAACCCCCGGAAGGCATCCCCTGCACAGCATTCCAGATCAGGTTGTTCAGGCATCGGGCCAGCAGGGGGGCATTGCATCGGATGGGAGGAAGATTTTTCACCCGGAGGCGCGCGCGGACATTCGGAGCGCGCCTGGGAAGCAACGCCGCTTCAACCGCTTCCTGCACGACGGCGCCAGGATCTACCACTTCCAGCGGAAGAACTTTTTCCAATGAGGCAACATTTCGCAAGGTCGCAACCAAGGTTTCCGCCTGAGCCAGGGCTGCTTCCATCGCCAGGCCGTAAGGAGCCGTTTTCGGAGATTCCCATTCCAACACTGCGACAGCGGCGCTGATGGTTTCCATCAGGTTGCCGAAATCGTGGGCGATGCCTTGCACAGTTTCCTGGAGAGAAGTTACCTGCTCGCCGCGGTGTTGTTCCTGCCGGAATCGCCGGCGGAGTTCGGTCACCTCGGCCTGACACCAGGAGAGCGAGGAGCGGCCCTGGCGGAAATCTTCGAAGATCGCCAGCAGCAGCTTGGCCAGCCGGTTCCGGGAGGCCGATAAAGTGTGCATCCGGTCCTGATAAATGACTTCGACCCCCGGCTTGCCGCCGGCGGATTCTGGACTGTGACCGTTGAGCAATGCATGACGCACACTTCGCAACAGATCCTGTTCCTGATAAGGAGTGAACAGAAAATACTCCGCTCCGGCTTCCAATCCCCGTGTCAGAGCCGCCGCGTTCCAGACAGGAACGACCAGTGATATCGGGACGTGCTTTGCTTTGGGGTCGGACCGCAACACTCGACAGGTCTCGTAAGCATCGGTGTCCTCCACCACGCTGGGCGAATCGGTTCCTTCCGGAAGATTTCGCAGAGAACGGAGAGATCGGGCTCCAACCACGAGGATCAGCGACACTTTCTCTTCACCCAGCCGCTGGAATGCCTCCTCCGGCCCAAGGGCGGATGCCGCCAGGTAGCCGTTCGATGCGAGTTCCTGCTGGAGCTTTCTCGCTTGCCCCGCCTTACATTCCACAATCAGAAGGCGCTCGCTTTGACGGGGTACCCGCGAAGAAATACTCTTGCGATGATTGTCTGACATGATTCTGTTCCAGATCGCCCGCAGAAATTTTTCGCTGCATGCTGGTTCTTCCAAAGCAATCGCCGAACCATGCTCATTCGTCAGGAAAGCCAGAGTTTCCAGAAAGATCGTCAAGACGGAGGGAGGTCAAGTTGGAACGGATTTCCCAAATCGGGAAGAACAGAGCGGTTCTGTTTCTGGTGGTAGGGTTTCAGGGCTTCGAAACGCGGTAGCGGTTGAATTCATGCTCACCCGCTTTCCGGCAACTGATCCAGCGGTACCAGATCGCTTTCTCGATGGTGAATCCAGGGCCGGAAAAACTGGTGGGGCGTGCAGTGATCCCGGCTGTCCTTTCCAGCTCCGTTCGTTCCTGCTCCGGCGGGATGCCGGAACCGATTTCTTGCGGGGAGATGGTCAAAAATTTCTCGTCAATGTATCTGCTGCGCGCCATGTGCCCGTAAAGCGTTGGCCCACCCTCGCACAACAGGTATTCCACATCGTGCCGAATCCGCAGCGTATGCAGCAACTCTCCCAGGTCCAGGAAGTTGCCGTGGCCGCAAATCAGCAGGGGAGCATCGGAATCGCCTAATCGTTTGGCTCCGTCAGGTGTTGTGGCAATCAAAGCGTCCACGTGTTCGGAGCGGAACAGCCGATAGTCTTTGGGTTTCAGATTGCCGCTGCCGGTGACGATGATGTTTTTGAGTTTTCTGCGGCCCAGCCGTTCGTGGCGCAGGCGGAGCAGTTCCGGTTCGACGATGCGGAAGACCGGGCCGCCAGCAATCTTGCCATACAGAGCTTCCAGGATCAGGGAGCGCGCGCCGATCAGAATCGCATCAGCGTGAGCTCGTAAAAGGTCCATCATCCAGCGGTCGTGGCGGCTGCGGGCAACCCATTCGCCTCCCGGGCGTGCGCCTCCGAAGCTAACCAACCCGTCCAGACTTTGCACGAAATTGGCAAATACCCAGGGTCGACCGGCGGGCGGCACGGGAAAGCCCAGATTGCCCACAAATTCAACCAAAGCTGGCAGCAGCGCCGGATTCGGCTCGCTGTGGTCAAAGAGGATTTCGAAAGGCTCTAAATCCGAAGGCGCTGGAAAATCCATGTCAAAGCTCGCCAGGAGAGTATAGAAATTCCCTGCAAGAAAAATAGCAGGGAGCCTCCCAAGCCGCAATCCGCTTTCTTTGCGATTCGCGGCTACTTGAGCTTTTAGCTTGACAATAAGGCGTTGTCCCTTAGAATTAGTCCCAAAACTGACTTTTTCCTTCTTGGCCCCCGGTGGTTCCCTCCGTGGGCGGGTGGAGATTCCAGCGCCCGGCACCAAAGAAGCGAGGGAGGGAACGCCAAATGGAATCTACCTTCAATTTCCGTAAGTTTCCGGTGTGTCTCTGGTCAGTGATCGGAGCACTGTTTTTGATCGCTGCCGTTTCAATCCCAGCGCGAGCTCAAAACATTCAGTGGATCCGCCAATTTGGCGCGGGAAACAACGATTTTGCAAATGCCGTGGCCGTGGACGCCAGCAATGGAACTATGAGTTCGGCTCTTTCAGCGACGATATAGCGATTGGGGTGGCCGTAAACGCTACAGGCATTTACGTCGCTGGATTTACAGAGGGTGACTTGCAAGGACAGATCAGCTTCGGCTTCCAGGACGCCTTTGTTGCCAAAATCGAGAGCAGCGGCTCTGTCTATTCCTACTTACCGCATTTGGCTCTGGGAGGCGGGTGGCAAACGACGATTACCTATGTCAATTATTCCCCGCAAACCGTTACTTGCGAGACCACGTTCTATTCCGATTCGGGCGCTCCACTATCAGTCCCATTTGGTGGAGTAGCCGCTTCCAGCCGCACGGATACGCTTGGGCCAGGGCGATCCATACATCAAGAAAGCACGGCTGACCTGAGCGCCCCCGAAACCAGAGGGTGGGCAAAGGTAGGTTGCAGCGGGCCGATCAAGGCCAGCTTGCTCTTTCGCTTCTATCAGCAAGGCAAACCCACAGGAGAAGCATCGGTGAACTCGACGACAAATCCTGCTACCGAATTTATAACCTTCGCCGATCAAAACACCGGCGTTGCCTATGCGAACCCTTCCACGCAGACAGCTCAAATCACTTTTGCAGCTTTTAGTTCGTCAGGAACCATACTTGGCAGCAAGAGTGTGTCGTTATCTCCGGGAGCCCACGGAGCCTCCAATCTGGGGCCTTTATTGGGTCTGAGCAATTTTTCCGGCTGGGTCGATATCGTCTCCACTGTGCCGATAGTCAGCTTGTCATTAAACGCCGAGGCTTTCCCCGTTTTTTCTTCCTTGCCTCCAGGAGAATTGGCTAGCTCGGCGGGACTTACCTTCTACTTTCCGCATCTAGCCTTGGGAGGCGGCTGGCAAACAACGCTGACTTATATCAACTATTTTGCGCAAACGGTGACCTGCACGACCACGTTTTATTCTGATACGGGCGCTCTATTGTTGGTTCCCTTTGGTAGCGTCGCGGTTTCCACTCGCACAGATGCAATTGCTGCAGGAAATTCCATTCATCAGGAAAGCACGGCTGACCTGAACGCCCCGGAGACTAGGGGATGGGCAAAGGCGGTTTGCAGCGCGCCGATCAAGGCTAGCTTGCTATTTCGCTTCTACCAACAGGGCAAACCTGCTGGAGAAGCGGGCGTTAACGCGATGACGGTTCCGACCACGAAGTTCGTCACTTTCGCCGACCAAAACACCGGAGTGGCCTACGCGAACCCTTCCAGCCAGTCTGCGGAACTCACCTTTACGGCTATTAGTTCGACGGGAGCGAAACTGGCTAGCAAGAATCTGCCGTTGCTGCCCGGAGAACACGGAGCCGCCAACGTGGGTGCATTCCTCGGGATCAGCAATTTTTCAGGCTCGATTCAGATTATCTCCTCGGTGCCGATCATCAGTTTGTCGCTGAACGCCGAGGCCTTCCCTGTGGTCTCCTCTTTGCCTCCGGGGGACCTGGACGGGTCAACAGGACTCTTTTAGCAGCCGATGAAATATACCTGATCGTGAAATGGCGAAAAAGAACTTGCAGGCTCTTTGTCGCCATTCTCCCTGTTGCGGCATTGCAGAGAAACGCGTTTGCCTTCACAATAGCTTTTTCTCCACTACAACTGTATGGGTGACGGGCGGTTCGGAGAGAAAATCATAACGCAGGGCTGAGAAAGACATTCATTGATCGGCGGAGCAAAATACACTAACCATTCAAACTCGAGAGGAGATATTCCATGCAAAGAAAAGCTTCGGCAGTCTGGGAAGGCGCATTGAAAGATGGCATGGGGAAGATGTCCACAGCGAGCGGAGTACTCACGAACACAGCGTATTCCTTCAGCACGCGGTTTGAAAATAACCCTGGGACGAATCCCGAGGAGTTGATTGCGGCGGCGCACGCCGGTTGCTTCTCCATGGCCTTTTCGGGGCAACTGAGTAATGCGGGAATCACGCCGCAAAGCATTCAGACGGCGGCCACGATCATGATGGAGAAACTGGAAGCTGGATGGACGATCGTCGAGAGCCACTTGGACGTAACCGCCAATGTTCCTGGAGCGGACAAAGCAGCCGTTGAGACCGCCGCCAACAACGCCAAGAAGGGCTGTCCCATTTCCCGTTTGCTGAACGCGAAAATTACCATGGATTTGAAAATCGCCTAAGGGTTTGTTTTAAAAAAAACGCGCCGTTTTTGTTGCTGGCGTAGAGGTGTCTTGACGCCTGAGATGAGCAATGTTAGAGTAAAAATGACGATGCTGGCAGAATGGCAGAAGTAGGAAAGGTTCAGAAGGATGCGGGAGTCCTAACTGCTGGGAACCCAGCGTCTTAGATGCGAAAAGAAGTTCAACTCAGCCGCGGGATTGCAACTTTATTCGGCACCCTGGACGAAAATCTCAGGCTGCTGGAAAATGCCCTCCATCTGACTGCCCACCTGAAGAGCGATTCCCTGGAGATCGAAGGCGAAGCGGGCAGTGTCAAACGAATGGAAGAAATCGTAGAAGATTACGGCCAACTGCTCAAAGAAGGAGTCTCCTTTAGCAATGGAGATTTGAATGCCTACTTAAAGGTAGTGGTCGAAGATCCGGCACTGAGCCTGCGGACGCTGGTCCATGGCAGCCAGCACCGCCAATTCGGAAAAAAGGCAGTGGTTCCTAAGAGCCCGAATCAGCGGCTCTACATGGACCTGATTGACAACTACGATATGGTCTTTGGAATCGGCCCTGCCGGGACGGGCAAGACCTATCTGGCCGTGGCCATGGCGGTTTCCTACTTGCTGGCTCGCAAGGTGAACCGCATTGTGCTGGCGCGGCCTGCGGTGGAGGCGGGAGAACGATTGGGATTTCTGCCGGGGACGATTCAGGAAAAGGTGGACCCGTTTCTCCGCCCGCTCTACGACGCACTGTTTGACCTGCTGGAAGCGGATAAAGTGGAGCGCTATCTGGAGCGGCAAACCATAGAGATCGCGCCTATCGCCTTCATGCGAGGCCGAACCCTGAACGACAGTTTCATCATCCTGGATGAGGCTCAAAACACTACAGGAGAGCAGATGAAAATGTTTCTCACCCGCATGGGCTTCAACTCCAAGATGGTAGTTACCGGAGACATCACCCAGATCGACTTGCCCAACGGGCGACGCAGCGGGCTGCTGACGGCGATAGACGTGGTCCGCCAGATTCGCGGGATTGGTTTTGTGTTTTTTAAAGAGCGGGATGTGGTCCGCCACAACCTGGTACAGCGGATTATCCGGGCCTACGAAGAGTACTCCCAAACCAATGGCAGCAGTTCTGCTGGAGGAGGAACCAGCGACGAAAAGCTACAGCCTTCCTCTTCTCCATCCCAACCATAATTTCCGACGCAAAGTTTTATGAGTTTTTCCTCTCCAGAATCGGACGATTCAGACAACGGCATCCCCGCCTCCTGGCTACCGGAGAGAGAAGAAGTGCTTCTGCTCAATCGCCAAAGGCTGGTCCAGGGAAACTGGACGGAGGTCAGGGATTTTCTGCGGCAACTTCCCCGCCCCCTGGCTTCTTCCGCTTTTACCGTGTGCCTGCTTTCCGATCGCGGGATCCGGCGCTACAACAAACAATTCCGCCATCAAGACAAAGCAACGGATGTCTTGTCCTTCCCTGCGCAGCAGCCGGGACAGACTTCGCAGGATTATTTGGGCGACATTTTGATTTCGGCGGAAACGGCTCGCGAGAACGCCCGAAGATACGGGCTGCGGGTGGAAGAGGAGCTCAAAGTCCTGATCCTGCACGGGCTGTTGCACCTGCTGGGATACGATCACGAGAACGACGGCGGGCGGATGGCTCGCATCGAACGCCAATATAGCCGGAAGCTGGGCCTGCCGCAGAATTTGACGGAGCGAGCGGGGAAGCCTTTGCCAGAGACCCGTCGTTCCTTCCGAAACCATCGGTAAGTTTTATGAGTTTCTTGATTGCAACCCTGGTCATTGTCACCAGCTTTTTTCTGACGCTGTTTTCCTATGTCCACCGGCTATACACCGAGCGGGGGCGGTTCCTCGTTCGAGGTTCCAAAGACAACGTGGATTTTTTTGAAAACCACGTGGAGCCCCGGTTAAAACAAGAGGCGGAAAAAGCCGAGATTGCTTTTCCCTTGTTAGCGCAGTTGGATTTGGTGTTGTTGACTCTATGTGTAGGATTGTGGACGTTCCGACAGCCATTTCTGTGGAGTTCGGCCGCGGAGGCGGTCATTTTCCTTGTCCTGGACGTCGTGCTGTTTGCGCAAGGGATTCCTTACGTATTGCTAACCCGCACTCGCGGGAAATGGCTTCTTCCCACCACGCGATTATTGCGCGTTTGCGTGTTGGCAATCAGCCCGCTGGTGATCATTAGCCAGTTTCTCAATTCCATCATCGCTCTAGGGAGGGAAGAGGAGGCGGGACAAGAGGAACCTTCGCCCGGCGAAAACATCGAAGCCTTGATTTTGGCGGGAGAAGAAGAAGGGTTGCTCGAAAGAGAGGATCGCAAGCTCATTCGCTCGGTGGTGGAATTCGGAGACAAAACCGCTCGCGAGGTGATGACCCCGCGCCCGGAGATTTTTGCCGTGCCGGTCCAAACGACCGTAAATGAATTGAAGCAGAAGCTGGCGAGCCGGCGCTTTTCCCGAATCCCTGTTTATGAAGGAGATCTGGATCACGTCATTGGCTACGTTCATGTGCGCGATCTTTTCCTGAGCAGTGATCCGGCGACCGCGCAGCAAAGTATGCGGGGATTATTAAGACTTCTGAATTTTGTCCCTGAAACCAAACCCATTGCGGAGCTTCTGAAGGAAATGCAGCAAAAGACGCAGATTACCATCGTCGTGGATGAGTACGGTTCCGTGGCGGGTTTGGCCACCGTGGAGGATATCGTGGAAGAGATTGTGGGGGAAATCCGGGAGGAACATGAGGTGCTGGACGCTATCCCGCAAGGAGAAGGGACGTTCAGTGTTCCCGGCAATATGGATGTGGACCGCCTTCACGATCTGTTCGGCGTGAGCGTGGAAAAAATCGGCGGGGCGACCACCGTGTCCGGCTTGGTCACCAGCATCTTGGGACACGTCCCTTTTCCGGGTGAAACGCTCCACCAGGATGGCTTGACCTTTCAGGTCATCGAATCCAATGGGCGGCGAGTCCTGCGGCTGCTCGTTTCCGGTCCAGTCGAAAAACCCTCTCCAGCGATCCAATCCTCCGAAGACCATCCGGTTATCCCAGAGGATCGTGGTTAGATGGACACAGGCGATCTCCTTCCGGGCCATGCGGACCTTCCCCAAAAGCTCCCTACGAAATGCCGAAGCGGTTTTGTCAGCATTCTAGGCCGCCCCAATGCCGGAAAATCCACTCTGCTCAATGCTTTTGTGGGGTCCAAGGTCGCGATTGTCACCGAAAAGCCGCAGACTACTCGCACGGCCCTACAGGGCGTCGTCACTCTGGACGGGCAGGGAGCACCCTGCAAGGTTTTTCCCGGAGAATCACCAGAGAAAGAAACGGCTCCGGCTGCCCAAATCATCTTCCTGGATACGCCGGGCATCCAGCAGCCTCGCACGAGTTTGGATGAGCAGATGATGGAGGAAGTGCGCGACGCTCTGGGAGATCGCGACTTGTTATTGTTTCTGGTGGATGCTTCTCGCCCCTTCGGTCCGCCGGATGAGTACGCTTTGGGATTCGTAAAAAGGGCCAATGTCCCTTGTTTTCTAGTATTCAACAAAATAGACCGGATCGGGAAGGAAGCGTTGCTACCGCTGATTGAACAGTGCCGTCAGCTTCACGTTTTTGCGGAAGTGATTCCCATCTCCGCTCTGACGGGAGAGAACCTGCCACTGTTGCTGGAACGCATTGTGGCTCATTTGCCGGAAGGGCCGCTGTACTTTCCGCCGGAGCACATTACGGATCTGCCCCTCCGGTTTCTGGCTGGGGAAATCATCCGGGAAAAGGTTATTCTGGAGACGCGGCAAGAACTACCCTATGCCAGCGCGGTGCTTGTGGAGAAATTTGAAGAGAAGGAAAACTTGACTCACATCGCCGCGGAAATTTTTGTGGAGCGCGAGGGACAAAAGGGAATCGTCATTGGCGCCGGCGGGCAGATGTTGAAGCGCATCGGCACGCTGGCCCGGCAGGAATTGGAAGGCCTGCTCGAAAAAAAAGTCTTTCTGGAACTGCATGTGAAAGTGCGGGAACGATGGCGGAACGATCCCGAGTTCTTGAAAGAGTTAGACTGGCGCCGGATGGTCGGGGAGTAGTTTCACCGTCGAACCCAGTTTTCTACAGGAACCATTTTCTAACTGCTTACATTGATCCCCAATGATTTCATCTTGCGGTAAAGGTGACTGCGCTCCAGACCCAGGACTTCAGCCGTCCGGGTGATGTTTCCCCGGTTCTCTTCCAGCTTTTTCAAAATGAAGTCTCTCTCATAGGCAGCGCGCGCCTGTTGAAGGGTGGTGGATTCTGTCACGGTTTTGCGCGGTTGATGATTGCGAAGCAACAAGGAGGGCAGATGCCGGCGGTCAATGACCGATTGAGGGGCCAGAATGACAATTCGCTCGATCAGGTTCCGGAGTTCCCTCACGTTTCCCGGCCAGCTATAGGCCTGCAAGGCTTCCAGGGCCGCCGGAGTCAGTTCCTTGGGCTTGCGCCCATAGGCCGAGGCGAATTCCCGCAGAAAATGATTGGCCAGCAGCGGAATATCTTCCACGCGCTCCCGTAGGGGAGGGACCACAAAAGGAATTACGTTGAGACGGTAGAAAAGGTCCTCCCGAAAATTGCCGCGCGCGATTTCTTCCTCCAGACTCTTGTTGGTGGCCGCGATGACGCGCACATCCACACTGACGGCAATCGTGGATCCCAGCGGTTCAAATCGCTGTTCTTCAAGCACCCGCAGGACTTTGGCCTGGGTTTTGAGGCTCATGTCCCCGACTTCGTCGAGGAATAATGTCCCTCCATCTGCTTTTTGGAACTTCCCCGTTTTATCCTCCGTCGCCCCGGTGAAACTGCCCTTGTGATGTCCGAACAATTCGCTCTCAATCAGCTCTTCCGGAATGGCAGCGCAGTTGACTTCCACAAACGGCTGCGCGGCCCGCAGACTTTGTCCGTGGATGGCATGGGCCACCAGTTCCTTGCCCGTTCCGCTTTCGCCATAGATCAACACGCGGCCGTTGGTGGGGGCCATCAGCGCGAGCTGTTGCCGCAGGGCCTTCATGGGAACGCTTTCCCCGATAATATGGTGCCGGGCTTCCAGTTGGTGGCGAAGCTGGCGATTTTCCTCGAGCAGCGACTGATGCTCCAGCGCGTTTTTTACCGCGACCAAGGTCTTTTCAATCGAGAGCGGTTTCTCCAGGAAATCAAAAGCGCCGAGCTTGGTGGCTTTGACCGCCGTTTCCACAGTTCCGTGCCCGGAAATCATCACAGCCACCGTTGCCGGATGCTTTTCTTGAATTTGGCGGAGCACCTCCAGCCCGTCACCATCCTCCAGCCACACATCGAGGAGCACCAACTGGAAGCTGTCATCTTCCAGCGCACGCAGGCACTCTTTTCCGCTGGCTACGGCCAGAATCTTATAGCCTTCATCCTGCAAGATGGCCGACAGGGACTGCCGAATCCCTTGTTCGTCATCCACAATCAGCAAATTCGCTTTCATGAGCTGTGCCGTGAGTGATGGGAGTGCTCGTTGTGAACCGAGAGCTTATCCTGCGGTTTGCAGGGGCAATTCAATGATGAATCGTGTGCCCACCGGCTGGTTCTTTTCGACCCGAATAGTCCCGTTGTGTTCTGCAATAATTCGGCTCGCAATCGCCAGACCCAGACCCGTGCCCCGCCCTTTGGTGGAAAAATAGGGGAGAAAGAGTTTCTCTTTATCTTCCGGGGACACCCCACAACCCGTGTCGGTGACCTCGACTTCCACAACTTCCCGTTGTGGGTCGGCCCGCGTGGCTAGAGCCAGTTCTTTGACCAAAGAACTCTCCATAGCTTCTGCCGCGTTGTCAATCAGGTTGACAAAGACCCGGCGGAACTGATCGGGGTCCACCGGAACCGCGGGCAAGTCTCCAGCCAGTTGGGTTTGCACGCGAACCCCGTCCAACCGCCCGTTAAACAACGCCAAAGCGCTCTCCACGATCTGGTTCAAATTGGAGAGGACCGGCTGGGCCTTCGGGAAACGGGCGAGTTGGGAGAACTCATCCACCAGTTGCTTTAATTGTTCCACCTCTTGTCGGATCAGCGAGCAGGATTCTTGAATCACGCGCTTCAGTTCCGGGGAATCCTCGCCGGAATTCTGCTGCCGCGCCAGCCAGAGATTCAGCCGGTCGGCAGACAGGGCGATAGGGGTCAGCGGATTCTTGATTTCGTGCGCTACGCGCTGCGCGACTTCACCCCAGGCAGCGGCTTTTTGGGCTTGTAGCAATTCGCTTAAATCCTCCATCACGATCACAAACCAACCCGAACTATGCCCGCCGGGAGGGGAACCTGGTGGCGACCCCGCCAGGGCTACAATCGTAACGGCCAGGTTTAGGGTTCGACCCTCCAATTTCACTTCCATGTGGCGTGTGACCTGTCCCAGGCGCGCCGCTCGTTTCATCAAATAGGTCAGCTCCCGCAAATCCTCTTGGGAAAATAGCGCCGACAAGTTGGCGGCCGTTGTCAGTTCCTGGCCAAACACCCGCAGGGCAGAACTGTTGGCGCCGAGGATATCTTGGTTATCGGATACGGAGATCACTCCCGTAGGAATGCTCTCTAAAATGGCCTCGGTGAGCCGCCGGCGGCGGTCCAGCTCCAAATTGACCCCTTCCAGATGGCTGCGGGACTGTTCCAGCGCGGCACGCCCGGCAGCCAGTTGCTCCGTCATTTCGTTGAAGGAGCGGACCAGGATTCCCAACTCGTCTGCCGCGCGAATTTGCACCCGGTGTGCCAGGTTGCCGCGAGAAACTTCGTGGGTGGCTTCGGCCAGAGCTTGAATCGGGATCGTTACCTGGCGCGAAAGGAATAACGCGAACCAGGTGGCGATAAAAAGGATCATAACCGTTAGCAGCAACAGGATTGAAAGGTAGGTCTTGCGCAGGAACTTTCGCTCCTGGCTGAGTTCGCCGTACAAGATACTTTCCTGGCGAAGCCGGGAGGCAGCCTCGGAGATATAAGGCGGCAATTTCTTGCCGACCACTAGGAAACCACTTTCCTGCTGGCCAAACTGCAAGGCCGCCCAGCCAAGAGCGTAGCTGTTCCCTCCGAGTTCTACCAAGCGGGAGGATGTTTGTTCCTTCTGGAGCGTTTCCGGCTTCACAAAACTGAGGGCCAGATTCGGCCAGCCGGCTTGCAGATGGCGTTCCAGCAGCATTTCACCTTGGCGACCCAGGACTGCAAGATAGTCCACGTTTCGAGATGGATGGACGGTTCGACCCTGCTCACCGCCCTGAGCGATAGTCGAATGGGGGGCGAACTCCTGTTGCAGATGAGCGAGAGCATCGTCCAGTGTGCCCGCATTGATCTTCAGTTCCAGAGCCAAGAATTCAGCATCCGCCGCCGCTTTCGTCTGAGCGAGGGCCTGGATTTCATCCACTATTTGGTGGGCATCCGTACTAAGCCTCTCGAAGGGACGGCTGAACCATTTGTCCAAGGTGCGGTTGAGAAGACTGTAAGAGAAAAGAAACAGAAAGCAGACCGGCAAGACGGACAATCCCAGCGCCCCATAGACCAGCTTGGTCTTGAATTTCGAGCCGAGCAGGTTAGCCCGCCTCTCCATGCGGAGTTTCAAAAGGCTGCGAAACAAGATAAAGCCGAAAATGACCAGGCCCAGGAAGATAAAAGTGGACAGGGCAAACAGCAGGAACGTTTCCGCCGAGCCAGTGGGACGAATGAAAGGAAGGTTCAGAGAGGTCAGCCCAAACAGGCTCACAACCAGCGCCAGAACAACAACGCTGACCGCGACGATAAAAGCTGGCCGCATTCGAGGATCAGGCATCTTTTCGCCTCGTTATATGAGTTTTTTTAGTATACCACGCGGCTTGGGGACAATCTGATGACTTGCTCGGAGCCTTAGCTCTCAGGGGAACGGTGCAAAGAAAGCCACCCTTGGTTCTCGATCCGGCATCCCCGCCAGTTCCGGGGCACACTTTGTTATACTCAATTCCGTTTTCACCCATGCGAGCTTTCATCGTTGCCGCCGCCCGATATTTTGTCAGCCGCCTTTTGTACGCCATCCCCGTCATATTTTTGGTGGTCAGCCTGGTGTTTTTCCTGATTCATCTGGTTCCTGGTGACCCCGTGCAGCAAATGTTAGGTGAAGGGGCCCGCACTGCGGACGTCGAACAGTTGCGGCACGACCTGGGACTGGATCGCCCCTTGCTGACGCAATACGCGAGTTATTGGAAAGGATTGTTCCGGGGAGACCTCGGCCAGTCTTTTCGTTTCGGTTCCCCGGTGAGGGAGACCATTTTGGCCCGTTACCCAGCGACCGTAGAGTTATCGCTGGCAGCGCTGCTGGTGGCGCTGTTCCTTGCAATCCCCGCCGGGGTACACTCGGCTGTCCATCGCGGGCAGTGGCGCGACCGCCTGCTGGGTTTTTTGAGTTTGCTTGGACTTTCTTTTCCCAACTTTGCGCTGGGGCCGGTGCTGATCCTTATCTTTGCGATTTTGCTAGGCTGGCTGCCCGTGTCCGGTTACGGGACTTTCCCTCACCTGATCCTGCCAGCCCTCACGCTAGGCTCGGCGCTGGCGGCCATCCTCACCCGAATGGTGCGCGCTTCGCTTCTGGAGGAACTGCGTCAGGACTACGTGAGAACGGCGCGGGCCAAAGGACTGCCGGAGCGAAAAGTGCTCTACCGCCATGCCCTGCAGAACAGCCTTATTCCAGTGACCACAGTCGTAGGGCTTCAACTAGGCGCTTTGCTGTCCGGGGCCATTGTAACCGAAGTGATCTTTTCCTGGCCGGGCATCGGACGCCTGACATTGCAGGCCATCAATTCCCGTGATTATCCGCTGGTGCAAGGCTGCTTCCTGGCGATCGCGGTGACCTACATCGTGGTGAACCTGCTGACCGATTTGATCTATACCGTAGTGGACCCGCGCATCCGCGAGGCTTAGGATTCTGCAGAAATGCTCCTGGGGCGAAAAAATTCCGTCGCATGGAACCCATTGACCGTTACCAGCCTGCTCATCATCGGACTATTGTTGATCTGCGCCCTGGCCGCCCCTTATCTGGCGCCACAGAACCCTTCCGCCCAGCAACTGCCCAACCGGCTCCAAGGCCCTAGCCTCGCCCACTGGCTGGGCACGGATGAGTTGGGCCGCGATGAGCTTTCGCGCATCATCTTTGGAGCCAGGATTTCTGTTCAGGTCGGCATGAGCGTGGTGGCTATCTCATTGCTCATCGGCGCATTGATTGGCTCGCTGGCGGGATTCTATGGAGGGATTCTGGACCGCTTCTTCAATATCATTGTGATGAACACCTTGCTGGCTTTTCCCGGAGTGCTGCTGGCGCTCGCCCTGGTGGCTTTCCTGGGGCCGGGGATGGGAAAGTTGATCCTGGCGCTTTCCATTGGAGGCTGGATCGGTTACGCGCGGCTGGTGCGCGGCGAAATCCTGAAGGTCAAGGAACTGGATTACGTGCAAGCGGCGCGCGCCCTGGGAACCCCCTCTTGGAGGCTGTTGATTGTCCACATCTGGCCCAACATCACCGCGCCCGTCATCGTGCAGTCGGCCATTGGTCTGGCTGGGGTCATTCTTTCCGAAGCCACGCTGAGTTTCCTGGGATTAGGCATTCCAGCCCCGGCCCCCAGTTGGGGCGGGATGCTGAGCGATGGTCGCAACCACATCTTCGACGCGCCGCACCTGATTGTGTTTCCCGCCTTGAGCGTAATGCTGGCCGTGCTGGCCTTCAATTTTCTGGGGGATGCCCTGCGCGATTACTTAGATCCCCGCCTCAAACGCGAATTGCTGTAATTCAACAAAATCAGCAGGCATAATGAAAAAACGCCTCTTGACAGTCCGCTAATTTAGTTGTATTAATTACTAACGTTAATCATAATTAACATTTATTGGTTGGCGGGTCTAACATCGAGGGAGGCGGCTTATGGCAGGACCGAGGCGAATCGGGCTTCTTGTTCTCTGTTCCGCAACGTTAGGAACGGCACTCTGGTTAATGGCTGGAAAGCCACAGGGAGAGCCGGCGCTTCTCCCTCAGTCCGCGACAGAAGCTGTGCAGGCTCAGCACGCCCAGCACCAGCCGCCGACGAAGGGAAGCGACAGCTATCAATACCGGCATCCCTCCGGACGAAAGTTCAATCCGAGCCAAGTTTACGATCCCATGCCGCCACCACCACAGCCGGCTCCAAACGGGGTGCGAGAGTTCACCCTCGTCCTTGAGGAGGATGTGCCGCACGAGGTAGCCCCTGGAGTGGAAATGCCCGCCTGGACCATCAACGGCACTGTGCCGGGCCCGGTATTGCGAGCCACGGAAGGCGACCTGTTGCGGATTACCTTGGTGAACAAAGGTAAGGTACCTCACACAATCCACTTTCATGGCATTCATCCCTCACATGCAGACGGCGTTTTTGAGCTGGTGCCGCCAGGGGGCAGCTTTACCTATGAGTTTGTTGCCCAGCCCTACGGCATCATGCCTTACCACTGCCACGCGATGCCCACCTCGCAACACATTCACAACGGTCTCTATGGGATGTTGATCATTGACCCCAAAGAAGGCCGCCCGCCCATGCGCGAATTGGCGATGGTGATGAGCGCCTTCGACGTGGATCGGGACGGCGAAGCGGATTTCTATACCTGGAACGGCCGCGCCTTTCAATACGCCGACAATCCGATCCCCTTGAAGCTGGGTGAGCCGGTGCGGATGTACGTAATGAACATCTTTGAAGAGGCGATGGTGCCGCACATCCACGGAAATCTCTACCGGCTATTTCCTTCCGGCACCACGCTGACGCCGACCGAATATACCGATGTCAAAACTCTCAGCATCGCCGAGCGGGCAATACTGGAATTTCAGTATGACTACCCTGGCCCTTACATGTTCCAGTGTCACGTTACCGAACACATGGAGCTGGGGTTGATGGGCTGGTTTGACGTCGTCGAAGAAAAACAAATCATCTCACAGCACAGGACAGACTAACGGCCATGGAAGAAACGGGAAACAAACGCCCTTCCAATGCTTCGAGGACGATTGTTTTGATCAGCGCCTTGCTGCCCGTGGTGTTGCTGGGAGGAATCCTGTACTTGTTTCTCGTTCGCGGCACCGGGCTGAATCTGGGTGCGCCAGCCCCGATTGAGAAACTGGAATTCGAGCGTGTTGTGCTGCGCCCGGACGAGATCAGAGCGCACGTGATCAATACCGGCCCGGAGCCGGCGACCATCGCTCAGGTGCAGGTCGGCTTCTTGAACCGCGCCAGTTGGGAGTTTGAGGTAACACCTTCGCCAACCATTTCTCGACTGGGGCGAGCAGTCGTGACCATCCCCTACCCGTGGACTCCAGGAGAGCCTTATGAAATTGCGCTCATCACCGCCAATAACTTGATCTTTGCCCACGAGATTGTGATCGCAGCGGAAACTCCTGTTGTGAACTCGACGACCCTGTGG
>JACQGE010000061.1 GCA_016199675.1 Acidobacteriota bacterium | reverse complement strand
CTCACCTCCCCATTCGGGTGAACGCGGGTGGCGTGATGCCGGTGATCTTCGCCTCCTCGATTCTGACCTTCCCGCAAACCATTGCTTTGATGGGGCGGACGACTTCTCCCCGGATGCAAAGCTTGTTCCAATCCCTTAGTTGGGGAGAACCCCTTTATACGCTTCTTTATGTCGCCGGAATTATTTTCTTTGCTTACTTCTACGTCTCCATCATCTTCAACCCCAATGATATCGCTGACAATATCCGGCGATATGGCGGCTTCATCCCTGGCATCCGGCCCGGGAAAAACACCGCTGAACACTTGAATACCATCCTTACGCGGCTGACTCTGATGGGGGGTTGCTATCTCGCTTTGGTGTCGCTGGTGCCGGAGTGGATGATCTCGGGAATTCACCTACATCATCTCCCCTTGGTGGGAGGGTGGATTGACGAAAACTTTCCTCGGGCGTTCCTGGATGGATTGGGAGTCAGTTTCTATTTTGGAGGCACTTCCCTGCTGATTGTGGTCGGTGTGGCTATGGACACTGTCAGCAAAATCGAGGCCCACTTGGTTATGCGCCACTATGAAGGCCTTACCCCCGGCATGGGCCGCATCCGGGGACGCCGGGGCTTTTAAGGGCAATAATATACTTGACACATGGATAGTTGGATGGGCAAAGATTTCGGTCCAACAATCGCAAGTCGAACTTCAGCGATTTATTTGGGTAATGGAGAACATTAGCGGGAAATGGCTCACTTGGAATCAGGTTACTAGTAGGAGCAGGACGGGCAAAGGAATGTTAACTGACCGGGAAAATAAACAGCAGCACAGAAGCCGGAAGAAATGCTAGGAATCATCCTTAGCGCTCCTGAAATTATCCAGGGGGATTTTCCCCCTCTGCTGTTTTCGCCTTCATGCTTTTCAGGGCACAGGTGATGATTTCTCAAACGGCTCCGTGCTATTATC
This sequence comes from Acidobacteriota bacterium, assembly GCA_016199675.1. Classification (GTDB taxonomy): domain Bacteria; phylum Acidobacteriota; class Terriglobia; order 2-12-FULL-54-10; family 2-12-FULL-54-10; genus JACQGE01. Next base: position 11,748 of record JACQGE010000061.1, on the reverse strand, counting down.
TGCAGTTCCGTGCCCTTTCAGAACCCATACGAACGAGCAACGCATTTCGCAAAGCACGGACATAAGTTCGGTGCATTTGATGAGTTTGACTACGAGCGAATGGCTGACCAGTTTATGTTTGGGCCGATGATGGCTGCAACCCACGAGTGCACAAGGCCAAACGGAAATGACCGCGTTCGATTTGATTTCGTTTCGATACATTTTGGGGTGGCATCCCTCGTGCCGGTGTTCGTTCGTACCTTCTATCCTGTAAACGCCTCAACGATAGCGAATCACGGAGGGAATGCTGGATTTTTTCTCTTCGAATGTGGCAGAGTGAACTTATGAATTACAGATGCCCAGTATGTATGTATCCGGCCCTTTCCTATCCGCCAAGGGATTACCATATTTGTCTTTGTTGCGGGACTGAGTTTGGAAATGACGATGCCGATCGTACCCACGAGGAATTAAGGAATATTTGGATACTCCAAGGTGCCCCCTGGTTCTTCGGACAACCCCCAATCGGCTGGAATGCAGAACAGCAATTATACGATTCCGGTCTGAATTATCGGCTTCAAGGGTTCTCCGTTAGCAGCATAGGCTCACGGGACTTGGAATTTACTCGCGGAGATGTAAGCGATCAATATCAGTTTGCAATAGCGAGCTGACAAATGCCATCTTTAGTCTTGTTTGTGCCATGCGAGCGGGTCGCACTTGACTATGTGGATTCGTCAGCTTCATTGATTGGAATTTTTCAGGGTTTTACAGCTACCAAAATTCCAAAGATCGACGGACCAGCCGATGTTCCCCAGGGTCCGGGCTACCTTGTCAAAGAGCCTACCATTCCGATTCGTTGGTGCGCCTTTAGCCTTTGGAGAAAGTTGCCTGATGATGAGAACAAGGGATTTGAGCAAGTAGTTCAGTTATTGACACCAAGCGGTAAGGAATCTTTCAATATCTCTTTATCGTTCAAGATGGAACACAAATTCCATCGCAATACAGCCTACGTTAATAATTTTCCAGTTGGTGAGGCTGGTGACTACTTGCTCAGACTATTCCTTAAAGGACCAGAAGGCGAACTCCTTGAAAAGGCTGTTTATCCCATCAGCGTAGAGGTTGTACTCCCATAAAATCCTCGCCCTCCAGTTAGCGTTATTAGCGTACATTAATGTCGCCGCTTTACACTACGAGCTAAAATGCTTCAGGAGACAAATTCCAGGGGCTTTGTCCCGTTGGTCAACCCCGATTCCTGCGCCAGCCGGTAAAAGAGCTGCAAGCCTTCCAGGTTCTTCTCGCTCAAGGAAAAATCAATGTTTTTCGTCAAGTATTCTCGAATCAGCGAACAAGGCAATCCGGTCCGTTTCGCCTCAGATCGAGCGATCTCTTCCATGTGCTCCAACGCATAGCCGGCGGCCTGCTGGAAATGTTTCACTAAAGTCGGCGAGGCAGCGTCCTTCCGCACGCCCCAAACGGCAAATACGAACGGCAATCCCGTCATCGCCCGCCACTCTTCGGCCAGGTCATAGACCTTCAGGCCAGGAAAATCGGAGGCCAGCGCAGGATCGCCAATCATCAGGGCGGCATCGCAACGGCTGAGCATGGTCTTCAAATTCGGAGCCTCTGGTTCCAGGCGGGGCGCAATCTGGTAATGTCGCTGCAATAGAATCTGAGCCAGGCAAGCGGAGGTGCGCGAAGAAGTATCCAGCGCCAAGCTGCGGATTTTCTGGATCGGGAACTGCGAAATCAGCAGAACACTGCGAACCGGCCCTGCCGAAGAGATCGAAAGCCCAGGAACAATTTTCAGATCAGGGATTCGCTGATATTCAATAGAGGGAATGATTCCTGCATCGGCTTGCTTGTTTCGCAAGGCGTCCGCACATCCGGCAGGCACGGTAAAATCCACTTGAAACTGGTCTCGCGAAGGCCCGTGAATCAGCCCCCATACTAGCGGCACCGCGTTGAGATATGATACTGCCGAGACGCGAACAGGAAATGGATTCATGAGATTGCCAAGGGCATAGGCGAAAGGTGAGGCAGGACATCCATAAAAGATGATACAGAAAATACAGCCTGTCCTGCTCCCGAGGGTCCGTAACCTGGAGGCGGGTTCAGGCGATATTTCGCCAGCGTGCCCCGATAAACTTGCAGCAGGCGGAGGTGATACTCCAAGGGGGCGGGTTCTTGCGAACCCAGATTGCTCAATGGCTCCGGACACCATGTCGTAAAACGAGGGGCGATTCCCTGAGACATGAAAAATTCCAACCCCTCCGCCGTTGAATGAATCGCTTCTTCCACTGATGTAAAACCGTACGGTCGGGACATCTCGACTCCGGCCACAAAGTTCGGGATCACACAGGGAGGGCCGAAAATGTCGGCCGCTGCCAAAATCCGGTCAATCCAGTTTTGGCGGCCAATATATTGGTCCTTGCCGGGGCACAGTAACGCAAACAGGCGCGGATCCCAAACTTCATAGTTGGGATGATAGATGCGAATCCCAGCCTCCCGAAACTTCTGGAGTTCTTCTTTTGGCAAAGCCTGCACAACTGCCTTTCCGATCCATTTCCCCGGAAAACGGTTTTCGATGGCTTCCGCATACTCGGCGTAAAAATCGGCTTCCGACTTCCCGCGCAAAGTCGAGGTAATGCTCCCGCCGGTGAGGGTATAAGCTTGGCTGCGAGTATCGGACTCGGCGATAATCTCCAGCGCTTCCAGAATTTCTTCCAGGGATTTAACCGTCGTATAGGGCATTCCCGCCGACCGCTGCTGGTCAAAGTTCGCATTGATGTCGCAAAAACGGCATTCCTGATCCGACCCGACGTACTGGCAGCGCCGGAACACCGTCAGATAAATCAAGTAGCCCCACTCGATACACGGAGCAATCTCGGAAACCGCCTTCCCGTTGCGCAACGTTCTGCGGTAGTGTTGCGGTTCTGGAGGGAATTCGACGCGGCAGAGGGTTTCGCCTTCCAGTCGCAATAAATACCCGTCTTGATCTTGTTCCAGGTGGTAAGGAGAAGCCGGGTTGAGGCGCACCGACACGATGGTGCGGCGCAGATTGTGTGGGCCGCCGATCAGGGCAATCTCTTCAGGAGCGCGCAGATTCTCCCGCTGGTGCATCTCCTGAATGGGAGTGCGGTCAAAAGAAAAAATGAAATACGATTTCTTCTGGTATGGATTGTCGGCAGAATCCACGGAGCCTAAAGAAAGGCCGACGCGCAGCAAATCTTCCTTAAAAAACACTTCTGGCGGCAGGTCTCCGAACTGCCGCATACAGTTTTCCAGATATGCCCAGCGAGCAGATGACATTGTTATGTTGTTAGCGAAACGCGAGCTATGGTGTTTCCGGTTCCTTCAGCCAGCCGATTTTGACCTCATCACCCTCGACGAGAACCTCATAGGCGCTCACCGAATGGCCGCCGGGGTGATCGGCCAGCCCCGTGCGCACATCGAAGGTCCATCCATGCCAGGGGCAACTCACCACGAACCCATCCACTTTCCCTTCCCCCAGCGGGCCGCCCATATGCGGGCAAATGTAATTGATCGCGTAAAATTTTCCATCCACATTGAACAGTGCCATCGGTTTATCTCTTACCATGATCAGTTTGCCTTCGCCGGGTCGCAGGTCGCTGGCACGCGCCACTGAGAGAAACTTTGGCATGGTTTTTTTCTTCCCACCTCCCGACCGTCAACGGCTAAAGCGGGAGAAAAATTGAGCACAACCCCTATTGTGCACCAAACAAGATGAGTTTGCTCGCTGGGTCTTCTGCAGAAGGAGCTTTCATGATTCAGGATGGCGCGGTAACTGCGCCGTTCAAACCCAAATATGCCGCTCCATAAAGGCCCGCGTCACCTTTTAGAACAGACCTTTCAATTCTGGTACTTCCCTCGCAAAAAATATAAGAGTGTTGGCGAACATGCTCGAATAGAACTGGGGAAAACAAATCCCAGGCCTCGGCTGCTCCCCCGCCAATTACATAAAGTGGCAGGTTCAGTGTATTTATCAAATCGGCAATTCCGATTCCCAGATACCGTCCCACAGATTCAAAAATCTCCTGGCAAGCGGTATCTCCCTTTTTGGCGATTTCATAGACGACATGGGCTGTAAGTTCCCCGCCGTCTTGCTGAAACTTCATAAGCTCGCTGCTGCGTCCGGCGGCCAGGACTTCCTGCGCTTTACGCACAATCGCCGTGGCCGAGGCCTCTGTTTCCAAGCACCCCCGGCCTCCACACGGACACGGAAGTCCATCTTCCGCTACCACGATGTGTCCCAGTTCGCCTGCCATGCCTAAGAAACCGTGCCAGATTTTGCCTTCGAGAACTAATCCGCCACCGACACCGGTGCCTAGAGTCAGCATACAAAGGCTCTGAAAGTTCCGACCGATTCCCAGCCACTTTTCACCGAGGGCAGCCGCATTGGCATCATTCTCCAGGCAAACGCGCAATCGGAGCTTAGACTCGATTTCATCGCGCACGGGGTAATTTTCCCAGCCCGGCAGATTCGGGGATTGCTTCAAAATTCCCTTCTCCAGATACAGGATGCCCGGCACGCCAATGCCAATTCCTCCTTCCATCGCCTCAAACTTATGGATCAATTCTCCGACCGCCTGACATATCTCGCGGACCACTGCTGCAGGTCCTTGGCGGGTTCGGGTAGGCAAAGAGACCTTTTCCAGGATTTTCCCAGCCTCATCAATCGCTGCGATGCGGAGGTTTGTTCCACCCAGATCCACGCCGATGGCCCATCGGCTCATTGTGATGCCCTCCCCCCAAAACCGTTTCGCGCCGTGGCAGTTGCTCGCTGGCAGCGCGGACAGAAATGCGTACTGCGGCTAGCAACCTGGATTTTGCGAATTCTCGTTCCACAACGAAAGCACGGCTGTCCAGTCCGCCGGTATACGTGGTGGTGCATCTGAAAACTGCCGGGAAGGCCTTGCGCGTCCACATAGTCGGAGATCGAAGAGCCACGAAACTGGATCGCTGTGCGGAGGGTTTTTTGAATTTTCCGGTAAAGCGTGAGGGTTTGTTTCCGGTTGAGTCTGGCAGCATGGAAGCGAGGATGAAGCCCCGCGCAAAACAGGCTTTCATCGGCATAGATATTTCCCATGCCCCGCAGGAAATGCTGGTCAAGTAAGAGACTCTTTAGCATGGCTTGGCGCCGCCGTAACCGTTCTCGAAATTCCTGGAAAGAGATTTCTAAGGGATCCGGCCCCAATTTGCGCTCTTCGTCACTACTGCCATTCATCAAACGCAAACGGCCAAACTGACGGATATCGGCATAATGGAGCCATAGGCCAGGTTCATCGAAGCTTAAAATCAGGTGCGTGTGCTTGGTTCGAGGCTCGGCTGTGTTCTCGCACGTGAGCCTTCCTGTCATTCCCAGGTGGACCCAAAGAGCCAGCGATCCCCTCTTTCCGCCGCGCAAACGAAGGTGAAATACAATGTTTTTTCCGTAGCGATCCAAATCTTCAACCCATGCGCCACAAACCGTCTGGCAAAACTCCTGAGGAGTATCCACAAGAATGCGCAAAATCGCAGGGGGTATCCAGTCTTTTCCCTCGGCGCCGCAAAATTCCACCCCAAGAATCCTCCGCCCAGCAACCAGCGGCCTGAGAGTGCGGACAATGGTTTCCACTTCTGGCAGTTCTGGCATGGAAGATTCGCTCTTTGGTCTCCGTTCAAAGCCCGGTGGAGCAAGCCCGTTTCCAGGCTAACATAACCATGGAATCGAGGTAAGACTGGTTTATAATCTGGTTGAGAAACGTTGTGGAGGACCGTGCAACATCTCTCCACCCCTTTAATTGACAATCCTTCAAGCGTATGCTAGTGTGGGAAGTTTTGAATTCCTATCCAATAAGGTAACGGGTGGATTATTATGGAACCGCTTCTCGCGTTGGAAAGAATTCTATTGCAAGCACTACCAACTTTTTTTCTGGTATGGATTCTGTATTTCTATACAACGCGTGTCTTCCTCGGCCCTTTAGAAAAAACGCTACGAGAGCGCTACCAGATCACTGGAGGCAGGCGAGAAATCGCCGAAAGAAATCTGAAAATCGCAGAACAGAAAACCGCGGAATACGAAGAGGCCCTACGAACTGCTCGGGCTGAACTTTATCTTCAGCAGGCGCAGGAGCGGCAACTGGCCCTGGAACGCCGGACAGAGATTGTCCGTCAAGCGCGCCAACGCGCAGAAGAAACGGTATTGCGAGCCAAGCAGGAACTCGCAACAGAAGTGAGTGATGCCAAACAACGCTTGGCGTCGGAGAGCGGGGCGCTAGCCCAGTCCATTCTGCAAGCGATTCTGGAACCTGCCCCAGGGCTCACATCGCCTCATGCAGCCCAAGGGCCGGAGGGTGCACGCTAATCATGGCCAAGAAGTTTTCATTTCCTTGGAACATTATTGTTTCTGTGGTAACGCTCGCAATGTTGTGGAGCTTAAGCGCCCAACTCAAATTGCTCGGGGAATCCAATGTCGCGTTTGCGCAGGAAAATCCGCCAGCGGAATCAGAATCTGTTTCTGCCGAGCAGGCCGAAACAGAAGAACACGGGCAACCGGAGGAGGAGGAAGGAGCGCTGGAGATCATTTTTCATTGGTTTAACTTTGCCTTGATTCTGGGAGGCATTGGATACCTGGGGAAAAGATACATGGTTCCCTTCTTCGACCTGCGCGCCAAGGCGATTCAGCAAGAGATGGAAAATTCGGCGCAGGCGATGGCAGAAGCCACTCAGCGACTGTCTCATATTGAAGACAAACTGCAACGGCTGAGCGAAGAAATTCAGGAACTCCGCCGTAGCTCATTGGAAGAAGCAGCGGCGGAACGGGCCCGCATGGAAGGAATAGCCACGGCAGATGCTGATAAAATCGTAAAAACAGCCGAGCAGGAGATTGCTGCTGCCGCCAAGGCGGCGCGGAGGGAGTTGAGAATCTACACGGCGGATCTAGCTATTGAATTAGCCGAGAAACGAATCCGGGAAACGATTACACCCCAAGCGGAAAAGCGAATCTTCCGCTCTTTCCTGGAGGATCTCCACGGAGACTCAAAACAACGCTCATCCAACTCCTCTACAGCGCCTTCCGACAGTAATTTACCGCCTACCCGCCGGGGAGCACACTAGCCCATGCCTTCTGCTATAGCATTGCGTTATGCCCGGGCTCTGGTAGATGTCGTCACAGGACCCGCTGCAACTCAAGCCGGTCAAGAACCTCGGGCAATCGCTGCCCAGTTATCTGAGTTTGCCGATCTATTGAAAAGGAACGGAGAACTGCAGATCATATTTTCTACTCCGGCAGTTTCTACCGTTAAAAAACAGGCGGTTTTGTCCAAGTTGGCTGCCGATCTGAGCCTGGCTCCCTTGACAAAAAATTTTTTGAATGTCGTCATTCAACATGGGCGGATGAATTGGCTGCTCGATATTACGGAAGCTTTCACGATTTTGCTGGATGAGCGTCTCGGAATCGTTGTTGCAGAGGTAACAACGGCTCGTCCACTCGCGGACGATGAAAGACAAGGACTGGCGACAGCGCTAGAAAGTAAAATGGGCAAACAGGTACGGATAAAACTGGCTCTAGATCCGACACTGATTGGGGGAGTGACGGCACGCGTTGGCAGCACAATTTATGACGGATCGGTTCGCGGGCAACTGGAGCGTCTCCGCACTGACTTAGTGAGCGAATGAAACCACTAATTTCCTTGTAAGGAGTCAACATGGCACAGATCAAAGCAGACGAAATTAGTAAGATTATCCGCCAACAGATTGAGAACTTCGATACGGTGATAAACGTAGCCGAAGTCGGTTCGGTCATCTCTGTCGGAGACGGGATTGCCCGCGTTTACGGGCTGGAAAAAGTCATGGCAGGCGAGTTACTGGAACTTCCCCACGGCGTCACCGGAATCGCCATGAACCTGGAGGAAGATCAAGTCGGCACTGTGCTGTTGGGAGAGTATACCGCGATCAAAGAAGGCGATCTGGTAAAACGGACTGGAAAAATCATGTCGCTCCCAGTAGGAGAAGCTATGGTTGGGCGAGTCGTAGATGCGCTGGGTCGCCCACTCGATGAAAAAGGCCCCATTCTAACCGACCGCTCCAACCCTGTGGAACGCATCGCTCCCGGAGTTATCGACCGCATGCCAGTCAGAGAACCTCTGCAAACAGGCTTAAAAGCGATTGACGCCATGATCCCCATTGGACGAGGGCAGCGCGAACTGATCATCGGAGATCGGCAAACGGGAAAAACGGCGGTGGGGTTGGATACCATCATCAATCAGAAGGGACAGGACGTCATTGCGATCTACGTGGCAATTGGCCAGAAACGTTCGACGGTTGCTCAGGTGGTGAAGACCCTGGAGGATTACGGGGCTATGGAATATACTATCGTTGTTGTGGCTTCGGCCAGCGATCCGGCGCCGATGCAATACCTGGCTCCCTACTCCGGTTGCGCGATTGGTGAATACTTCCGTGATGCCGGGAAGCACGCTCTGTGCATTTACGATGATTTGTCCAAACACGCTGCGGCTTATCGGGAAATTTCTCTTCTGCTGCGACGCCCCCCAGGCCGTGAAGCTTATCCCGGAGATGTTTTTTATCTGCATTCCCGACTTCTGGAACGCGCCGCCAAATTGAGCGACGAGAACGGCGCGGGTTCACTGACCGCGTTGCCTATCATTGAAACGCAGGCAGGAGACGTTTCTGCTTACATTCCTACGAATGTGATCTCCATTACAGATGGGCAAATCTATTTGGAAACGGACCTGTTTAACTCTGGCATCCGGCCGGCGATTAACGTGGGGCTTTCCGTTTCTCGCGTCGGCGGCAACGCCCAGATCAAAGCTATGAAGCAGATTGCCGGAACTCTCCGCCTGGAATTAGCCCAGTATCGCGAACTCGCTGCTTTTGCCCAATTCGGTTCCGATCTAGACAAGGCCACCCAAGCGCTATTGGCTCGAGGGGAACGCTTGACAGAGTTACTGAAACAAGACCAATACAGCCCCCTCCCTGTTGCCAAGCAAGTTTTGTCCATTTATGCGGGCACACGCGGTTATGTGGACGACCTTCCCGTAGAAGAAGTGCGGCGCTTCGAGAGCGAACTCTACCAGTTTGTGGATACTCGACATCCCTCACTTTTGCAGAAGTTGATGGAGAAGAAGCAACTGGATGACACCTTGCGCCAGGAGTTCGATCAAGTCATTAAGGAATGCAAAGAACGATTCGCGACCCAGCGCAAGTCAGCGACACCTACTCCTATGGGGGCAGCGGCTCACTGAACTTCAGTCGGTGGCAGACCTGAACAAAAATCATGCCAAGCTTGATTGATATGCGCCGGCGGATTCGCTCGGTGCGCTCTACACAACAAATTACGAAGGCCATGAAAATGATTTCCGCGGCCCGGCTCCGCCGGGCGCAGGAACGCGCCTTCGAAGCCCGTCCTTATGCAAACTTGTTGCAGGAAGTACTGGAAAGCCTGGTGGCGCGCATGGAATCGCCCCAGCATCCTTTGCTGGCCCAGCGAGCGGAGGAGCGAATCCGGGTTTTGGTGCTGACGGGCGACAGGGGACTTTGCGGCGCTTTTAATACGAACATTGCTCGAGCTGCGGAACGGTTCCTCGAGGAACACAGGAACCAAGTAGTAGATCTGGTTTTCGTAGGTCGAAAAGCGCGGGACTATTTTCGGCGGCGTTCCGCAAACATGCATCAGGAGTTTGTCAATATTTTCTCGCGCCTGGACTTCCATCATGCTCGCGAAATCAGCTCTGATGTTATCGCTTCGTATTCGGAAGGCAATATTGACGGAGTCTATCTCATCTATAACGAGTTTAAGAGCATGCTTTCCCAGCGAGTGGTAGAGAAACGCTTGTTGCCGCTGCGGGGCTTTCAACCTCCTCCAGAGCGGGCCGCAGCTTTTTTAAAAGTGGATTATATTTATGAGCAGCCGCCTCAGGAGATTTATAACAGCCTGTTGCCCAAGTATGTGGAGCTATTGATTTTCAGAGCCTTGCTGGAGTCCGCCGCCGCCGAACACGCCGCCCGCATGACGGCGATGGATTCGGCGACCAACAACGCGGGCGAGATGATCGAAAACCTCACACTGACTATGAACCGCATCCGCCAAGCCACCATCACCAAGGAACTCATCGAGGTCGTCAGCGGCGCAGCGGCGCTATAAGCCCGCGTACCTTTTTATATCAAATAGCCCCTCTCGTCACATGCAGGGCACGGATGCGCACCTGCCCGCATATAGAGGCGGAGCAGGGTGGCCGCCCCATTACTGTCGTGGCTCCAACTGGCTCACCTCCGCCCCAATGCGTGTTTTCAGGCCTTCCACTTCCGACTGCAATTGTCGGATTTGGGCTTGTTGCTCTTTGACCGCCTCGATCAGCACAGCGACTAGGCGGGCGTAGTCCACCCCCTTGGCGTCCACGCCGTTGTCTTCGTATGCCACGACTTCGGGAATGACTTCCCCTACTTCCTCGGCGATTAGCCCGATGTCGTGTTTGCCATCTGCCTTCCAGTCGTAGGAAACGCCGCGCAGGCGGAGAATTTCGTCCAGGGATCCTTCGAGCGGCTGAATGTTGGTCTTGAACCGGCGGGAGCTGGTCTCGACCACCGAGACAGCCGTGACCGAGCCGCTGACGGTGAGATTGCCTTGCACGTGGGCGTTGCCATCGGAATAGACGCCGAAGCCGCTGGAACTGGCGGCTGCGCCGTACACGCCGTAGGTGGTGCCGGTGTTGGCCGTGGCAAAACCTAAGACGCCCGTGCCGCTGGTGCTGGCGTTCTGGAACCAGCCGCCATGGGTGAAGCCACTAGTGGCCGTGGCCGAGCCGAAGACGCCCCGACCGTCAGTGCTGGCAGTCTCGAACCGGCCTCCATAGTTGATGCCGCTGGTGGCCGTGGCCCTGCCGAAGACGCCCAGGCCGCTGATGCTGGCGCTCTGGCCATAGACGCCGTAGTTGCTGCCGACGGTGGCCGTGGCCTCGCCGAAGACGCCCGTGCCGGCGGGGCTGGAGCTCTCGAAATAGCCGCCGTAGGTGAGGCCGGTGTTGGCCGAGGCCCGGCCGTGGACGCCTGTGCCGCTGCGGCTCTGGCCCCAGACGCCGAAATTGGTCCCGCTGTCAGCCGTGGCATCGCCGAAGACGCCCGTGCCGCTCGTGCTGGCGCTCTGGAACCAGCCGCCGTAGGTGGTGTGCCGCTGCCAGCCGTGGCCTGGCCGAAGACGCCGTAGCCACTAGTGCTGGGAACCTGGCCATAGACACCGTAGGTGGTGCCGAAGGGGTGCGCGGCCCTGCCGAAGACACCCGTGCCGGCGACGCTTTCGCTCTGGAAGTGGCCGCCGTAGGCGCCACCGGTCGTGGAACTAGCGAAGCCGAAGACGCCCCCGCCAGAGGTGCTGGCACTCCGTCCTTCGACTCCGTAGGTGGTGACGGTACCGGCCGTGGCGAGGCCTCGGACGCCCCGGCCGCTGGCGTCCGAAGAGGTCCCGGTAATCGCGTTGCCGGAAGAGACCGTGGTGGTGAGCGGGGACGTAAAAGTGTTCATCGCACCCAGTTGCGGCACACCCGTCAGCCCGGAGCCGTCGCCGGAAAAGGCGGTGGCTTTGACGGTGCCGTTGACATCGAGTTTTTGGGTGGGGTTGGTGGTGCCGATGCCGACGTTGCCGCTTTCGAAGGTCCAGGTGGAGGCCGTGGCATCTCGACCGAAATGAACCTTCCCGTTACTGGATACCGGATCCACGTTCACATCATTGCTGCCTCCGCCCCAGGGATTAATCTTGAG